>JBEKYD010000253.1:0-11177 GCA_049511335.1 Bryobacteraceae bacterium | reverse complement strand
CCGGTTCTTCGCCTCCGAGAGTCGCCACTGCTCCAGGATCTGGCCAACGGCATCCTGCGCAAGGTTAACCGACTGAAGCCGATTTAGGTTTGAAATCGCATTCTTCACGCCGGATTCAGGTTTAAGGGCAATCTCCAATGGTTCGTCGGGTACCACGAGTGGCTAATCGCCTCCGGCGAGCATTGGGACGCTCACTCCATTTTTAAAACGTTTGTGGCCAACGCGGACCTCGGGAACAGGGTGTTCCGGGCGGTCGCCGAGACTGCGGTCGAGGGGGAGAACCTTTTGGCATTGGCAGAACGCTCCGACCGTAGCGACGCCAACGCGACCGAGTGTCTGCATCGAATGTCCTTGTTCCACGTGCCCTCGGAGGACCCCAAGCCTGAGCGGACCTCACTCACGGAGCAGACGCGTCTAGTCGAGAGTGGACCAATGCCAGACCCCGGCGACTTTCCCCCGGAGAACTTTGGGGCATATCTGGAGGCGTCCAAGGCTGCCAGGAGCTACCGCGAAGATGAGGATGTCGATCGGTGGGCGACACTCTGGAGCGCCCGGGGCCATAAAGAGGCTGTGCTCGACATACTAGACGCGTATGACAGCGGTAGATCTTTTCTTTCCGGAGACTCGAAGTTACGCTTCGAGTTGACGTTGCAAATTAGGGGCAGGCAAGCCGCCTACGAGGCGCTGGTAGTGGCGCAGGCGAGGAGATACGGATGGAACCGCTACTTCTCGCGATCCGAGGACGTACGGTATGTCTGGGCGAAGCTAAAGGAGATCTATCCGGAGAAATGGCTGGCCTTTTTGCAAAGCACCCTGATGTCGGACCCCGAGCACGTGAATCGATCCGGTGTCACGGTGCAGAGCTACATCTCCCGGTTGGTGGAGTTTCTGCTGTTCATGGAGCAGCCGGAAACCGCGAAGGGTGTAGCGCGGGCTGCAACTGAGGCCACGCTGCAACTCGTACCCCTGAGACTGTCGCCTCCGACGTGGATTCCAGGAGGAACGTCGTGACGAACGCCGAGGCCTCTGGGCTTGACCTGCTTCTTCAGCGGCTCAGTTGGCCGTCTGGGCTAGTGAGGGAGAGAGCGTGTGTCTCACTCGGCTCACTGATGGCCGATGCGAAGCTCGGAACGGACGTGGCCACTGCGGTCCTGGCGTGGATGGCCGTGCAGAAGTTGGAGAGCGTGGCAGTCTTTGGGCTACTTGCTTTCTTTCAGGCGAAAACCCGTGATGTTGACATTCCGCCGTGGGACGCAGTCTCCCCACGACTCTTGAAGCCCTCCCTTCTCTCTTGGTTGGTCGCCAGAAGACTGTACGAAGAATACATCGGCGACCCGGCAGTTAAGGAGATGCACTCCGGAACGGCGCAGCCCGGGTTCGAAGTAGATCCTTTCTTCCTACGCTACGCTGAGAGCTTTGTGCCACCCGTGTATCTTGTGCGCGCGAGGCACATCGACAACAAATACAGTCCTGGGTTCCTTACGCAGTGGGCGTTTGAATGGACGAGGCTCGTCGAACTCACGGAGTTCAAGCTGCGCAGGCCCTACATTGACTTTTGGACGCGGCAGGATGACGACCATCTTGGTTGCTTGGACCTTCCGCTTAGCGAAGTTTACCGCTCCGCATTTCTGAGATCCCTGGCCTGGGCCGCAGTTGAAAGGGCCATGCCGCGATCCGACGCTCTTTGGCTCGCCGCGCAAACCTGCCCAATCGATCTGGGCCTATGGCGGGTCCCTCCGGGGAAGCAACCGGGGGGCTGGCCGAAGTGCGGCGTGGTCCGCGATTCCGTGGATACTCTGCCCGGGGAGGTAGCTACGGAACTCGCTGCTATCTGGCACCGGCAAATCGGTCAGGAGTGGCTCATTGCGGAGGCCTCTGGACGTGTCCAGGAGGGCGCTAACTCGGCTTACGACCTCGAAATCATCGGCGTCATTCAGGCCTGCGTCGGACCCTCCGCCCCTGATGTACCCACCATCTACGCAGAGGGCGCACGACGCACCATCGGGTGGGAGACGGAACATCCCCTGGTCTTTGGCGGTAGCTATACTCGTCGGTCCGCGGTGGATTGGGCGGATCGTCACTCTGATTGGCGTATCTGGCGGCTCGCCGCACTGGCCGACCCGGACACAGTACCGCGGTGGCAGTGGTGGCGATTTAGGCGCGGAGTCTGGCTGCCAGCGCCCATCCTCACGGCGCGCAGGTTCCAGTTTCGATGCACTCCAGAAGCGGTTGTGGTCGAGGAGGACGGTCATGAGGTCGCGCGCTGGACCGACTGGACACATAACTTGCGGGAAATGACGACTGCGAACCTCACGCCTCAGCCGGCCAGATGTTGCTCATTCACCGTTCACTGATCGAGCGTGAGTCGGCCAAGCTCGGCGGTGTCTTCGCCTGGATTTGCAAGATCACGACGTACCATCGCAAATACGGCTACGGGTCCTTTTCCGAGACCCACTTCGCGCTCGACTTCGGAACCACAAGAATCGTACGCGATGGCGCCTAAGGTCGTTCCTGGAGCGTCACATCCAGCCGCGCGAAGCGTCCAAACTTCAGGAAGTCCGACCCAGCCGGACAAAGATACACGCCCCAGCCGCCGAATCTGGCGAGGTTAACGCTCCCGGGGGCACCTGGGGCAGAGGGGATCAGACCCTTCTCGCCGAAAGCCGTTTCACGCCAATTAAACGTAATCTTTTCAGTTGATTGACAGATTCTAACTGCCTGATGCAGCCGCTCGCCGTGCTCTACCAAAATTTGGGGGCTGACCCCACTTTTCTGTTTGGTGGCCGTAGGTAAGGCATGGAAATTACCCGAACCGCGACCGCTTAGCCAGCGTAATACCTGTATCGGAGGTCCGAGATGCACCTTTGGCACGACGCTCGCTATGCGGCGCGCATGCTTCGCGCCTCGCCGGCTTTTTTCGTGACTGCCGTGCTGACCTTGGCGCTCGGCATCGGCGCCACCACCGCGGTTTTCAGCGTTTGCGACAGCCTGCTCTGGAAACCCATTCCGCTGCCGGACCTCGATAGCCTTGCCATGGTGGTGGGAGCCGATCCCGATAATCCCGGCGATTGGGACCAGATTGCGCCGGCGGACGCGACGGACATCCAGCGCGACAACACAACCTTCCGCGAGTTCGGCGGTTGGCAATACGGGATGGCCAATATCGTGGGCGCGGGTAACGAGCCGCTGCGGGTCCAACAAGCACTGGTGACCGCCAACTTTTTTAGTATTATTGGGATCCGGCCCGCCATCGGGCGCGGATTTCAGCCCGGCGAAGATCAACCGGGGCGCGATCGGGAAGTGATCTTCAGCGATGCTTTGTGGAAGCGGTGTTTTGGGGCCGATCCCGCCATCGTGGGAAAATCCGTGCGGCTGGACGACCGAACCGTGGTCGTGACCGGGGTGATGCCATCGAGCTTCGATTTCCCGCTGGCCACGGAGATCTGGACGCCGCTCGCCCTCACGCCGGAGCAGCGGACCCAGCGCCGGAGCACCAATGTGGTTTCGGTTGCGCGGCTGAAACCGGGGAACGGTGTTCCTCAAGCGCAGGCCCAAGTCAACAGCACCGCCGCGCGCCTTTCGGCAGCCTACCCGGATACCGACAAGAAGCGCCAGTTCGCGGTGTGGCCGGCGCGGAAATTCCTGGTGGACCGCGAGACCAGCGAATACCTGACGATGCTGCTGGGCTCGGTGCTGTTCGTGCTGCTGATTGCCTGTGTCAACGTCGCCAACCTGCAATTCGCGCGGGCCACGGCGCGCTTGCGCGAAATCGCCCTGCGGACGGCCCTCGGCGCCAACCGTTCCCGCGTAGTCGTACAGCTCATCACCGAAAGCGTGTTGCTCTCGGTCTGCGGAGGGGCCCTCGGCCTGGGTTTCGCCTATTGGGGTATGAACGCGATTAAAGGCGGGATGCCGCTGGATATTCAACGCTACATCCTGGGCTGGAAAGACATCGCCCTGGACACGCGGACCCTGGGCTTCACCCTATTGGCGGTACTAATCGCCGGCGTGCTTGCGGGGCTGGCGCCGGCATGGCAGTGTTCGCGGCCGAACCTCACCAATTCGCTGAAGGAGGGAGGCCGCGGCTCCTCGGTGGGCGGTGGGCGGCACGCTTTGCGCAACGTCTTGGTTGCCGCCGAGGTCGCCCTCGCCGTGATCCTGCTGGTGGGCGCCGGTTTGATGGTGCGCGGCTTTCAGACGCTGCAAGAGCGCGGCGCGGAACTGGAGCCGGGTACTCTGCTCACCTTGCGGCTGGCGCTCACCGACAACAAGTACCAGGAGCCTCAGCGGAAGGCTGCGTTCTACCGCGAGGTATTGGAGAAGATTTCGGTGATTCCGGGAGTTCGTTCCGCCACGGCGGCGACTGCGATGCCGTACAGCGGGCACTCGAGCAGCCGCGACTTTACCATTGAGGGACGCGCCGTCGAGCCCTCTAACCTGCCCCACGCCATGTATCAGGTAGTAAGCCCCAATTTCTTCGCCACGCTGCGCGTGCCATTGCGCGCCGGCCGATTTCTGAGGGACGAAGACGGTTCCGAATCGCCACGCGTCACCGTAATCAGCGAGCGCCTGGCGCACCGCTGGTGGAGCAACCAGTCGCCCATCGGCAAGCACATCAAAATCGGCGCACCCGATTCGAAAAACCCATGGTTGACCATTGTGGGCGTGGTGGGCGAGCTGGTTCACAATCCGTACGACCGCCAGCCGCGCGCAAGCATCTATCTGCCCTACCAGCAATCGCCGGCGGGATGGATGGATCTGGGCATTCGCACCGCGGGCGATCCCCTGCGCGTGGCGCCGGCGGTAACCGCCGCCATCCGGTCCGTGGATGCGGAGCAACCCATCACAGAGATGCAGACCATGGAGAAATCCATCCATAACGCCGCCATCGGCCTGAACTATATGGCGGTGCTGATGGGCGTGTTCGGTGCGATCGCGCTGGTGCTCTCGGCCATCGGCGTGTATGGCGTGATGGCATATCTGGTCTCCGAGCAAACGCACGAGATCGGAATTCGTCTCGCGTTGGGCGCGGCGAGGCAAAATGTCCTCTTGATAGTGTTCCGGCGCGGCATGCTGACGGCCGCGGCCGGTTTGGCCATTGGGCTGCCCGCGGCGTACGGGTTCGCGCGCCTGATGGCGTCGCTGGTATACGGCATCAGCGCCACCGATCCGGGTACGTTCGCCGGAATCTCGCTGGTGCTGGTTGCCGCCACGGCGCTGGCGGTCTTCGTCCCGGCACAACGCGCCATGCACATCGATCCGATCGTAGCCTTGCGGTACGAGTGAAGAGTTAGTTATCAGTTGTCAGTTTTCAGTTATCAGTCGTCGGACGGCTTCCGTCCCGCGTGCCTGAAAACTGATAGCTGACGACTGACGACTGACAACTGATAACTGCTTCAACGTACGCGAAACAACACTGTCTCTCCTGACTGGGCTGCGACGGTCATGTTCCACTCGAGTGCGTGCGCCAGAATCGACTGGCCGAGAGGGCCGTAGCCGGAATTGTCCACCTGGGCCACCACGTATCGATAGCCGGCGCGCTTGAGCTGCCGGGCCAGGGCGAATCGCCAGTCTTCCGGCTTTCGCAGGGTAGGGACACCGGGAGTGGCGAGCTTGGTCCAGTGAAAGCCGATGCCCAGCCCCCAGCAGTCGAGCGAGACGCCAACCGCCGGAGCATGGGACAGAAGCACGGCCGCGTCGATGGGGCGCGGCAGGTCGAAATCCACTTCGAGGAACATGCCGCGGCGCACGGGCTCCCAGGTGCGCCAGCGGGTGAGCGCCAGACCGTCGAAAGCCAGCGGCGCTTCCCATACGTTCGGCTGGGCGCGGAGGGTCCAGGCGGGGATGGGGTTGATCCGCTCGCCGCCCGACTCGAACTCCACTTCGTCCAGGTCCCATTCGTTCGGGTTGCCGGAGGGAATCCGTAACTGGACGGCCCGCAGCGGCCGGCGAGCGAACTCGAAGCGCCAGTTATAGAAGTAATCGGTGGCGGCATTGGCGCACAGATGAAACATGTCGTTCAGGCGGTCGCACTCAGCCGACTGCCAGCAAACGCGCACGTCGCGGTCGAGATAGGCATTAGCCACGGGATTAAAAGAGAAAATGCGCGCGTCCGGAGGGGTGTGGATTTCGATCATTCGCGCGGCGGCATATTCCTTGGAGTGGGTTGCCAGGTAGTGGGACTCCGGTTCGATGCGCAGGGCCGCGCGCAGCGGGAATTCGTGCAGACGGAACGTCCAGGGCGGCTGAAAGGCATTGAGCACCTGCGGCCACGAGAGCACGGCTTGAACCCAAAACGCGGCCCAGGCAACGCGGCGCGGCAGCACCAAACCCAGCGCCAGCCAACCGAAGGCAATGGCGGGCATCAGAAAGCGGGCGCCTCGATTGCTCAACCAGGGCGTGGCGAGCACCAGAGCCGCCGTTAGCGCGAGCCGCCCGGCGCGGCTGCGCCATGCCAGCAGGGCTAGCGGCAGCAGCCACAAGAGAGGTCCGAAGGTGCCAGCCAAACGGTCGCCAAAAGCCAGTTGCCAAGGCACTCCCCACCACTTCACGCCCTGCAGGGAAGCCAACCCGGCGGCGAGATCGTTTTCGGTGGCGACGTGAAAGAACGGGTTGGGGAAGATGCGGTTGCCGAGCGGGGCCAGAGGATTGCCGGTCAGGATCGCGGCGCGGCTCATCCACGGCGCAATCCCGAGCGCCGCTCCCACAGCCAATAGCCACAGGCCGGTCCAGCGCCGCTGGGCGATCACGAATAGGGCCGCGCCCAACGCGACGGCCGCTCCCGGCATTTTGACCGCGTAGCAAAAGCCTGCAGTGAGGCCCGCGGCCAAGAGGTACGCGCCGCCACCCGCGCCCGCTGCGGCGTCGCGCCATTCGAGCAGCAGCCAAAAGCAGGCCATGGCAAAGAAGACCAGCGCGGCATCGTTGTAGGACGACGATCCAGTGAGTCCGGCCACGGGAGCGAAAAAGTAAGCGCCCGCGGCAAGGAACCCTCCGGCGCGGCTCAATCCTAATCGCGTGCCGATGCGGAGGATCAGCGGGGGCGTAGCGGCAAACAGAGCGAACTCCACCAGTTTCGCGGCCGAGTGGCGCCCGAAAGCAAACGCCATGGTGAAGAGCATTTCCATGCCCTGTGGCACCATGTCGAAGAAGGTAATGCGGCCGGGAAAGCCGCCGATTCGGACATACTCGGCGGGAAGGCCGAGATGATAGGTGATGCCGTCGGGCCAGGTTTCGGGCGCCAGCGCGTTGACCAGATACCAAACGCCGTAAGCAAGAAAGGGAACGGCGGGCAAAAGGGACGGCCAGTTGGGGGCTTTCGGCAGAGGGCGAGTTGCCGGGGCGCGGTATCGGAATCGCCAGGCGAGCCACGCTAGCGGCGCGGCGCCTAGGCCGAGATACACCGGCCAACCGCCGGCGCCGCACGCGACGACGATGAATACCAGCAGGCTTTCGATCGCGGCGCCCACTGCCAGAGCGACTTCCGGCGGCGCGGAGAACCTGCGCCAGGCCAGCGCGCCCCAGGCATATGCGGAAGCTGCGGTGAACGCACCGCCAAAGAGAATGGAGACCAGTTCGGGCACTCGACCGCAATTCTCACACACTTGCGCCGGGGCAGGCGAGAACCCTACAGGAGGTAGAATCGAGGGGTTTCGATGGCCTAGTTGAAAGGATGGCGTTCAAGGTTACCATGAGCTCACAGAACGGCAGCTTCATTTCTTGGATGGCGATATTTCTCAGCGCGGCGTTGCCCGGAGCGGCTTTTGCCGCCGACCGCGTGAAGGTCGCCAATGGTCTCATCGAGACGACCGCGCCACCGGATGCCGGCGTTCGAAGCTTCAAAGGAATTCCGTTTGCGCAGCCGCCGGCCGGCAATCTGCGCTGGAGAGAACCGCTGCCGGTTCAGAACTGGGAGGGCGTCCGCAACGCCGACAAGTTCGGGCCGCGCTGCATGCAACGAACAACGCCCACTTCGGACTATTGGTTTCGCAGCAGCGGAATGAGTGAGGACTGCCTCTATCTGAACGTCTGGACGCCGGCAAAATCGGACCGGGAGCGGCTGCCCGTCCTGGTTTATATCTTTGGCGGCGGGTTTCAGAACGGGGATGGCTCGGAGCCGCGCTACGACGGCGCCAGCATGGCCCGCCACGGTATGGTCGCGGTAACGGTGAACTACCGGCTCAACGTTTTCGGATTTTTCTCTCATCCGGAATTGACCACCGAATCGCCCCATCACGCGTCGGGCGACTACGGGCTGCTGGATCAAGTTGCCGCTCTACGGTGGGTGCAGGCGAACATCGCGGCATTCGGCGGAGATCCGAAAAGGGTGACGATCGCCGGCGAATCGGCCGGTTCGATTTCGGTCAGCGCGCTCATGGCTTCTCCCTTGTCGAGGGACCTGATCGCGGGCGCCATCGGGGAGAGCGGCGCGATGATTTCGAGCCTGCCGGCCCGGCCTCTTGCCGCAACCGAGCAGGAAGGGGTCAGGTTCGCCGCCTCCGCCGGAGCATCCTCGCTGGCTGCTCTCCGTGCCATGACGGCGGAACGGATTCAGGAGGCCCTGGCCAGCAGTTCCGGAATGCGCTTCAGCACGGACCTGGACGGCTATTTCCTGCCGAAGCCGCTGGCGGATATTTACGCCGCCGCGGAACAGGCCAAGATTCCGCTGTTGGCGGGATCGAACTCCGAGGAGCACGCGGCGCGCGAGGTGCTGGAGACCAGCGATCCGACCCCCGAGAATTTTGCCAATGCCGTAAAGAGGCTTTACGGAGACCGCAGCGCCGAGGTGCTGAAGGTGTACGCGCCTTCCACACCGGAAGAGGTTCTCGATGCCGCAACCGACCTGGCGAGCGCCCGATTCATCGCCTACGGCACTTGGAAATGGACCGTACTTCAGGCGCGGACCGGCGGCAAACCGGTGTATCGCTACTTATACTCATCCCCGGCCGAGATTCCTGCCGGCAGCCGAGAGCGGCGGCGAAGCGCCAGCGCACCGTGGCGCGGCGCATTCGGCTGAGATTCAATACGCCATGGGCAATCTCGCTCTCGACCCCAGATACACCTGGACGCAGGACGACTATAAGGTATCCGCTGTCCTGCAGGCGTACTTTGTCAACTTCATCAAGAGCGGGAATCCGAATGGTTCCGGGCTGCCCCAGTGGCCGGCGTATAGCAGCCGTACCGGTCACCAACTCATGCGATTGGATGTGGGCTCTCGCGCCGAGCCGGAGCCGCATTTGGACCGCTATTTGGCGCTGGATGCGATCTATGCCGCCGAGGGCTCACGTTAGGCGCTTGCAGCCCAGCAGAGGAATCTCTCAAGGAGGCGGATGGACGCCAACGTCTGACCGGCATCGCGGCGTGCTGAGTACTCAGTTTCGCAATTTTGCGGCCACATATTCAGCAACTGGAAATTTTCAATCCGTTCAATCGCCTCGAGGAATATCCCGCAGCCGCCGCTTTATCTCACCGCTACGTCCCAGATCTTTTCGCGGCGCGACTTTCCTTCGGGACCTTCCACTTCGAGCACCACGGTATAGTCTTTGCCCTCGCGGTACTGGTGAATCGGGTTCTGATCGGTCGAAGCCGTTCCATCTCCGAAATCCCATTTCCAGGAGTTCACCTGGCCCGTGGTTTCGTCGCGAAATGCCACCACACGGCGGTAATAATCGATCACCTGGAACGACCAGTTGGCTTCGAACTTGCGAAGCTGCGGCTCCAAGGGCATCAGCCGGAAAGCCACCAGCTCGTCGGCTTTTCCATACATGGTGTGCTGGCGCGAAAGGTTCCAGAAGGAGTGCGTTTCGCTGGCGGCGTCGTCATAGTCCAGCACGGCCCATGATAAACCGATGAGTTTGTTTTCCGTCAGCACGGATTCCACCGCGCGTTGCGGGCCTTCGCAGCCGGCGTAGTCGAAGGGCGTGATCCAGAATTCCAGGGTGAGCTTTCCCGATTGGCCAGGCTTGAAATCGTAATGGGATGCCGCGTTGGCATACGGCAAGTTCTTCACGTACGAATTGCAACCCCAGGCCAGCGCCCAATCCTTCCCGACGGCGGGAGTCATGATGTGATAATTTTGCGCGTGTACGCCGTGCATGGAAAAGTGGGCGTCGCGCTCGCTCAGTTCCTTGGTGGGTTGAAAGCGCTCGATCAGCGGGCCGCCGGACAGGTCTCCGTCCACTACCACCTCGAAGGTGTCGTTGTGCAGGCCGGGCTGGGAGAAGTCCCAGTAATTGTCATAGGCCTCATAGAGGAAGTAGAGACGGTTGAGGCCCTTCACCCAACCCACCTTCACTTTCACATCCAGGTCCTTGGGGTCGGGCTTGCGGCCGGGATGAGTGTCGTCCACCAACTGGTCCATGCCAATGGCGTAGTCGTCCGGCACGATTTTCCAATCGTCGGCGTTTCCGTCGATGCGGGGGATCCGGTCGGCGGGAAACTGAAAAATCTTGAACACTACGCCGGGACGGTCCAACCCCAGCGCGGGCGCCAGCAGGAGGGCCGCCAGAAGGAAAGTGCGCTTCATAAAAGACCTCAATGAATCAGAATCGCCTGGTCGCGTTCGGGATGCGCGGCCTCGCCGGTGAACCGGGTAATCGCCAGGTTCGCCGCCTGTTCCGCTTCGAGCGCGTGGGTGAAGTAGTCGGGCCGGTTTTTGCCCCAGCTCACTTTCGAATCGCGGACGGTGACGTTGTCGGCGCAACGGACGTGAATGGCGGGAGTGCGATGCGGCTCCAACGGTTCGGACGCCGTCGTCGGCCGGTTGTCGAACACCGGGCCGGGGTAATCCGTCCAGCGGTCCAGGGTAAGATCGAGGTTTTCGAGAGTGACCGCGGCGGTGCGGTTCTCCGGGACGCCCTCGATGCGCACGCTGTTTTCGGCGCGCGCGGTCACATTGCGCACCCGCACATCGTGGATTTTGCCCACCTTTAGGCCTTTGGCGCGCGGAATCGCGGTCAACGAAATCGCCTCGCCTCGCCCCCACCACGGCGCCGCCTGGTATTGCGAGGTGAACTGGATGTCGCTGAAATCGATGTTGTAAACGTTCCCTTCGTCGCGCAACTGAATGGTAAGGCCGCGGCAGCACGAAACGGCGCGGCAGCGCTCGAAGCGGATGTCGTGCACGTCGTCGGTGGTCTCGGTGCCGATCTTCAGCGCCGAGTCCTTCGTCTCGATGA
>JBEKYD010000252.1:0-11459 GCA_049511335.1 Bryobacteraceae bacterium | reverse complement strand
CCGCTTGCGCTGGCGGCTTCTGCCAGAATACGCAGCGGCCGGCGGTCACATTGGCGGTGGATTTGCTGGTGCCCTGCTCCGGGCCGCATACCGGCCAGCCGATCACGGTCAAAGGCGGCAGCGAGCGGTTGTGTCTCGACGGGCAGCCGTTCCTCACCGAGAAAGACGTCGAATCGGCGGAAGTACGCCAGAATTCCGCGGGGCAGCCGGTCGTCTTTCTCACCTTCCACCAGAACGCTGCCCGGCGCGAATTGCAGGTCACTTTGAAGAATGTCGGTAATCGCATCGGCATCGTTTTAGATGGGCGCGTGATTGCCACCCCGGCCATTGCCGCCGGCTCACGCATGCTCTATCTGGACGGCGGTTTTACCCAGGCCCAAGCCCTGGCGCTGGTCAATGCCTTCTACCGGCAAGGACAACCTTCGCGATGATGATCTCTTGCCGCAAGCTCACGCGCCGATTCGGAAATCTTACCGCCGTTGACGACTTGACCTTCGAGGTGGCGGCCGGCTCTATCTGCGCCTTCCTCGGTCCGAACGGGGCGGGAAAATCGACCACCCTCAAGATGGTCACCGGCCTGCTGCCGCCATCGAGCGGCGACATCCAAGTCTGCGGCCTCGATGTACGCTCACGCTGCAGCCAATTGAAGCGCCGTATCGGAGTGCTTCCGGAAGATCTCGGGCTGTTCGAGGATCTGACCGTGGAGGAGCACCTGTCGCTGATCGGGGACGTGTACGGTTTGGGCAAGCAGGTAACGCGAGAACGCGGCAATCAACTGCTCCGCGCGCTGAGCCTGGAACACGGCCGCGATACCTTCGCCGCGGCCTGCTCCCACGGCATGCGCAAGAAAACTGCCTTCGCCATGGCCCTGCTGCCGAACCCCGAAGTGCTGTTTCTAGACGAGCCCTTCGAAGCCATCGACCCGGTCACCTCGAAGATCATGCGCGACCTGCTGCAGTCGGTCGCCGCGCGCGGTATCACCGTGTTCTTCACCTCGCACGTGCTCTCCACGGTGGAACAGATCGCCACCCAACTGATCATGATCCGCAAGGGGCGAATCGTTTGGGACACACCGGCCGCGGAAGTGCCGGTGTCGATCGAGCAGCACTATTTCGACCTGGTGGAAGCGCCCGTGGTGGAAGACATCGAATGGCTTGGATCGCCGCGGTCCTAAGCGTGCTCAGCGTCCCATGGATTGACCACGGACGCTCGCGCCGCGTCGTATTCCCTTCGATCGCGCGTGACCACCGTAAGACCGTGATGGATGGCTGTCGCGGCAATGAAAAGGTCCGGCTGAGAAAATGTGTGCCCGGCTTTGCGGCCTTCCTCCACCAGGAGCCGCCACCTGAGGATGACGTCTTCCGTGACTGCAAGAATCCGCTGATCGAACATAGGCCTCACCTTATAGGTAAGCCAGTCGTTCAGTTCGACGCGGCGGCCGGCTGCGGCAAGCTGAATCCCAAAACGAATCTCTGCAAGGGTTACCACGCTGACGTAAAGCTGGTCCAGGGGCTGTGCGGCGATGAAGGCCACTACCTTAGGTTCGGGCCTTGGCCGCCGGAGTTCGGACAAGACATTCGTATCGAGCAGCCACATTCGTTAGAACGTCACGTCGCGGACCGGGAAGCGTGCCCGCGCGGTTTCGAGGTCGGTCTCCCGGTACGGAGAGGACTCCATCGCAGCAACGAGAGCGGCGCCTGTCATGCGTTCGGGCTGCAGCGGATCGAGAGGTTCAGAAGCGCCGGCGAGGATTTTGTCCAGCGCCTCGCGCACCAGGGCTTCCGGTGACAAGCCTTTCGAACGGGCCAGCGCGATGAGCCGCGCCTCCTCCTGAGGTTGAAGCGGCAAGGTAATCGTCACGGAGCGCCTCCTCTCCTCATTATGCCTAAGACGGTGGCAACGTAGGAGAATACCAGCATGGCTAAGATCGAAATTCGCGATGCCTCCGACGGCGATCTCCCCGGAATTCTTCGCGTGCTGGCCGAATCCGGCATCGATGGCGGGCGCTCTTTTACCCTGGAAGAGGCCCGCGCGCACCTGGCTCGTATTCGCTCCTGGCCGGGCTTTCGCTTGCTGGTGGCCCTCGCCGATGGCGAGGTCGCCGGCACCTACACCCTCGTCATTATGGACAAACTGGGCAAGCGCGGAACGCCGGCCGGGGTGGTGGAAGACGTCGCGGTCGCGCCGGAGCGCCAGGGACAAGGAATCGGGCGCGCCATGATGGCGCACGCGCTCGAAGAGTGCCGCAAGGCGGGCTGCTATAAGCTGGCGCTTTCGAGCAATGCGAAACGCACGAACGCGCACCGCTTTTACGAGTCGCTCGGCTTCGAGCGCCATGGCTACAGCTTCGCGGTCTTCTTGTAAAAGGATTCGAGCCCAGCCTCGTACTGAAGCCTGCAAAGACCGTACGGTGTTAACCGTGGGGCGGGTTGATAACCCGCTTCCGGAGGCTAGTGCGCAACCGGGCAGCGCCGATTGACAATCGGCGGCAGCGCGGCGGCAGCGTGGCGCCTGCCTCACATGCGCCGTGCCTACTCCTTCTTCTTGAGCAGGGCGTCGTTAGCCTCGATGAATTGCTTGATCTCCCCCGCCATGCCGATCAGCTTTTCCCACTGCTCGCGGTAGAGCGTGACCGGAAACCTTCCCAGGCCGTAGACGGAAAGGCCGCCCTTCTCGCTGACCCGCATCGATATCTGTCCGCGCGTGGGGCGCTTCAATGCCTCGTTCTCTTTACGCAGGCGCTCGAGTTCCGCTCTTAGTTCTTCTTCAGTAGCCATATTTTGCGTTCCGCTTTCTGTGATACCACACCGCCGCGTGATACGCTCGAATTCTAACAACTTATGGCCGGCCTGGACGCCATTCTTTTCGATTTTGACGGCGTTCTGGCCGATACTGAGCCGGTGCATTGCGCCTGCTGGGCGGAAGTACTAGAACCTCTAGGCGTCACTCTGGCCTGGCCCTATTATCGAGACCACTGCATTGGCGTCGATGACCGCGAAGTGATGCGCAACCTGGCCGCCGCTCGCCAGCCCCCGGTCGACTGGCAGGTCCTGTTCGACCAATATCCAGCCAAGAAGCGGTTGTTTCGCCAGCGAACCCTCAGCGCGCCGCCATTCGATGCCGCCCTGGACAGCTTCCTGGCCGAGTTACACCGCGATTACAAACTGGGCGTGGTAAGTTCCAGTTCGCGCGCCGAGATCGAGCCGCTGCTGGCGGCCGGAGGGCTGCGAAAGCATTTCGATACCGTCGTGACCGGGGAAGACGTCACCCGCCACAAACCCGATCCGGAGCCATATCTGGAGGCCGCCAAGCGCCTGGGCGCAGCCACGGCTCTGGTGGTGGAGGATTCGGCCGCCGGCCAGGCTTCCGGCCACGCGGCTGGCTATGAAGTCCTGCCCGTCACCCATCCCAGCGACGTCATCGCGCTTGTCCGCCGGAAGCTAAGCGAAATCGGCAAGCGCGGCTGAAACCGCGAACTCCTGACCCCGAGTGGGACAGACCTTGGACAGACCATCGTTTTCCGTGGTATGTCAGGCTTTCGCCGAGCCGCAGCGCTCGACAGACGACAAAAAACGATCATCTGTCCCACCTGGCTTCCCAAACCGATTCGGAGACTCCATTCACATGGTGGAACGGTCGCTGGAAGGCGGCACCACGCCTTTTATGCGAAGGTAGACGGCGAGGTAGCCATACTCTTCGTTGTCGTGGATGGTATTCCGCATCAGCATGGTCAGACGGGCCAACTGCATTCTGCCCGCTCCAACGGTGTCGCCGGCATTGGCATCGGTGGTCGCATCCCAGGCCGCATCGCAAAAGTCGAAGGAAGATTTCAGCGCTGCGACCAGATCGGCCTTGGATGTCTTGGAAGCGGCATCGACGGATTTCTGCGTGCCTTGCGCCATCCCGCAATATCGCATCTGGGTGTCGGCGATGTGCCCAATCAGCGCGCCGAAAGTGCGAATATCGGGCGAAGCCTTGAACGCGTAGCTCTCCTCGGGCATCTTTTCGGCAGCCTTGATGAGATTGGTCTTGATCGCGGTATAGAGCTGTTTGCCTTCGGCCGTCAGGCTGTGGGCCGCCGCGGACTGCGCGGCCGGCTGTGCGGCCCCTTGTGCGGCAAGAGACAGGCAGCCGAACGAGGCGGCCAAAGCGAACGTAGCGATTCGATGCATGGTGATGTGCTCCTCCCCGAAATGATACCCCATTGCCCGCTTTGCGGTAAGCTGATGGGACTGGAATCAGTAGAATTTACAGCTTAGGGAGCTACCGTGTTGCTAAACCGTGAATTGCGAAACTGCCTGCTGCTGGCTCTGGCGGGCGCGCTCGCCTGGGCGCAGCCTCTGATCGTCAAGACCGGCACGTTGATCGATGGCAAAGGAAATGTGCTGCACAACCAGGAAATCAGCATCGAAGGCGGCCGCATTACCGCCGTCGGTCCGGCGCGGCACAAGCCCGATTTCGACCTGAGCGCCGATACCGTAACCCCCGGCTGGATCGACACGCACTGCCACCCGGGATGGTATTTCAATAAGGAGGAACGCCTCGAAATGGGGCCAGGCCGCGGCGCGAAGACCACCCCGCAGCAGGCGGCCCTCTATACCGAGGCCAATGTCTACGCCATTCTGATGGGCGGCTTTACCACCATTCAAAGTCTGGGCCAGCCGATCGACGCCGACGTGCGCGACCTCATTAACCAGGGAAGGCTGGCCGGTCCTCGCATTCTGACGGCGCTGCGGCCGCTCACCGAAAATAGCGGCACGCCGGAACAGATTCGCGAACTGGTGCGCAAGCTCAAGGCGGACGGCGCCGACGAGGTCAAGCTTTTCGCCACCGCCAGCATCCGCGACGGCGGCAAGATGACCATGACCGTGGAGCAGATCCAGGCCGCTTGCGGCGAGGCCAAGGCACAGGGACTGCGCAGCGCGGTGCACGCCCATTCTTCCGACGGAGCGCGCGCGTCGGTGGAGGCCGGCTGCACTTCGATCGAGCATGGCACGTTTCTGGACGACGCCACGCTCGACCTGATGGCGGCGCGCGGAGTATACTTCGATCCCAACTTTCTGGTGCTGCACAATTACCTGGACAACAAGCCCAAGTTCCTGGGAATCGGCAACTATACCGAAGAAGGCTTTGCGGCCATGGAAAAGGGATTGCCGCTGGTGGCCGACGTCACCCGGCGGGCGCGCGCGCATCACGTCAAAATCGTGCTGGGAACCGATGGCGTGGCGGGAGCCCATGGGCGTAACGCCGAAGAATTCATTTACCGGGTGAAGGACGGCGGCGAGACGCCTATGAATGCGCTGATGAGCGGTACGTCCGTGGCCGCCGAATCGCTCGGCCTGGCGGACCGGGTTGGCACGATTTCACCCGGCATGGAGGCTGACTTGGTAGCCATAGCCGGAAATCCGCTCGAAGACATTACCGCCGTGCGCAAAGTGGTGTTCGTGATGAAGGGCGGCAAAGTCTATAAGGATGCGCCGCGCTGACGCGGCCGGCTATTGCTGCTTTTTGACGGTCAACTCCATGAGCTTTCTCGCCGGCTGCGCGCCGCTCGAGATCTCATGCAGCTCGATCCATTCGCCCTTCTCGTCGATGCGCAGCACGGAACTGGTTTGGTACGGTCCCAACGCTTCTTCGGTTTGCACGACGACCGCCGGCTCTCCCGGCCCTCGCACCAGGCGGGCCTCGCCGCTCCACTTTCCCACCAAGAACGCGAGCTTGGCCATCGCCGCGCGCTGCGCCTCGATGTCCGGCATTCGAATGGATTGTGCCATGGCCGGCACCAATAGTAACAAACCGAAGAGCGGCAATCTTTCAAGCATGTCAGATTATACCGGGAGCGGGAGCGGAGGGGGTGTAATGTGCCTGTTGCCGGTTCGTAACGTAGAATTGACCGGTCTGTGACAATCGGCTACCATAAGCACTCCACACTGCATAATTTATGAGACTTCTGCCCCGTGACGAGAAGTTCTTCGATTTGTTTCAGAAGCAGGCCGGCATTATCTCCGAAGCGGCGCGTTTGCTGGCGGATGCGGTGCGCATCGGCAACGGCAGGATGGTCAGCGCGGCCACCGAAATAAGCGTCTTGGAACACCGCGGAGATGAGCTGATCCATGAGATTTTCACCCGCCTGAACCAGACCTTCATCACTCCCATCGATCCGGAGGACATCCACGCCATCTCTTCGGCCCTGGACGACGTGCTCGACGGTATAGAAGATACCGCCCACCGCCTGGTGGCCTATCACATCAATCCGATTCCGGCCAACATGGTCTCGCTGGCGGAGATCGTGGCCCGCTGCGCCAAACAATTGCAGCAGGCGTTTGAGTTGGAAGGCAAGGGCTCGCCGCAGGTATATTGCATCGAAATCAATCGCCTGGAAAACGAGGGCGACCTGGTGGGCCGCAGCGCGATCGTGGATCTGTTCGCCAAGGAGAAGGACCCGATCACGCTGATCAAGCTCAAGGAAGTTTACGACTTCTTCGAGGAAACCATCGATAGCTGCGAAGACGTGGCCGACGTTTTGCAGAACGTGGTGGTGAAGAACAGCTAGCGATGCCGATGTTCACCCTGGTGGCGGGGATCATCGCGATAGCTCTGGTCTTCGACTACATCAACGGATTTCACGACTCCGCCAATTCCGTGGCCACGGTGGTGGCGACGCGGGTGCTCACGCCGGGCCAGGCCGTGATCTGGGCGGCGTTCTTCAATTTCGCCGCCGCGTTCTGGTTCGGCACCGCGGTGGCGAAGACCATGGGCCAAGGGTTCGTGAACCTGGACGTGGTGACGCCCTACGTGATTCTGGCGGGCCTGGCGGGCGCGATTCTCTGGGACCTGGTCACCTGGTGGATGGGGTTGCCTACCTCGAGCTCGCACGCGCTGATCGGGGGCTATGCCGGGGCAGCCATGGCGCGGGCGGCGATCACGCGCGGTTTGAGCCATTCGCTGGAAGGATTGATCGCGGGGCAGTGGACGCTGACCGTGGCGTTCATTTTCGTGGCGCCCCTGATCGGGTTGCTTTCGGCTTATTTTTTGATGGTGGCGATGTATTGGCTTTTCCGGCGCTCGACTCCGGCGAAGATGGACACGTATTTCCGCCGGCTCCAATTACTCTCGGCCGCCACGCTTAGCTTGTCGCACGGCTCCAACGATGCGCAGAAGACCATGGGCGTCATCACCGGCCTGCTAGTGGCATCGCATTACCAGAAAACCTTCGAGGTGCAATTGTGGGTGATTGTGGCGGCCTATGCCGCCATCGCACTCGGCACGCTCAGCGGCGGCTGGCGGATCGTGCGCACCATGGGCACGCGCCTGACGAGGCTCAAGCCGCGCAGCGGTTTCTGCGCGGAAACGGGCGCGGCCGGCGCCGTACTGTTAGCGACCCACTTGGGCCTTCCCGTTTCCACCACCCACGCGATTGCCGGCGCCATTGCCGGCGTAGGCAGCATTCAGCGGCTGAAGGCGGTGCGTTGGGGCATCGCCACCAACATTCTCTCGGCGTGGGTGCTGACCATCCCGATGGCCGCGGCGATTGCCTGGCTGACCTACTTTGTCATGCACCTGGTAGCGGGGCTGTGAGGGTGAGACAGCGCCTCACACCTCCGCCGTCACACCGTGGGGCCGCCTGCACGCACTTCCGCCGGGCACTCATCGCCGATGAGTTGGTAGTTTTGTACAAATCGCGCGGCCAGCGCGGCGTACTTCTGCGCGTACGCCTCGCGATTCGGCCACGCCGCCGCCGGGTCCAGAATCTGAGCCGGTACGCCCTCGCATTCCACAGGCACCTCGAAGCGGAAGACCGGGTCCTGGCGGAACCGCACGTTGCTCAACTTCCCCGCCAGCGCCGCGTTCAACAGCGCGCGCGTGTACCGGATGCTGATCCGCTTGCCCACTCCGAACGAGCCGCCCGTCCAACCCGTGTTCACCAGCCAACAGGCGGAGCCGTGCCGCAGCAGCCGCGCTTTCAGCATTTCCGCGTATCGATATGGATGATGCACCATGAACGGCCCGCCGAAGCAGGTGCTGAAGGTGATCTCCGGCTCCACTCCCAGACCGATTTCCGTGCCCGCGATTTTGCTGGTGTATCCCGAAATGAAGTGGTAAATTGCCTGCTCCGGCGATAGCCGCGCGATCGGCGGCATCACCCCGCTGGCATCGCACGTCAGGAACACCACGTTGCGCGGATGCGCCGCCATTTTGGGCGGCAAATAATTCTCGATGTAATCGAGGGGATACGCCCCGCGCGTGTTTTCCGTCAGGGCATCGTCGTTAAGATCGAGCCGCCGCGAGAGCGGATCGAGCACCACGTTCTCCAGGATCGTCCCGAACCGCCGCGTACAGGCGTGAATCTGCGGCTCCGCCTCGGGCGATAGCCGGATCACCTTGGCGTAACAGCCATCTTCGAAATTGAATACGCCATCTTCGCTCCAGCCGTGTTCGTCGTCGCCCACCAGTTGCCGCGAGGGGTCCGCCGAAAGCGTGGTCTTGCCGGTGCCCGAAAGCCCGAAAAACAGCGCCGCATCGCCATCCGGGCCAACATTCGCCGAGCAGTGCATCGGCAGCACACCCTCCAGCGGGAGCAGGAAATTCAGCACCGTGAATATCGTCTTCTTGATCTCGCCGCCGTACTCCGAGCCGCCGATAATCGCCAGCCGCTCGGCGAAGTGGATAATGATGAACGTCTCCGTGCGCGTGCCGTCCATGATCGGCGAAGCCTGAAAAGACGGTACCGCGATCACCGTAAACTCCGGCACGTGGCGTTTCAGCTCTTCGGTGCGGGAGATCTTCATGAACATATTGCGCGCGAACAGGCTGTGCCATGCCTTCTCGGTGACGATGCGGATCGGCATGCGATAGCGCGGGTCCGCGCCGGCGTAGCAATCCTGCACGAACACGTCGCGGCCCTGCAGGAAACCCTGGATTCGCGTGAGTAACGCGCTGAACTTTTCCGCGCTGAACGGCCGGTTGTATTCTCCCCACCAGATGCGGTTCTCGGTGGAATGCTCGCGCACAATGAACTTATCGGCCGCTGCCCGCGCGGTGTGCTTGCCCGTAGTCACCACCACCGGTCCCAGATGCGCGACGCGCGCTTCGCCGCGGTACACAACCTCTTCATACAGCGATGCCGTGGGCAGGTTCCAGTAAACGCGGTGCAGGTTCGTTAGCCCGTGGTTCTGCAGCCCATAAACGCTCGCCAGCTTGCCCGCTTCCGGCTGCGCCGGAGACGGCAGATCGAGATAAGGATTCATCGCCAGTCCCTCACCAGTTTGCGGTCGCCCAGAAACATTTCGTTGGGCGCCGTCGGATCGAGCGCCCAACGAATCCGTTCGACGCCTTCGGTCACTTCCCGCATCGCGCCGCAGAAACTCAGCCGCAGGCACCCCTCCATGCCGAACTCGCGCCCCGGCACCGTCACCACGCGCACCTTCTCCAGCAGCAGCCGCGAGAGCTTCTGCGAATCCTTTTCATAGGCGCTGAAATCCGGGAAGCAGTAGAACGTGCCGCCCGGCTTGGTCACTTTTACCCCGTCCATCGCCGACAGCCGCTTCACCATCACGTTGCGGTGGTTTTCCAGCGTCAGGCGCAAACTCTCGATCGACGACTGCACCCCGTTCAACGCGCCCACCGCCGCCCACTGGGAGGGCGCCGCCGGCCCCGAAGTCTGTTGCGACTGTATATTCGCCATGGCGCGAATCAGCTCCCGGTTGCCGATGGCCCAACCGATGCGAAACCCCGTCATGGCGTACATCTTCGACACGCAATTCACCACCACGAGCTTAGAGCGGTCCAGATTGTGCTCCTTGCTGAACCGGTAGCAGTTGGCCGGCGCGCGCCCGTCGAAGATCAGGCGGTTGTAAGTGTCGTCCATGATCAGGTAGAGGCTGCGCTTCTCGCACAGCTCCACCACCCCCGCCACAAACTCCTCGGAGTACACCACCCCCGAAGGATTGTTCGGAGTGTTGAGCATGATCGCCTTGGTGTAAGGGCCCACCGCCTCGGCGATCTCCTCCACGGCCGGTTCGAAGCCGCCGTCGCGCGCCGTCACCGGGACGGGCACACCACCCGCCAGCTTGACCATCTCCGGGTAGCTCACCCAGTATGGGACCGGAAAGATGACCTCCTCCTTCGGGTCGAGGATGGCGTGCAGCAGCACCATGATGGCCTGCTTGGCGCCGCTCGAAGCGATCACGTTCTCGGCAGCCGCGAGGCGCCCGTAGTGTTCCTCCGTGTACCGGATGATCGCCTTCTTGAGCGCCGGAATTCCGTCCGCCGGGGTGTACTTCACGTCGCCGGTTGCGAGCAGCGAGGAGCAACTCACAATCGCATCCACCGGCGCCTTGCTCTTGGGCTCCCCTCCGCCCAGGTGTATGACGGGTTCGCCCTTTTCACGCAGCAACGCCGCCGTTTCGTTCAGCTTAAGCGTCGGCGATTCAGAAATCGATCTTGCCAGTTGGCTGAGACTCATAGCCTTGTTTCCTTCGGGTAGACTGCTCCCCATGGCAATCCGACGGGGATTAGTACAAGTGTAAAGGATTTTCGGACCCGATGTGCGGCGAGTTCGAATGGGTCTCTAGCCTGGGCCCGAGTTCCCAACGGTCACCCCTGAAGTGCAAACATTTCCAAATCGGCGTTTTACCAAACGAAGCCAATTTCGGCGCAAGTACATGAAACGAATTCGCTTGACGACCGCCTTTGCCCGAGATCTTGCACGTATCGCGGTTGCCAGACGAACCCAGCGCGGAATGAAGACTCGACTGGCCATATTTCTTCATGGGTCTTAACGGTCTGGGCCCGGCTTGGCGCGTTTCTGAAAAATCAAATTTGAGCCGCCGATGAACGCAGATGAACGCCGATAACTTCATTGTTTTGTTTATCGGCGTTCGTCTGTGTTCATCGGCGGCTATATTTCTTCACAAGTTCTCTGGGAGCGGTTGCCCGGGAGGTTGTCAGGCGGCGCCGGCAAGCATCTTGGGGAGGCAACAATCGTTGAATTTCTCCCTGCCGCCGCATTCAAGGCGAAATCGGTGGCGTTGTGCATTTTTGTGCGATTTTGCGGCATTTGTACCCCTACCGGGGCGGGTTTCGCTCGTACTCAGCGAGAGCTTGCTCGAGGGCGGCGGCGAAATAGGGGAGTCTCGCGGCGGCAGGCGAGGAAATCCTTGTAGGGGACGTTGGCGGCGGCGATGGCGCTGTGGACGGCACCGCCGGAGCAAATCGCGTCGACGACCTGCTGCTGTTGGGGAGTGAGTGCGGTCTCTGTGGTGAGAACCTCATCCGGACAAAAGGATAGCAGGCGAGCGAGCGGGGACAGGGTGAGGGGAAGGGCGTCGATGGCTGAGTGAAGTGAACCCCTGGAGTGAGACACGAAGTTAAGGGGGTAATCGCCGTTCGATGAGAAATCATTGCACGGCGAGGTTGATGGTGTCCACTCTGGAAGGACCTGAGCGGAGGATAGGGCA
>JBEKYD010000251.1:0-11536 GCA_049511335.1 Bryobacteraceae bacterium | reverse complement strand
ACCGCCCTCCAACGCCGGATTCCGGTGGCCATCGTGCTGGCCGGCGGCTATGCCCGCAACGTGGAGGACACCATCGCCATTCACGCCGCTACCGCCGCGGTGGCGCGCGATCTGCTGCGGTCGCACAGCGCCCGGCCGGTGCACGTGCCATGAAGAAATGGCCGTTGGTTCTTTTGGCTGCCGCGGCGGTGGCCATCGGGTGGGGCTGGCTGCGAAAGAGCAAGCCGCCCGAAGTGCCGTTCTCAACCGCCCGCCGCCAGCAGTTGATTGGCGCCTTGCCCACCAATGGCAAGGTCGAGCCGCTCGAGTGGCAGGCCGTCCGCGCCGAAAGCGCCGCCTTGGTGGTTCGCGTGCCGGTCCACGATGGCGACCGCGTGGCCCAAGGCGCGGTGCTGGCGGAAACTTCGGACCCCAACTTGAAGGCCGGCCTCGAGTCGGCCCAGGCGCGCGTAGCCGAATCGCGGGCCGCCTTGAACGCCTTCGAACAGGGCGGACGGCCGGACGAAATTGCGGAAATCGACAACAGCCTGGCTCACGCCCGATTGGACCTCTCGACCGCCAACAGGGAATATCAGGCGCTCGCGCGGCTGGAGCAAAAACAGGCTGCCACCCACCTCGAGGTCCAGACCGCGGCCGACAAAGTCGCGGCCCTGGAGCAAGAAATCCGCGGCCTGGAAAAGCGCCGCGCTTCGCTGGTGGCTGCCACCGATGTGGAAGGCGCCCGCGCTCGCCTGGCCGCCGCCGAAGCGGCCCTGGCTCTGGCGCGCGACCGCCAGGCGCTAAGCGTGCTTCACTCTCCCCTGGCCGGTGTGGTCTACCAGTTGGCCGTCCGCCCCGGCGCGTACCTGAATCCCGGCGACCTGGTGGCCGACGTTGGCCGTGTGGACCGCGTACGCGTGCGCGTCTACGTCGACGAACCCTTGGTGGGCCGCGTCGCCGAGGGCCAGCCGGTCACGATCACCTGGGAAGCCTTGCCCGGCAAACGTTGGGAGGGCCGCGTGGAACAAATGCCCACCGCCATTCAAACCCTGGGCACCCGCCAGGTGGGCGAAGTGGTCTGCACCGTGGAAAACCCCGGCGGCGAGCTCCTCCCCGGCGTCAACGTGGATGCCGAAATTCGCACCGCCGTGGCCAACGATGCCATCGCCATCCCCAAAGAGGCCCTCCACCACGATGCCACCGGCGATTGGGTGTTCCTGCTGCGCGGCAACACCATCCAGCACCGCCCCGTAAAAACCGGCATCGGCACCGTCACCACCATCCAGATTCTGGACGGCCTCCAGGAAGGCGACCGGGTGGCCCTCCCAAGCGACGCCACCCTAGAGCCCGGCCAGCGCGTGACATCTGTTCCGGCGGCGCAGTGAACTACACGATCTCAGCGGTTGCGAGCGGGGTCTTTTGAATTTTCATGGGCTTGGCGGTGGCGGCGCCTCTGTACCGTCTTCATGGTAAAATAGACTCATGATCAAACACAGCGGAATGATTGGGTAAGGGCGTGGAGGAATTTCGTCGCCCTATTTCTTCCACGCTGCCCATCTTGCCACAAGTTTCAGAAACTCGCAGTAATAATCGGGTTCGTGATCAACGGCACGTTCATTTTTGATCCAGCCTTCCAGGCATGTAGCGGACTGCTGAATAATGCCGGAGAAGAAGGCATAGAGGCGGTCCTCGTCGGCTGAGTTGCGCAGAGTAGCGATTGCAAGTTCCTCGTAAAAATTCAAGACCGTTACCAAGCCGGCCCTCTTGCTGTCCTTTTCCGGAGGCATCTCGCCGCCCTTAGCGCTTCTTTGGAGGCTCGCCGGCTCCAATCTGTTTTCGGTAATCTCCCGCAGAACGAGCCTTACCGGAAGCATTTCAGGGGCATTCCAACGCCTTATTAGGCTCTGAGCGCTTTCAGCGCGACGCTCTTCAATGCCTGCCAGATACGTGTGCAGTGCGAAGGCACCTGCGGTGGCCGTCGCCGCAAAGGCCAATGTAGCTCTGTTATGGTCCGAAGCGCTCTGAAAGGCCCAGAGAAAACAGCCTTCAATCGCGACGAACAGGCCGAGGACAACCCGGCGCGTTGGAATTTCCAGACGCATAACGGCGAAGGACAACAATACCACCTAGCCTGTGCGGGGGTCAGCCTGAACTTGCACCTTTCCGATCAGTGAAAAAGGGGACGGAGCAGACTGGCACCGTGGTCGAAAGCGCCCGACACAACCGCTGGTGGTCGAACAACACGGAACTTCCTGGCGGAATTGGACCTACCCGACAGGGGCGCGATCGAAACAACCTGGCGGTGGCAACGACTCCGGCGTCGCACGATATGGCCGCGCGGTTGCGAGCGGAGGAGCATGTTGTAGAAACGGAGCCGGCTTGCACGCAGAAGGCGCCAGCAGCGCGGTTCGCGGCACATTCGCGGAAAGCGCGAAAAGGGGACGGAGCTGACTGCGCCTTATCTGCACGTCGAATAGGTGCAAGCTCAGACCGACCGGTTTCCGCTGACCCGGAGCCCGCCGGCGCAGAGAAAAACGCGACTCAGGCTGCTTCCAGATCCACGCGCACGCGGCAACCCAGCGCCGTCGCAATGTTCACCAACGCGTCGAGCGAAAATCGCGAGACCCGGCCGCGGAGCAGATCGTTGATCCGCGGCTGCGTCACACCGCAGCGGCTTGCCGCTTCCGCCTGTGTCCAGGCGTTTTGTTTCACGTGGGCTGCGATCTTCTGCATCAGTTCGGCCCGTGCGCGCAGATTCGCGGCCTGTTCGGGCGTGTCCGCGATGGCGTCCCAAACGCTCGCGTAGCTCTCCGGTTTGCTCATGTCTTGCCTCCCAACAGTTGCCTAAGTCGTCTCTTCGCGATTTGAAGATCGTTCTTGGGCGTCGCCTGCGTCTTCTTCTGGAATGCGTGGAGAACGTAAACGGCCTCCGGACGCCTGGCCATGTAGATCACGCGGTAGGCGCCGGTCGAGTCCAAAACGCGAATCTCCTCCACGCCTTTGCCGATGGCGGGCATCGGCTTGAAATCGTCGGGCTGGTCGCCTCGCTGAACCTTATCGAGTTGATAACCTGCATCATGCCGGACGCCCTTGGGAAAGTCTCGTAAGCACTGGAGGGAATCGCCGAGGAAGCGCACCGGCCGCATTCCTTAATTATATCCAACCGGATATAACCGCGTCGAGTCGCGGCGCGTAGGTCCTGTCCTCGACAGTTGACCGCCCGGGACCCCGGGGCAGGGCTTCCGGCCGGGGCTCCCCCAGCCGCACCCTCCCCGGTGTCGGCCCCAAGCCCACGTTTTCCAACTTCGCCAATCCTGCCCAAGTTTGCACAAGCCGCCCGCCGCCCCAAACGCCGGCTCCCCCCGTCCCCGGTGGCTTTTCCGACCCCTCCAAAAGCCGGTGACAGAACTTCGAACTATTTTTTCATCCTACTAAGTCCTTCTATTTCATCAAGCGACAGCTACTCTACCTCTCCCTGCACCTCGTCCCGGCGCGCTCGCCTGTTATCGTGTTGCTCGCAACGAAGTCTTCATGAACCAAACCGAGTTCACCCCGCAACAGCAAACCGTCCTCGACCATATCTGTTCCGGCGGCGCCATCCACAGCGCCGCCGCCGCCCTCGAGCTGGCTATATCCGAACGCGATCTCCTGCGCCGCGAAAGAGCCATGACCCTGGTGGACCAAGCCTACCAAACCCTCGGGGACATCCTCCGCGACGACAAAGCTTCCCCCAGCGTCCAGTTCAAAGCCGCCAGATTCATCGTCGATCAAGCCACCGCACCCATTCCGTCCGAACCGGAGGAATGTCGTCCTTCCGTCAAACCCGCCCCGGTAGGCGCACAAATGCCGGAAAATCGCACAAACATGCACAATATCGCCGGGCTACAGCTTCGCCGCCGCCGTCGCCTACTCCTTGCTTTCACCCGCTCAACTCATCGTTTCCGACCCCAAGTTCCATGCCGCCGACGTGCTGGGAGCGAGGCGCATGTATCTGGCTTTCGATTGGGACGACCTGCCGCACATGACCAGCCTGGCGCTCTTGCCGGTCGCGGTGCTTTTGCTGGCGCGTGCCTTGCGCAGCCGGCGCTTGCTCTATAGCTGGATCGCTCTACTGCCGATGGCTGTCATGATGCTCGCGAACATGTTCGGCGCGGTCCTGGTGGCGCTGGTGGCGGTCACGGTTCCGCTGTCGCTGGAACGCCGGCCGCGCGGGGCACTCTTCGCGCACGCCGCGCTGATCGCCGCGGCCGCCTACCTGGCGGTCTGCCCATGGCTGCCGCCGTCGCTTCTGTTCACGATTCGCCGCAACGCGGCGATCGATCTTGAAAGCGACACCTTCCTCCGTTCACTCGCCGCGCTGGCAGTGGTAGCAGCCGCATCCGCCCTGGTTTGGCTCATGGCTTGGCTCATCGCCTCAAAGGGCGCGGCCGAATGGCCTTGGCGATGGCTGTTGCTGTTCACCTGCCCCGCGGTGCTCATTCCAGTGCTGGCCCAATACTGGGGGCCGCACTTTGTTCCGCAACCCGGCCGCTACAAATTCGAGCTGGAATTGGCGGTGGTCTGGGCGGCCGTGTTTTTGCTGCGGCCCCTGATCCAGCGTCTGCGCGTGAGCGAGCGCGTCGTGCTGGCCATTCCGCTTGTGGCCGGGGCCTTCTGGCAGGCGGCATCCTACCGCGAGATCGCGCAGAAGATGCTGCGGCCCGTGGATGTCCCAGCCAGCCTCGAATACCGCTCGGCCAAATGGGTGGCAGGCCATTTTCCCGGCCAGCGCGTGATGATGGCCGGCTCCATGGCGCAATGGTTGGACACCTTCACGGACGAGCCCGAGGTGGGAGGGCAATCCTACTCCACGGCCCCGAACTGGATGGAACAGATCGCAACCTACCAGTTGTACAGCGATCAGAACGCCGGCGACCGCGCCGCGGAGGTTTCCCTGCTTTGGCTTGAGGCAGTGGGCGCGCAGGCGGTTGCCGTTCCTGGCCCCGAAAGCCCGGAACCATGGAAGCCGTTCGCTCATCCGCGCAAGTTCGACGGCGTGCTGCCCGTGCTTTGGCGGGAAGACGACACCGCCATCTACCGGGTTCCGCAGGCGTCGGCTTGGCTGGCCCACGTCATGCGCCCGAGCCAACTGGTTTCGCATCCGCCGATTCACGGCCTGGACGTAACCGAGCTTCGCACCTATGTCGCCGCGCTCGAGGACCCCGCGGCGGCTCCGGCGACGCTGCGCTGGCAAGGCCCCGACCGGGCTTACGTACGCGCCCGGCTCGAGCCATCGGAGATCGTCTCGACTCAGTTCAACTACCACCCGGGCTGGCACGCGTGGGTTGACGGCAAACCACGCCGGGTGTATGCCGACGGCCTGGGACTCATGGCCGTCGATCCGCAATGCGCGGGCGACTGCGAGATCGCGCTCGAATTCGACGGAGGCGTGGAGTCCAAGGCGTGCCTGGCGGCCAGCGCCGCGGTACTGCTTGCGGCGATGGCCTGGGTCGTGAGGGCGGTCCTGCGCCGGAAGGAAAGGGGCGATGGTTAGCTGCTAACCAAACGAAGCTGCTTTTGCGCCCAGAGTGGGCGCTTGAATACGGACGTATCCGGCCGAATCCACCTGAACCGCATTGGCGTATGTGTTAGCCGGCAACGCCGGCAACGTTTGAACGCCCTGCCCAAACGCCGGATTCGCGCCAGCCAGCACCAGGAGCAGAATCCCGCGCACCATGGTCTCTAGTTTATCCCGAGTTAGTGGGACAGACCATCCCTTCTCGTGGTCTGTCACGCTCTCGCCGGTCCCACCTGGGTCCCCGCGCAGATCTCCGAATGCATGCCCTACAGCGAACGAAGGCGTTCGGCGGCGGCTTCGGCGGTGAGGTCGCGTTGGGGAGTGCCCAGTAATTCATAGCCCGTCATGAATTTGCGCACGGTGGCGGAGCGCAGCAAGGGCGGATAGAAGTGCCAGTGCATGTGCCATTCCGGGTGCGCTGCTCCGTCGGTGGGTCGCTGATGGGGACCGCCGGTGTAGGGGAAGGGAACCTGGAAGAGCCGGTCATAGCGGGCGGTAGTTCGCTTGAGGATGTCGGCCAAGCCGGTGCGTTCCTCGCCGGTCAGCTCATCGAGAGCGGTGAGATGGCGCTT
The DNA here is from genome assembly GCA_049511335.1 of Bryobacteraceae bacterium. Classification (GTDB taxonomy): domain Bacteria; phylum Acidobacteriota; class Terriglobia; order Bryobacterales; family Bryobacteraceae; genus JBEKYD01. The sequence continues at coordinate 5,428 of JBEKYD010000251.1, read as the reverse complement.
GGCGAGGATCATGGTTTCAAACGGCCAAACGGCCCAGAACGGCACCACGGTCAGAAAGCTCTCATTCTCTTCCACCATGCGCACGCCTGCGGAGCGTTCCAGGCGCAGGTAGTCGCACAGCAGGCAGACGCCGTGCCCGGCAAGCCAAGCCTGCTGCGCCCTCTGTTCCTTGGCTACTTCGTTGGGAACGGTCTTGCAGGACCAGATCTGGCAATGCGGGTGAGGGTTGCTGGCGCCCATCATGGCCCCGCGATTTTCGAAGATCTGCACGTAATTGATGAACTCGCGGGCGCCGAGATCGAGGAACTGCTCGACCCAGCGATCCACCACCAGCCGGATGTCGTCCGGTTCCATATTGGCGATGGTTAGGTTGTGCTTGGGAGAGAAGCAGACCACGCGGCTGATGCCGGGCTCGGTGTCGGCAACCAGCAGTCCGCCTTGGGAGAATTCGCCGGCCGGCGTATCGGGTTTCAGCGCCGCGAAATCGTTGTCGAAGACGAAAGTCGAGGTGTACTTCGGGTTGCGGGCGCCACCGGCGCGGGCGTTTCCCGGACACAGGTAGCATTCGGAATCGTAATCCGGCTGGGAGGAGTTGGGAGTCTCTTCGACCTGGCCCTGCCAGGGACGTTCGGTGCGGTGCGGCGATACCAGCACCCATTCGCCGGTAAGAGGGTTCAAACGGCGATGCGGGTCGTGCTTCCAATCGAACATGAAACTACATGGTAGCGGCTTGGTCACCGCTGCCACAATTCAAACTGGGTGGAGGGTGCTTAACTGATCCGGGGATCTCCCAGTTTCGGTGCGTCAACCGCTCCCTTACGGTCGCGGCTCGGTAAGTGACTGCAAACACACGGCATCCGTAACCGAGCCGCGACCGTAAGGGAGCGGTTGACGGGCACGGATTTCCCCAGTCTTACTATGGCGCGGCGGCCTTGCCCATCCGCGCCAGATAGCTTTCATAGATCTGTTCCAGACGGCGGGCCGAGGCCTCGAGCGAGAAATCCCGCCGCATGCGCTCGGTGGCAGCCGCGGCCAGCTTGGCGCGCGCAACCGGATCGTCGATCAGGGCGCCGAGTTGCATGGCCAAATCGTCCAGATCGCCCGGCTTGACGAGCAGCCCGTCCACACCGTGCTGGATCAGTTCCGGGCATCCGCCCACCCGGCTCGCAATCACCGCGCAACCCGACGCCATCGCTTCCATCACGGCGTTCGGCAGGCCCTCGCTCAAAGAGGGATGAACGAAGATATCGATACCGCGCAGTTCCAAGGCGACGTTGGGCGTGGTGGGCAGAAAGCGGCAAACTTCCTCTAGCGAAAGTTTCCGCGCCTCGGCGCGCAGCCTGGCCTCTTCCGGTCCGCTGCCTACGATCAGCAACCGCATTCCGGGCGCCCGCCCGCGCACCCGCGCAAAGGCCTCCAGCAATTGGCCGAGGTTTTTCTCCGGGCGCAGCACGCACACTACGCCAACTACCAGCTTCGCATCCGCCAATTCCGGCGCGCGCCGGCGCGGCAAAGCCGGGAATTCGGCTGGGTCGAGCCCGTTGCGGCAAACCTGAATGCGCGATTCCGGATAGCGATAGCGGCGGTGCAAGTGCGCCGCGGCGGCTTCGCTATTGGCTACTACACCGTGCGCCATCCACTGCGCAGCCAACATCAGGTAGCGATACTTGGGCGGTATCGAGTCCATGAAAAAGCGCTGGCTCGAAAGCGCGATCACTCCCGGAGTGGTTCGCGCCGCCGCCATCCCGAGAGGCGCAACCCCGTAGTCGAAGGCGTGGACAATGGCGATATCGTGCTCGCGGATATAGGCTTTCAGCGTTCGCCACGCCTCCGTCGCGCCGCGGCCCAGATAGGAGCGCAGGGGCAGATCGACCACCGGAATGCCCGCGGCTTCGAGCTCCGCCACGCGGAATCCGCCTTTCACCGTGGCCACGTGCACGGCGAAGCGGCCGCGGTCGAGCGTGCGCGCCATCGCCGCCAATTGCCGTTCGCTTCCCCCGTGCCCCAGCGAATGGGCGAGATAAAGGACTGGAACAGGGCGGCTCATACGCGCAGGGCCAGCGCCAGGTCCTCGATTTCCGAAGGGCCGCCATAGCGCTCCAGCAGGCGAAATCCGCCCGCCGTCCTTTCCAATATCGACGCCCGATGTTCGGGCGGCTGCTCCTCGACGGTTCGCCCAACGATCCAGATGCCTCCCGGCACGAGGCAGCAACGCAGGGGGGCGGCGACCGCCGGTCTAGTCATAACAGAGGGGCGCTGCGACCGCCGGCTGCGCATCCAACTGGCGAAACCACACCTCAAGCACGAGCAGCGACCATAACCAGGGCGTGTTGTCACGGCGCCCGGAATCGTGCTCTCGAAGCATCTGCCGCACGAAAGGCGGCGAGACCATGCCGCGCCCGGCGAACGACGCACTGGTCAGGTGATCCCAGAGAAATCCCCTCAAGGCGCCGCGGAACCATAGGGAGAGCGGTACGCCGAAGCCCATTTTGCTGCGGCTTAGCAGGGGCGGCGGCAAGCGGTCTCCCAGAGCGCGCAGAAGAATGTATTTGCCCTGGCCATCCTTGATTTTCCATCCGTGAGGGATTCCAGCCGCGAGTTCGCCAAGTTCATGGTCGAGAAAGGGGCAGCGCACCTCGAGTGAGTTCGCCATCGACATACGGTCGACTTTCACCAGCATGTCCCCAGGTAGATTCTGCGTTGTCTCGAAGAATAGCGCTTGCGATAGCAGATCGGCGTTGCCGGGGAGCAGAAAGTCCCCCAGCGAGCGCGCCAGGTAGCCGCTGTCGGCCGGGAGCATCCAGTCTTTCTCGATCAGCTCCTGGCGCAGAAACCAAGGCGCATAGTTGCTCTCGAAGTAACGCTCCAACGCGGTGGAGCGGCTCAGCATATGCAGATAATTCTTGCCGTAAGCCGAATACGGCAGGCGGTCGGCCACCCAGGAGACGGCTGCGCGCAATCCCTGGGGCACCCGGCCCAGCTTCCGCAGCTTGTCGAGTGTCTGGAATCGGTCGTAGCCGGCGAACAACTCGTCACCGCCATCGCCGCTCAGCGCGACCTTTACGTGCCGGGCGGCGAATTCGGAAACGATAAAGGTGGGGATGGCGGAAGAATCGCCGAACGGTTCATCGCAGTGCCAGACCAAACGGGAAACCAGGTCCACCGCATCCGGCCGCACCACAATTTCGTGATGGTCGGTGTGATACTGGCGCGCCACCATGGCGGCGTATTCCAGTTCGTTGAAGGCGCTCTCCTCGAAACCGATAGAGAATGTACGCACTGGCTCATCGGAGGCAAGGGCCATGGACGCAACCACTGAACTCGAATCGATACCGCCACTCAAGAAGGCACCTAGCGGCACATCGGCAATCATCCGAATACGCACGGACTCGTCGAACTTTTCCCGCAACTGGGCGCAAACGTTGGCCTCGGAGAAGTCCGCCGGCGTTTCGGCGGCCGGGGCAGGGAACTGCCAGTAGCGGCCTTGACGGACAGTCCCGTCCGCGTCGTACGTCAGCCAAGATCCCGCCGGCAGTTTGCGCACGGCCTTAAAACAACTCCATGGCTCCGGGATGTACGTGAACTGAAAGTAGAGCCGAAGGGCCTCGGCGTCGATGTCCGAAGGCACACCGGCCGCGCGCAGACATTTCAGCTCGCTTCCGAAGTAGAGCCCCTCCGGCAGTACGGCATAGTAAAGCGGCTTCTTGCCGAACCGATCGCGGGCGAGAAAGATGCGCCCTAGGCGGCGATCCCACACAGCATAAGCGAACATGCCACGCAAGCGCTGTAAACCCTCGACGCCGCGTTCTTCGTAAAGGTGCACCAGGGTTTCGGTATCGCTATTGGTGGCGAACCGGTGCCCGCGCGCAAGCAGATCGCGGCGAAGCTCCTGGTAATTGTAGATCTCGCCGTTGAAGACCACCCAGACGGATTCATCTTCGTTCGCCATGGGCTGATGGCCGGTGCTGAGATCGACGATGCTGAGCCGCCGCATACCGATAGCGCAGCCGCCCTCCACGTGGTAGCCTTCGTCGTCAGGCCCGCGGTGCCGTATCCGGTCGCACATGGCGCGCACTGCCTGCAAGCTCGCCCTGCCCTCGCGCAAGTAGAATCCGGCAATGCCACACATGGAGTTAAATACCCTGTTATCACTGTAGCATTCGACTGCGCCGCCTCTTCATGCACCGTGGATGAGGCACAGTAACGGAACGGGTCGGCTCATACGCGCAGGACGAGCGCCAGTTCCTCGATTTCCGAAGGGCCGCCGTAGCGCTCCAAGAGGCGAAAACCCTGCTCCGTTTTCTCCAAGACCGACACCCGATGTTCGGGCGGTTGTTCCCGCACCGTGCGCCCCACAATCCAGATGCCGCGCGCGTTCAGGCTGCGCCAGACGCTGCGCGCGCCCTCCTGGAGCTTGGCTTCCTCGAAGTACACGCGGTTCAGAATATTCATCGTACGCACCACGTCGACCGGCGCCGGCGCCGCTGTGAATACGGAGTGGCTGCGGATGGCAAAGGATTCCGGCGACGCGTCCGCCAGGGCGATGGCCTCCGGATGAACCAGCGGAAGTCTAACCAGCCGCATGGCTCCCACCAGCTTTTCGTCGGTGCCCTCGGGCAGGGTCAGAAGGCCCGGCTCGGCGTCCGGTCCGATGCCCAGTTCACGCCAGATCCGCTCCAGCCTGCGCCGCGCCCGCTCTCCGAGGATCCGGTTGACGGCCAGCAGAAGGGGCTCGGGCGGCTGCATTCGGATTACAAAAGGCGGCCGAATGTATTGCAGGAGGCCGCCACCGGTCTCGAGCACATAAATTCCATCTTTCGACACCTCCAGCGCTACCAGGTATAGGGTCAGGTCCGAGGCGGTGAGCCGGAGCCGCGGAAATCCCTGCGCCAGGCGCCGGTGCCACTCGAGCGACGTGAGGCAGGCCGAAGCCGCCCAATCCTCGACCTGGATGGCGGCATGCCCGCTCAGGCGACGCTCCAGAATCGGCTGCGTCCACTCATCCAGATCGGCGAACCGTTTACGCACGGTAGTGCGATGGACACCGCTGGTCAGCTTCATCTGCTGCACGATGCGCTCAAACATCGCGATTTCCTCCGGTTTGGCCGGAAGCGAGGTCTTCAACAGCGTGTATGCGAAGCGGTTTCGATGAAGCCAGCCCAGGGCTCCACGCGTCTGGCCGGGGTAGCCCGCGGCCTTGAAAATCCCGAGCTTCAGCATGTCTTCATGGCAGCGGCGTGGCGGCGGCCGGGCGCCGCCATAGCTTCTCCTGAAGGTAACTCCATAACTGGGAGCGGTGTTCGGGTTCCAAAACAAACCACAGCGCCGCGAACGAATAAAGACACGCGTACAGAATCCCAATGGCGATCAGCGGCGGCCAATGCGGCTGGGACGGCAGCAACTGGCGCACCGCCAGCAAACCAGCCAC
>JBEKYD010000250.1:0-11548 GCA_049511335.1 Bryobacteraceae bacterium | reverse complement strand
GTGTGGCGATTTCACGCACTCACAGCCCCTGACAGCAATTGGGGCTCCAAAAAATCGTCGCCCCGGACGGAATACGAACAGTGCGGAAGGTTTCTGTTGCGAGTTCTGCAAGTGGGTCACCGATGAATTGGGGGCCTCAGCTACCGGCGTTTCCGCCCAAAACCGCCGCCGCCCGGACGATCGCCCCTGGGCCGATCCGTCTTCGGACGAGCTTCATTGACGTTCAGGGTGCGGCCCTCAACGTCCTTGCCGTTGAGGGCGGCAATCGCTTTGACGGCTTCTCCGTCGTCACTCATGTCAACGAACCCGAACCCTTTGGGTTGTCCCGTTTCACGGTCGGTCACAATGCTGACTCGATCAACTTTCCCGCAGGCTTCAAAAAGCGAACGGAGAACCGCTTCTGTGACGGAAACGCTCAAGTTGCCAACAAATATGCTTTTCATACGCTGATCCTCACCAGTCTAACATGAACGGCTGTGTGGTATGATTATGGATATAGTTCCTCCCATAGCGGGCTAGATTCCAAGGCCCTCTTTACGTCACGTTACTAGTAGTGTGGAAGCAAGGAGGCGTCAGCCAATGCTATGTGACAGCACGAAGACTTTGTTACAGACCATACTTCAATCGCTGCAGGCGCCAGGCCAAGCCGGGTGGGACGATCAAATTGAATCCGGCAATCAGTGTCTCTACGAGATGCACCAGATGACCCGGCCATCGTATCGGGCATACAAGACGAGCAGTTCGGACAAGTGGCCTTCACACGTCCCGGATGGGGCCGGTATGAACCGAGCCATGCCGCACGTAAAGGCAATGATGAGTGCGATCCGCCGCAAGGACCGGGCCACGGCGCTTGAGAACGGCAAAGCGGCTCTGGCTGAAATGAATGGCATCGACCGTACGCGGGCTTCGGGGGCCTCCAGGGAGCCTAGAACGGAAACCCGAGAATCCTCCACTGTGGTGCGGCAGCGCGAAAAGACTACTGGAGAGCGCCGCCCGGCGGTTGAAGACCGATTACGGGCGGCGAGGGGGAAATGAGATCACCGGTGAATCAGTCCTTCACGTTCATCGACGTTGGCGGGAATCAGGCACAGTATACCGTGTCCGGGAACGACCACCACGATGACTTCCACTGGTCCACCGATCATGGCGATCACGGTGTTGCCGCATCGTTTGAGGAAGCTCAGTATCGGGCAAGGACGGTATTAAAAGACAGCATGGCGGCAAACCGCCGATCGGATGAAGCCGCAAGGATGGTTAAGTATTCCTTGCGCTGGCGAGCGCGGTGAACTACCACTCCTGTTCACCGTTCACCCCAGCCACTTGTTCAATCCAATACTGCCGTCAATGTCCCGATGGAAGAACCTGAGCTTGCGTCCATCTTCCATTTGAAGCGTCATGATCTTTCGAGAATGAGCCAGCACGAAGTACGGATCCGATGTCGACCACACCAGACCGGAGACGTGCTTGAACCCGGCGACTTGCGGCACACCCTCTCCAGCTTCAGGTTCGACCGGTTCAGCCTGGGTGATTTGGAGATCGTATTTCGCCTGTATCTCATTCCCATCCGGGGCTGTGACAATCCCGGTGCCTTGCAAGCGCTCCAGGACCTTCATAAACTCTCTCAACCCCGCTTTCGACTACTGCGATGCAGTTGTGGACGGGCTTGGTTTACCTGCAAGACTTTGCCGTTGAGGTCCGTGCCGTTGAGAGCGGCGATTGCCTTGCCCGCTTCGGCATCGGTCTTCATCTGAATGAATCCGAACCCTCTAGATAGACCAGTGCGCCGGTCAGTCATCATCTTGAACCGCTGAACTGCGCCGTGCTTTTCAAATAGGGATCGAATGTCCTGTTCGTTGACGTTGGGACTGAAGTTCCCAACCAGAATGTTGTTCAAAATGGCTTCTTTCCTTTCTGAGATGTCAGTAGTTTTGGGTGAGCCTCGGGTATGAAAGCGTAGCGTGTCGCTCTGTCCTTTCTGGCAGGAGACATCAGAGACGGACTATTCGGCGGGCCGGAAAAACAGCTACTCCACTCCGCTCTTGGTGGGAGATGCCAATTTCAGGATAGCACGTCTCGGGGCCATTGCTTCGATCGGTGTACGCCAAACGGCCATTCGGCGGACCAGAACAGGTTCTCAAGTATCTGGCGCGCTATGCACAACGGGTAGCCATTTCCAACAGCCGGCTGCTATCGCGGGAAAATGGGCGCGTCACCTTCGAATGGAAAGATCACGCCGACGGCAACCGGAGCAAAACCACCGCGGCTCCCCGCTGAATCGTCCAACGCCGCAAAGAATTTTCCGCGCCGATTTATAATTCGGGATAGTCCGATGTTGCGACGGAAAGCGGTCGGGATTCTGTTGGGCGGCTGCGCGGCTGCCGGTTCGCCGCGTCCTCGCGCGTTGAGCCGATTCATGCAATCGTCCCGAGGTACGGCCGTTTTGGTTGGCACCTCCGGGTGGAGATTGCTCGGTGTCCATGAGGAAGAAGTGGCCGGAAGCTTTCTGGCCCCGCCGGGATCGACACTAAAGCCGCTTGCGCTCCAGGCGCTGATAAAGGCTCACAAACTCCGAGCTGAAGATGCCTTCCTCTGCCCTGGCCGCTTGCGGATCGGCGGCCGAGTTTTCGATTGTTCGCACCCTCCGCTCGACGCGCCCATGCGGACCGAGACTGCACTGGCGTACTCATGCAATTGTTTTGTGGCGCACGCGGCGGAACGGTTCCGGCCTGGCGAACTAGCCGTGGAATTAGACACCTTGGGGCTCGCATCGCGGACCGGCTGGCTCGGCGCCGGAGAGGTCTCGGGGAGCATCCGCGCCGCGAACTCTCCAGACGCGATCCGAACTCAGGCGTTGGGCGAGGAGGGCGTTCTGGTGACTGCGGCGGGACTGGCGCAGGCTTGGGGGCGCCTGGCGTTGAGTGCCAGCAACCCGGAAATGACCCCGGTTCTCACCGGTCTCGTAGGCGCAGTAGAGTACGGCACAGCGCAGCTTGCACGCGTGGCTGGCGCGGCGGTCGCGGGCAAGACCGGCAGCACGCGGACTGCGGCCGGGGCGCGTATCGCCTGGTTTGCCGGTTTTATGCCGGCTGCCACGCCGGAGGTCGTGGTTGTGGTTATGCTTGCGGGCCGCGCCGGGGGCGCGGATGCGGCTCCTGTGGCCGGGCGGATTCTCGCGGCATACCGGGAAGGCCATCTTTGAACCGCATTTTGCTGCTTGCGCTCTTGGTAGTGCTGCCACTTTTGGCGGGACCGCGGGATTTCAAGATCCGGCTGAGCACGGCCGGCGGCGCCGCTACCTTGGAATTGCCGCTCGAACGATACGTGGCCGGCGTGCTTGGGGGCGAGAGCAGCGTGTTCCGCTCCGGCGAGGCGCTGAAAGCCATGGCCGTTGTGGCGCGCACCTATGCCGTCCGTATGCGCGGGCGGCACGCCGCCGAAGGCTTCGATTTCTGCTCCACTACGCATTGCCAGCGGCTGGATCTAAACGCCATCACGCCCCGCCTGGAGACCGCCGTGACGGTAACCGAAGGTGAACTGCTCTGGTACGAAGACAAACCCGCATTCACGCCGTACTCGCGCGATTGCGGCGCCCGCGCCGAAGCAGTTGCCGCGGTATGGCCCGACATTCGTGCGCCTTACCTCGGGTGTCATGACGATCCTTACTGTTCCCGCACGGGTGCAAACCGGTGGCAGTGGCGCGCCGAGCCGGACGAGATCGCCGAAGCGTTACGCCGGTCCGGTCTGCGCGCGCCGCGCCGCCTCGAACAGATTGCCGTCACGCAGCGAACCGCCTCCGGCCGGGCCTCCAGGCTGACGCTGGCAGGGGCGGAGGAGTCTCTGCGGATTGACGCCGAACCGTTCCGCCTGGCCATCGGCCGCGCCCTCGGTTGGAACAAGGTGCCCAGCGACTTGTACCAAGTGCGCGCCGCCAGCGGCCGGCTCGTTTTCGAGGGGCGCGGCTCGGGGCACGGTGTCGGCTTGTGCCAGCGTGGGGCGGACGAAATGGGCGTGGAAGGCCGGTCGTACCGCGAGATTCTGGCCTTGTATTATCCGGGCGCCGTTCCGGGCCTCACGGCGCGCGGCCTCTCCTGGCAGCGCCTGGCGGGAGACGCGATCACCTTGGCGACGACTCAGCCGGACCACGACGGAGAGGTGCTGGCCATCGCCGAACGGCAACTCCGGCTCATAGCGCAACGAACCGGCTGGCCGCCTCCGGCCGGCATCGAAATCCGGATCTATCCCGACATCGATTGCTTCCGGAACGCCACCGGCGAGCCCGGATGGGTGGCGGCGCATACGTCGGGCCGGCGCGTCCACATGCAGCCGGCGGCGGTTCTCCGCAGCCGCGACGCTCTGGAGTCAACCGTGCGCCACGAACTTTTGCACGTCGCGGTGGAATCGCAGGCCGCGCCCCGGCTGCCGGCCTGGTTCCGCGAGGGCCTGGCCGGATTCCTGGAGAGGCCGGCGGCCCAGACAGGCGCTATAAAAATACCTTCCGACACCGACCTCCGCCAGACCTCCGACCCCGCCCGCGCGCGCCGCGCCTACGCTCAGGCCGCGCAAACCGTAGCCGCCCTCGTCGGACGCTACGGAGAAACCACCGTCTTCGGCTGGCTCCAGCGCGGCCTTCCACCGGAGCTGAAAAATGCCAGCGCCAGCCAGCCCGCCACGAAGAGCAGGTAGGCGACCATCGCGCGCAGCACAAAGCTGGCCAGCTCAAACCCGAAGCGCCCCCGCGGCGTCCAGCCCAAAAGCCGAAACGGGAGCCATAACGAGCACACCAGCAGCAGCGGCGTTGCCACCCAGTAGAGCGGCCTGCGCGCCAAGGCGCCGAAGCCGGCGAAGCCCCGCCATCCGCGTAAACAGATGGCGGCGAACATCGGCAGCAGCAACACCGGAACCGCGACCCAACGCGCCGCCCAAAGCGCCGCCTGAAGAATTACCTGTATGCTCGAAGGCTTCACTGGCTTGCGGATCTTCAGCGTCAGGAAAGACGCAATGCGGAAAGCCGGATTGGGACTATACGCCGCCCATTTCGCCAGCGCAAAATAGAGGAGCAGCGCCGCTGCGGCGGCTGCGACAATCGGCAATAGATTCCGCGCCGAATCGCGAAACGCGCGCGTCATGGAGGGGTCCTTCCCCGCGAAGTAAGCCAACGCGCCGCCGTAGAGCCAGCAGCCGTAACAGACCGCGACGAGCGCCACCAGCAGGCTCCATGCCAGCGCGATCGGCTGCGACTCGCCGGTGCCCAGCCAGTAATATCCCAGCCATAGCAGAATGGCGTTGCCCGCCGCATGAGCCAAGCCCAGTCTGACAATCGGACGCATCATTTCACCTCCAGGCGGCGGCGCTCGGTGGCCGCCATCTCGCCGGTTTGGTACATGGGCTGCACGCGCCCGGGGCTTACGGCGAAAAGGCCGGGGTTCACCACTTTCAGCAGGTAGAAGTATTGTCGTTGCCCTTGCGGGAAGAAGGTCTGGAAAATAGCCAGCCGATCATCGTGCAGTTCGCGCCGCGTGAACCAGAATTGCCACCAGGGAGGGCGATTGCGCATCTGGTAGGAATCGTCGCGCTCGATGAACTCCGTTCCCGCGGGAATGGGATCCTCGACCATCAAGTATTTCCATTCCATCCCCGTGACCGTGAGCCGCACCGCGAGTGTGTCGCCCGGCGCAACCGGCCCCTCCAACGGCACGGCGTCATACACGATGCGTTCCCCATCCCGCGCCGAAACCAGCCGGTAATAATCGCGCAGGATGTTGAGCGACACCGCACCCGTCTTCTGGAGCCGGTCTTGGTTCGAGTAATACTCGGCGCGGGCGGAATAGTAGAGCCGCCCCTCGCCCGAAGTCGCGATCCGGATGCGGTTCGTCCCGGCCTGCAGCTTGTCCTCTTCCAGCCTTAATTCGGAGGAAGTGAGCCCCGCAGCCTCGCCCACCTGCCGCGTGAGCGCCGGCGTATCGTTCACCAGCACGGTCACGCTGAGTTTTGGATTCATCTCGTGGCTGGCTTTAAGATAATCGGCGAGTCCGTAAATGACCATGGCCGTTTGCTTGGTGGACTCCCACCACCAGCCTTCGTTGCGATGGTTCATCAGCCAAAGCGCCGCCTTGGGCAGCAGGCCGCTCGCGGGCCGTTGGTGCGAAAGCAACTTCACGGCGTAGGCAGTGGCTTCGGGCGTCGCGTCCTGGGAGAAATCCAACATCTCATCGCGGGCTGCCGGCCACCACGCTTCTTCTGCGTTCTGCTGCACGGTCCGCTCCAGTTCGGCCGCCATCTCGCCCGCGCGCGGGTCTTTCGTCTGTTCGAACGCCAGGCCGAGAAGCGCCATCCCATACGGCGACAGATCGGAGCGCCGCTCGTACACCTGGCCGGGCGCCGTGGCGTCCGCGCCCGATACTGCCAGGGCATAGGCCATGTAGGCGCGCAGGCCGGAGGCGATTCGAGGATCGGCCGCGAATGCCTTCTGAAGCCACGCTCTCCCTTTGTCGATCGCATCCGCTTTGACATCCACTCCCGCCGCTTTGGCTTGCGCCAAGCCGGCTACCACGTAGGCGGTCATGAAATGGTGGCTTTCATCCGTTTGCCACCAGCCCCAACCGCCGTCTTCATGCTGGAAGCTGTAAAGCCGGTCGAGCCCGTCGCGAATTTTTTCGTCGAGTGCGGACCGATCCAGGCCGGTCTTCAAGCCAAGCTCCTGGACCGTCTGACTCACGGTGATGTTCGGCAGGAAGCTCGACATGGTCTGCTCCACGCATCCGTACGGGAACGACGTCAGGAATTCCAGTGCGCCGAAAAGCGAACCGGCAATGGACGGCGAAAGGCGGATCGAAAGGGACCGCGAGCCGGGTTCTACGGTAGCGGGGAACGTCAGGTCGAACGACGCTGACGCGCCGCCCGCGAGCGCTCCGCTCCGCGCCACAGCCATCTTCACCCCGGGCGGATTCACCGGGAGCTCCAGTTCCAGCGCATCGGATTCTTCGTCGGTGAGCGCCTTCCCGGTGATGGTGGCGCCGCGGACCCGCTGTGCCCGCACGCGCCAGTCCACCTTGGCCTCGCCCCGGCTGGGGATCTCGACCTGCTTCGTCGCGCCTTCGAGCACGTCCAGGCCGGCTACATCCAGTGAAACTCGCGCGTTCTTCGTTTCCGCAAGATAATTGAGCACGAGCGCTGAGATTACCGCCTCGTCGCCTTGCACGAGGAACCGCGGCACGGCCAGGCGCAGAATCAGGTTCTTGCGGACGACGGTCTTGATCGCCGCGCCGCCTGCTTTGGTGTCGGGCGTAACGCCGCGCGCGGTGGCGCGCCACGTCGTGAGCGAATCCGGGAATTCCACCTTGGCGCTGGCGTGGCCGGCGCTGTCCGTTGAGATGTCCGCCGCCCAAAACGCGGTGTCCGGAAAAGCCTTCCGCACCTTCGGAGCCACCAGCCGCTCCGGTTTGAGCTGCGCCAGCCGCGAGGGCGGCCGAAGCTCCGCCAGGCGCATCTGCCGCTTTCCGGCTTCCCCATAGAAGTAATAATCCAGCGATGTCTCGGTGTTCACGCGGTTCCATTCCCGGCCGTAAAAGAAGGTGAGAATGTCCGGAGTGGAGTCGCGCCGAACCGCATAGATCGCCTCGTCCACCACTCCGAGGCTGAGCTCCGCCCGCGGCGCCGGCTTGCCTGCGCCGTCGGTGACGTCGATGCTGTATTCGGCGGTCTGGCCGGGTAGATACTGTGGCTTATCGGTGGCGACCCTCACGTTCAATTGGTGCTCCACCGGGGGAACTTTCAAATACTTCGTTCCGTTGTGGAACTCGCCGTCGCGCACGAAGCCTGCTTGCACCGTGATTCCGGGCTCGTCGCCGGCGGTCACGGGGATCTCGAACGAGACCGTGGATCCCTGCGAACGCAGCAGCTTGCACTCGCGCAGCTCGCGGCCCTCCACGCTGACGTAGACGGCCGTGCCGGGCTTCTCCGCGACAATCAGCAAACGGGCCGTGTCGCCCGCACGGTAGGTCTTCTTGTCCGGAACGATTTGGACGTCGCGGTTCTGCCGGTAGTCGTATTCGGCGGCTTCGCCTTCGACCCAAACGGACGCAAAACTTTCCACGTCGCGGCCTTCGGGAGTTCGCGCCGTCGCCCGCACGCGGTAGGAGCCGCCGCCGCTTGGAATCGAAAAGGTGGCCGGGGCCGTTCCGTCGCTCCCGGTGGTCACATCCGTGGCGGCCTTCCACTCGGATTTCTCGGGTTCCTTGTAGTTCCACCGCACCAGTTCCACGTGAGCGCGCGATGAGACGGGGTGGTTATCGTAATCGCGGGCCTCGATCTTGAATGTGGCGCTTGTCCCCGGCGAATAGAAGTAGCGGTCCGGCGAGACGTTCAGCGCGAAACTGCCGTAGGTAGCGAGAAACCCGCTCCGCCCGCTGATTTCGCGCTTGGCCGCATCGGTGACCCGCGCTTCCACCCGGTAGCGATAGTCGTATTTGCGGTCCGAAATCGAGGTTGCGAGAGTAATCGTAAGCTTGCCATCGGCATCGAGGACACCCTCGCCCTCGTTGAGCTGGTCGCCCATATCGGCGGCCTCTTCGGCCTCTCCCGAGTCCGCCTCTTCGTCGCCGGACTCGTGCCACATGGGCAACCAATAACGATCGCGGTAGACCGCGTACTGCACCTTGGCCCCGCTTACCGGCTCGCCGAAGTAGTAGCGCGCGTCGATGAGGGCCTGCACGCTCTCGCCCTCCAGCACGCGCGGCTTTGCGGGAGTGACCTTCACGTCGTACTCCGGCTTCTTGTACTCCTCCACTTCGAAGTCGCCGTTCATGAAGCTGTCTGCGGCCTTCACCTGGATGTAATAGCTGCCCAGCCCGGTGCCGGGCGCCAGCGTCAGATCGTCGCGCACCGTTCCGTTCGCGCTGGCCGTGAGGGTTTTCTGGTAGACGGGTTTTTGTTCGGGATCGTAAATCTCCACCGAGACCTTCTTGCCGGCGGGAACCTCGTAAGCGCTCGCGCCGCGCGTCCGGAACACGCCCTTGAAGTGGACCACGTGTCCGGGGCGGTACACCGGGCGGTCCGTGTAGATGTACCCCACCCACGATTCCCGATCGCCAAGCGCGTAGTCGCCCGAAAGCGCATTGACCGCAATATCGGCCCCGCGCCGCGCCAGCAGCCGCACGTCGTTCGCGCGATGCTCGTCCAGGCGCATCTCCGCCATGCCGTCCGCGTTCGTCTCGGCCTCGCCCAGCACGGCGTCATGCGCGAGCATCGCCAGTTTCGCGCCGGCGGCCGGCTGGCCCGTCGCCCGGTCCACCACCATGTTCACCATCCGGCCGGCATGTGTCTTGGTGATCATGACGATGTCGGAGATCGTCGTTACCGTGTACGCCCGCAGGTCTCCGTGGACTGCCTCCACCAGGTACACGCCCTTGTCCGTGAGGCCCAGTTCCACCGTCTGCCGCTCCCATCGGGTTCTGCTGCGGACCGGCTGGACGAAAGCGAGCGCCAGTTGCTGCGAATTGAGCAACGGGGCTCCGGCGTACTTCGTCCCTGCGGACGCGAGTTTCAGGGGGCGCGCCTTCAGGATTGTGAAATGCGAGCTGGGGGCTTCGGTGAACTGTGCCCGCAGTCCACGTAAGATGCCGGCGCGCAGGCTGTGCTTCCACGCGTGAATGCGTTCCAGCAACGTCCGTTCGCGCGGCGGCCGCGGCGCGCGCCCGCCGAACTGGTGCGGTTCCTCGATTTGCCGGAAGAAAAGCGCCGGGTCCTGGATGCGGTAGACGCGGAATTCGAGCGAGTCCACTTTCCACGCGCTGAGCCCTACCCACGGCTTCGAGTTCGTCCCGAACGTGCGCTGGCTCGAAAGCGCGAAATATGGCTGGTCCTCGCTCTCGCATAAGCCAGCTGCGGCTGCCCCAAGAAGCAGAGACAGCTTGAGAATTCTAATCCCGCGCGTCGTCATCGTCTGACCCCTTTCTGAGAATGTTCCAGCGGAATACTCCAAGGAAGCCCGGATTGTTGGGCTCGGGCCGCCATTCGGGCTGAGGGAACCGCATCAACTCCGCCAGCGCCGGTCTGCGAATCTCCCCCGGATTACGGCCGTCCGGGCCGGTATGGTAGACGGCGTATGGGCCGCCGCCGCGCTCGAACTGGCTCGCGCCCAGGTAGATCATGCTATGAAACGTAGTCTCGGCACCGGACTGGCGGAAGAAAAGCAGGTCGCCCGCGAGCGCCCGGCCAGCGTCCCGGCTCACGAAATGCGTGTTGAGCCGCAGCAGCGTTTTGGCGTCCGCGAATTGCGCAAAAGCGCCATTCGCGAGGTCCGCGGGACGAAACCCTCCCGCATGCACGCGGAAAAGGGCCGCCCCCAGGGGCGTGGAGGGATACCGATACTTGACCACCGAATCGAACGCCGGGACCAGTGCCAATCCGGCGGACTCGGCCCAACCGCTATCGTGCGCGTGCAGCGCTTCGCGGTAGGCGTACCGGATGAGGGCTGCGCAGTCGTCAATTTCGGCGGGGCGCGGCTTCGTCTGAAAATACTGCGCCTCCGCCAGATACGTAAACCAGTGGCGAAACGCCTGCCGGTCGTGCTCGTCGTCCAGCCGCAGGAAATCGGGTGTGCCGTCCTCGAAACTGTCGCGCGCGTCGAGAACCGAGGTCAATTTCACGGTCGCGGCGGTCCCGTTCCGGAATTCGACTCGCACGCACATGGTGCCCGGCATGATGCCGGCTCGGATGCGGCCTTCCCAACGTCCGCCGGCGCCGGTCATTTGCTCGATTGCGCCGCGCCGGCTATCGTCTACGGTCACGTTGGGAGGGTAAGGCGAGGATGCCTCGATCGTGAGAGTCGCCTCGTCATGCCCGTCGGCCAGCAGTCGCGCCGGACGAGCCGCAACGCGCGGCGGGAGAAGTTGTTCGCGATGTGATGCCGATCGGGTCCAGCCGATGCCCAGGAGGACCGCCGCCCCCGCGAACAGCGCGAGCAGCCCGGCGCGCAGCTTCCAGCTCAATCGCAGCGATTATAGCGAGCGGACGGCTTTCGGGGAAACGCCTCAGGAACAGTCAGGGTGCAATTATGTCCGGCGGGCCGCCATAAAACAAAAGTAGTATACTCAGATCCGAAATACTCAAACCGGTCGAAGCACAGGAGAACGGCCTATGGCAATGGAGAGACGCACTTTTCACGGGCCGGATATCGACATTCCAGCCCTCGCCCAAGCCCTCGCCGACAAGTTCTCGCACGATGGCTACGAAACGCAAACCCTGCAGACGCCAAACGGCCTGACGGTGCAGATACGCAAGGAGGAGATGTTGCGCAAGATTGCGGGCATGTCTTCCGCTTTGACTGTAGTTATGGCCATGGAAGGCGAGTACGTCGCGGTTGAGATCGGCGGAGCCAAGTGGGCGGACAAGGGAGTGGCGGCCGGCGTCGGCGCTATTATCTTTTTCGGCTCTGAGCGAGAATTCGATAGAGTGCCCGATTGGCGCGGGTTTCAGGATCTCAGGTCGCCGGCCGAGGTCAGCGGCTGTGGCGACTGCGGCGTGCCGGCTTCGTATTGCGCGGCGGGAT
>JBEKYD010000249.1:0-11593 GCA_049511335.1 Bryobacteraceae bacterium | reverse complement strand
GGGCTGACCACCACCATCAACGCTTCGACCACCAACGATTTCCGCTTCAGCTACCTGCGCAACTTCTGGCAATGGGGCACGGCGGGCGCCATACCGCAGTTGCCGGGCTTGACGGCGGCGCTCGAAATGGGCGGCGAAACCACCAGTGCGCTGATTCCTTACAACGTCAACACCCAGCAGACGCGCCAGCGTTTCTGGGACGGACAGGATAAGGGCATCCGCGACGACGTGAGCAAGATCAAGGGGAATCACCTGATCAGCTTCGGCGGCCAGTACCAGCGCAATTTCGATTACCATCAGCGCACCGACAACGGCGGCGGCATTATGAACCAGCCGGTGGACCAGATCGGGCAGTCGTCCGGCTTTGCACCGGGCATCAGCTTTTCTTCGCAATATATCCCGGCGGGTGTTCCGAGCAGCCAGTATTCCACTTACGAAAGATACTACGAGGAAATTCTCGGTATCGTGACCCAGCCCCAGGATCTGTATACCCGCAGCGGCGCCAGCCTGACGCTCAACCCGGCGGGAACGCCGATGTTCGACCAGAGCATCATTCCCTCGTACCAAGTGTATTTCACCGATACGTGGAAGATGAAGCCGACCTTCACGCTGACTTACGGCCTGGGCTACCAGCTCGAGATGCCGCCTTACGAAATCAACGGCAAGCAGGTGGAGCTCACCGACTCGAGCGGTCATCCGATCCAACTGGCCAGTTTCCTTGCCCAGCGCCAATCGGCGGCGTTGGGAGGTCAGGTCTACAATCCGACGCTGGCGTACGACGGTGTACGCGACGTGGTCGGCGCCAGCACCAAGTATCCCTACAACCCGTTCTACGGCGGTTGGAGTCCGCACGTTTCGGCGGCCTGGAATCCGAAATTTCAGGACGGTTTTCTGGGCAAGCTCTTCGGCGACGGCAAAACCGTGATCCGTGGCGGGTACGGCCGGGTGGAGAGCCGTTTGAACGGCGTCGACCTGGTGCTGATTCCGCTTTTGGGCGTGGGGTTGGGGCAACCGGTTTCGTGTCTCGGCGCCACGTCCACCGGCCAGTGCCTGGGCAATGGCGGCGCGACGCCAGCCACGGCATTCCGTATCGGCACCGACGGGCTGACGGCGCCGCTGCCGCCCGTCTCGCAGACCTTGGCCCAGCCTTTCATTCCGGGGTTCAACGGGAACGCCGCAGCCGGCTCGGGTAGCATTCTGGACCCGAATTTCCGCCCGGCGCGCACCGACAACTTCACCCTGAGCATCCAGCGGGAAATCAACTCGAAGACCATGTTCGAGCTGGGTTACATCGGCCGTCTGATACGGCACGAATGGCAGGAGGTTGACCTGGATGCGGTGCCGTACATGACCACCCTGGGCGGCCAGAGCTTTGCCCAGGCGTACGCCAATACCTACTGGTCTCTGTACAACCAGAACTTTTCCCCGAACGCAACGGTCGCCGCGCAGCCGTTCTTTGAGAACGCGTTCGGCGGCGCCAACTCGGCCTATTGCAAAGGTTATGGAAGCTGCACCATGGCGGTTCTGAATGGTTCGATCGGCGGCGCGAGCATGGTCCAGAGCACCTCGGTTTACGACCTGTGGGCCGCTATGAACGCTGCGCCTTCCTGGACCCTGGGACGCACCATGCCGAGCTCGCCGATCAACGGGGGCAGCGGCCAGGTATCGGCGGTTTACTCCGATTCCAGCATCGGCTTTGGCAACTACAACGCAGTGTACGCGCAGTTGACCCTGCGCGACTGGCACGGCATTACGGTGCATACCAACCTGACCTGGGGCCGCGCGTTGGGCACCGGCAACCAGGACCAGGCCTCCAGCGAATATACCGTGCTGGATCCCTGGCACATGTCGGCGATGTACGGTCCGCAGTACTTCGATTACAAGTTCAACCTCAACCTGACCATGATCTGGCAATCGCCGTACTACCGCACCCAAAAGGGCGTAATCGGGCATTTGCTGGGTGGTTGGACCATCGCTCCCCTGTTCGTCGCTCACGGCGGAGCGCCGTTGAACGTCAGCAACGACAACGGCGGCTTGGAATCGTTCGGCGAGGCCAACTCCGCCACCGACGGCGACTATGGACCGGATGGCGCGGTATTGATGCACCCATATACGGGCGGCAGCTCGGCGCACTACAACCAAGTGGTATCGGAGAGCCCCACGGCGAACCCCAACGGCGTGGGCGTCAACTCCAACGGCGACAACGGCGGCCAGAACGTGCAGTTCTTTACCAACCCGGCCGCCACTTACGGCGAATTCCGCGATTGCGTTCTCGGTTTCGATACCAACTGCGGCTCCGCCGGCTTGATTCGGCAGTTGCCCTGGTGGAACCTGGATGCCACGGTTTCCAAGGACATCGGCGTCTGGAAGGAAGGCCGGGTAGGAGCGACCTTGATCTTCCAGTTCACCAACCTGCTCAACCACGTGCAGTTCAATAATCCTTACCTGGCTACCAACGATCCGGCCGATTGGGGCGTGCTGGGAACATCCAATCCCAACGGCGGCCAGGCGAATTCGCCGCGGAACATGGAGTTCGGGATCCGCGTGCATTTCTAGCGTGAAGGGGAGTTCCGCGGTGGGGCGGGCGGCAACGTCCGTAGGAAAGGGCGAGGCTTCGGCCTCGCCCTTTTTCTATTAGAGCTAACCTGAAAGTTGCCTTTTCGACACTTTGAGGAATACCGCCCGTGGTGGGCGCGCATCCGGCCCACCGTCAGCTATCTGCTCGAAATCGAGGCGCACGTCTTCGCGCTGGCCATTGCCGCTAGCGTTCTGCTGTCGTTCTTTCCGTTCCTCATGGTGATGCTGTCCTTCTTCCGCGACGTGCTTCACTGGCAAGGCGGGATGGGCGCGATTTACCTGGCCATCCGCGACGTCTTCCCCGGTTCCGCCGGCGATGTTGTAGCCCAGAACCTGCAACCGTGGATGGTGCCTCGTCTCCATTGGACCTCCATGTTCCTGCTCCTGCTCACTTCGAACGGCATCTTCGAGCCGCTCGAAGTCGCGCTCAATCGCACCTGGGGAGTTACTCAAAACCGCAGCTATTGGAAAAATCAGGCGGTCAGCCTGGGCATGGTGTTCGCATGCGGCGCGCTGGTCCTGCTGTCGCTCATGTTGTCCGCACTGAGCGCCGAATGGGCCGTTTCGTGGCTGGGCAAGGGGGCCACCGCGCACTGGCTTACCCTGCTGTTGACCAAGCTGGCCGCGGTGCCGCTCAACATCCTGGCGCTGTTTCTGGTTTACTGGCTGCTTCCCAATCGCAGGATCGATCCCGCCCGCGTCGCTGGCGTGGCAATTTGGGTGGGGCTGGTGCTCGAAGCGTTGAAATACGTGAACCTGCTCACCCGCTCGCTGATCGCTTCGAAGCTCCAGAACGAGTACCATATGTTCCAATACTCCGTTACGATTCTGCTGGGCAGTTTCGTAGCGGCCATGGTGGTGCTGGCCGGGGCCGAATGGACGGCCCGCCGCGACCGGGTAGACCCATTAGCGAAGGAGTAATTCAAACCGTGACGAATTGGAAAGCACTAGCTCAAGCCGCGGGTTTGCCGGGCGAGGCGCTCGAACGGATTACGCAACCGCTCGAAAGCATCGAAGCGGTCTTTCGGCCGTTGACGGAGAACCTCCCGCCGGAGTTGGAGCCGGCCTGCACGTTCGATCCGGAGGGGCCCGATGCCGCATAGCGAGTCTCCGTGGGGCAGGCCATCGTCTTTCGTGGCCCGCCAGCCAGGCTCTTTTCCCCGCCGACTGGAACTGGTCGAGCAGTGGGTGCATGGCAGACCACAAAGAACGATGGTCTGCCCCACGGGAGAACCTGGCGCGTGACCATCCTTGAAGCTGCCCGTTCCCTCCGCGCCCGTTCGGTGACATCGCTCGAGCTCGCCACCACCGCGCTCTCTCGGATCGAACGGCTGAACCCATCCCTGCGCGCATTCCTCACGATTACCGCCGAACGCGCTCTCGCCGATGCCCGCCGCGCCGACGCGGAATTGGCCGCCGGCCGCGACCGCGGGCCGCTCCACGGCATTCCGATCGCGGTAAAAGATCTCTTCGCCATCGCCGGAGTGCCTAACACCGCCGGTTCGCTGGTGTATCGCGATCGCATCGCGGCCTTCGATTGCGCGGTCGTGGAACGCCTGACAGAAGCCGGCTCGGTCATGCTGGGTACGCTGAACCAGCATGAGCTGGCCTACGGCATTACCTCCGCGAACCCGCATTTCGGCGCGGTGCGCAACCCTTGGAATCCTGATCGCAGCCCGGGCGGATCGAGCGGCGGCTCCGGCGCCGCCGTGGCGGCCGGCCTGGTCTTTGCCGCCATGGGCAGCGATACCGGCGGCTCCATCCGCATCCCCGCGTCGTTCTGCGGCACGGTCGGGTTGAAGCCGACCTATGGCCGCGTGAGCCGCTACGGCGTGCTGCCGCTGGCGCAAACGCTCGATCATATGGGTCCGCTGGCGCGCACCGTGCGGGACGCAGCCGTAATGCTGAACGCGATCGCCGGATTCGACGCGCGCGACCCAGCCTCGTCGCGGCGGCCGGCGGAGGATTTCGTCCCCGCCGAAGGCTGTGGCATCCGCGGCTTGCGCATTGGTTTCGCCGAGAGTTGGTTCGAGCGCGTCCACCCCGAGGTGGAATCCGCGGTTCGCGGCGCCATGGCTCGCGCCGAAGCTCTGGAGGCGGAAATCCGGCCGGTTCGCGTCCCCGGCCCCGCCGCCCTCAACGCGGTTGGCCAGATCATTCTTCTTTCCGAAGCGGCGGCCGTGCTGGCGCCGTACCACCAGCGGCGCGAGTTGTTCGGCCAAGACGTGCTGGCGCTGCTCGATCAAGGCAGCTTGATTCCGGCCACCGATTATATCCAGGCGCAGCGGATCCGCCGCTCCCTCGAACGGAGCTTCGCGGAGGTCTGGTCCGAAGCCGACTGCCTGATCACGCCCGCCACCGCCATCACCGCTCCGCGCATCGGCCAGGCGACGGTAACCATCGGCGGCATGGAGGAGCCCGTCCGCCCCGCGGCCACCCGCATGTCGAGGCCTTTCAACGTTCTCGGCCTGCCCGCGCTGTCGATTCCTTGCGGTCTCGATGCGAGCGGCTTGCCCATCGGCCTGCAGATCGTCGCTCCTCCTTTCCAAGAAGCCCGTCTGCTCCGCGTGGGAGCGGCGCTGGAGGATTCCGGGATCGGTGTTCCTCCGCTGTAGAAGGGGCAAACCAAGAACGAGAGCCACGGATGAACACGGATAAGAAAACAACGGGCTTATCCGTGTTCATCCGTGTTCATCCGTAGCCAAAATCACGACCGCCGCTATAGTTCTAGCAGTTCTGCGTGTGTTTTCACGTTCGGCCGCGGTGTATCCTGGAGGAAAGCGCGAAAGCAGGACACTGTGCGGTTGGGAAGGCGCGATCGAGCGGTAGTGTGGCTGTCGCTCTTGTCTGGCGGGTTGCTGCATGCCCAGACGAATCTGAGCGGACGAGTTGTCGACGAAACCGGCGCCGAGGTCGCGGGTGCGGTTGTGGAGTTTCGCCGCCCGCCCGCCGCGGTTACCGCATCGACGGATTCGGCCGGCAATTTTCGCGTCACCCTGCCGGCGGCGGGAGAATATGAAATCCGCGTCGAAAGGCAGGGGTTTTACGTCTTTCATGAAGCCGCGCGGGTGCTCGATGCGGACGTCGAACACATCACCGTCACGCTGAATCATCAGCAAGAGTTTTCCGAGCGCGTGGATGTGAATGCTTCGCCGCCCGCGGTGGATCCCGCCCAGCCCACCGATCGCCGGGAAGTGGATAATACCGAGATGCTGAATGTTCCCTACGCGGCGCCGCAGGATTACCGCAACGCGCTGCAACTGTTCGACGGCGTGGTCCAGGACAACGGCGGCCGCTACCATTTGAACGGCGGCGATTCGAACCAGGTGAACTACACCCTGGACGGCTTCAACATCTCCAATCCGGTGACCGGCCAATTGGATGCGCGCATGAACATCGACAGCGTGGAATCGATCGCGGTAGAGAGCAGCCGGTTCAGCGCGGAGAGCGGACGCGGTTCGGCGGGAACGCTCAAGCTGACCAGCCGCATGGGCGACGACCACTGGCGTTTTGCGGTCACGAATTTCTTTCCGGGTGTTTCCACCGAGCTCGGCCTCCACATCAATAAGTGGACCCCGCGGGTGGAAGTTTCGGGCCCCATCAAAAAGGGCCGCGCGTGGTTTCACAACGGCATGGACGCGTTCTACAACGTGGATGTCGTGCATGGCCTGCCACCCAACCAGAACCGCACCCATGGTCTGACGGTAACCGACTTGAGCCGCGTACGGATCGACCTCACCCGCGGCAATATTCTGACCGCCGGCTTGCTGGCCGATCTAGGCTCGACCTCACGCCTGGGCTTGAGCTTCGTGAACCCGGCCGAGACCACCACCAACCTGAGGCAGGCGCTATTTGTCACCAGCATCCGCGATCAGCAGTATTTCGGGGGAGGGACGCTGGTGGAATTTGGATTCGCGGATACGCGCGGATGGAACCGGGATCTTCCCCAGGGCAACCAGCTCTACCAACTGACCCCGTTCGGCGCGGCCGGCAATTATTACATTTCCACCGATCAGCATTTCTACCGGCAGCAGGCGCTCGGCACTCTGTTTCTGCCGGTGCACCATTGGCACGGAACGCACCTGGTGAAGGCCGGGAGCGATTTCGAACGCGAGGCGTTCCACCAGTGGACGGTGTTCAACCCTTACGAAGTGCTGAACGCCGACCAGACGGTGGCGCGTTACGTCACTTTTGTCGGCGAGCCTTTTCAGGCGGGCAAGAATTTCGAAGGCGGCGAGTACCTGGAAGATCACTGGAGCCCGCGCGAGGACCTGACCATCGAGGCCGGTGTGCGGGCCGAATGGAACGAGATTGTGCGCGAACTCGAGGTGGCGCCGCGCCTGGCGGCATCCTGGGCCCCGCCAGGGTTGGGCGGGACCAAGCTATCGGCGGGCTGGGGTCTTTATTACGACCCGATTTATCTGGGCGCCATCACGACACCGCCCGGACAGGCCAGTCTGGCTACCTTTTATGCCGAGAACGGAAGCGTAACGGGACCGGTGGAGACCCAGTTTACGGTGAACCGGGATGCCCTCAAGACGCCTTATTTCCGGGTAGCGAGCATGGCCGCGGAGAGAAAACTTTCGACCAGCTTTACCGGCCGCATTGAGCTGATGAACCGGACCGGCGATCATGGATTTTCGTTCGTGCCGGCCACGCCGGCGGCGAACGAGCTGTTTCTGAACGGCGCCACGTTCTACTTGGGCAATTCGCGGCAAGACCTCTATCGCGCGGTCACGTTGAGCGTGAAGCATTCTTTCTCCGGCAAGTTCGAATGGTCGGCGGGATATACGCGGTCGTCGGCCCGGACCAACGAAGCCGTGATCTACAACCTGGCCAACCCCATCTTCGCGCCGCAGATGCCGGGACCGCTGCCATGGGAAGCGCCGAACCGGATCCACGGGTGGGGATGGGCGCCGGTGCCCAAGAATTGGCTGCCGCGGCGCCTTCAGTTTCTGATCGGCGATACGGCGGCCGCTTACCTGGTGGAGTACCGCACCGGGCTGCCGTTCAGCGCGGTAACTCAGGAAGGCTTCGTCCAGGGGCCGGTGGACTCGCTGCGCCTGCCCGGTTACGTCAACGTCAACCTCCATTTCGAACGCAAGTTCCATGCGATGCATTATTTGTGGGCCTGGCGCATAGGCATGGACAACCTCACCAACCACTTGAACGCCAACGCGGTCAACAACGTGATCGGAACTCCCGAGTTTCTAAGTTACCAACGCGGCCAGGCAAGAGCCTTGGCTGTGCGTTTGCGCCTGCTGGGAAGGAAATGACGGGCAGGAAGTAGGCGCCGCGATGATCTCCCCTCCCATCCCACCGTCGCTCAGCCGGCTGGGCTCGCGCCCGTTTTCGTTTTATCCGGCGATCGGCAATATCCGGCACAACCAGTGGGTGTACCGGCGCGCGACGTGGTCGGAGATTCTAGTCGTGAACAGCCGCAGCGCCGAGGAACTCTGGGTGCCGCGCCAGTTTGTGGGCGAAGTGTCCGCGGTAAACGACCCGGTGGTGATTCTGGGTCTGACGCGCGAGCTGGAATATCGCGATGGCATGGTGACGCCGGTGGAGCGCCGCGTGATTGAAATGCCCGCGGCGGTGGGCGGAAACCGCGGGCCGGTTCCGGCGCCGCCGGCGGATCGCAAGCGCCCGCGCCCGGCCCCGGCGATCGGCATCCGCCTGGAATCGCCGCGCCGGAAGCGCCGCCTGAAATGGGTAGGTGGGGCACTGGCTTTCCTGATTCTGATCTGCGTGCTGCTGACCATCGCCCTGCGGCGGTGGTGAAGAATCGCGGAGCACCGCATGCTACACTGCGGACATAGAGATGCTTCCCGACCTGAAGTTGGTGATCCGCCTCCAGGAATTGGACAAACGTCTGGGCGAGCTGGAGCGCGAGGTGGCCGCGTTGCCCAAGCACATCGCGGAAATCCAAAAGAGATTGATCTCGCACGAGCGGAAGCTGGAAGTCGACCGGGCCGCGCTCGCCGCCAATCAGAAGGAGCGCAAGCAGCGCGAAAGCGACATCCAGATTCAGGAGCAAAAGATTTCGAAGCTGAAAGATCAGATGATTGAGGCGAAGACCAACGATCAATATCGCGCCTTTCAGAACGAGATCGAATTCTGCCAGCAGGAAATCCGCAAATTCGAAGACCGCATCCTGGAATTGATGAGCGAATCCGAACCGCTGGAAAAGGCGGTGAAGGCGGCCGACGCTTCCTTGCAGGCGGAAAAAGTGGAGGTCGAGGGCGAGAGCCGGGAGGCCAGGGAACGCACCGAGAAGGATCGGCGAGCGCTGGAGGAACTGGGGAAAGAGCGCGGCTCGATCACTGCGGAAGTGGGCAAGGCCACCTATCAGCGCTACGAAAAAACGCGCAAGTCGCGCCGTGGCGTGGGTGTGGCGGAGGCCATCGACGGACGATGCTCCGCCTGCCAGATGTCGATGCGGCCGCAGTTTCTACAGGATCTGCACAAGGGTGACCAGATCATGGTATGCGAAAGCTGCCAGAGAATCCTCTACTACAACCCGCCGGTGCAGGTGGACGACTTGGCCGACGCCGCGGCACAAGCCACCCAGCAATAGAAGTGTGGGGCAGACCTGGGCAGACCATCGTTTTCCGTGGTCTGCCAGCCTGGCTCTGGATTGACTGAGACGGGCGGGCTCTCGGCTGCCGCATGTATGGCAGACCACGAAGAACGATGGTCTGCCCCACATTGATTTGCCGCCTCTCAAGATCGGCAGGCCGCGCGCGCTACTTATTTCCCCAGCTATACCCGATCCAGACAGTTTCTTCCGTTACGAACGAGGTGCCGAACTGCGTCAGATTATTCACCCAGTGCGCCTTGAACTGGGGTTCGATGAACATATGATCGGTGACGTAGATCATCACGCCGGCGCCGAAATTGGCCGCGAAGTGATTCGAGCTGCCGGCGTATTGGGAGTAGTTCTGGGTGCCGGTGAGCGCGGTAGTGGAACTGGTGTTCTCGTAGAATTTCAGATTGTCTATACCAATGCCGCCGAAGACACGCAGCGCCGCGCGCTTGCCGCTGACCGGCTGAGCCACCACGTCAAAATCGCCGAAAGTGGAACGCGAGTTGATCGTCTCCGGATAGCCGGTACCGTTGTAGGCAGCGGGCAAAGTGGCGTAAGTCTGTTGCGCCGGCTGCGTGGTGAAGTCGATCATGGCGCCGACATTATGCTTGATCAGCACGGTGCCGCCGAAGCCCAGCATGAAGCTGTTCAGGCTGCTGGTTGAGACGCAGCTTGGAGCGCTGCCAATGGCGCAGTTGGTGAGATAGTAGGAATCGAGGCCGGTCGAGGCAGCTTTGGCTTGGGCGGCGCCGAAGCCCAGGTTGATGTCGAACTGGCTTTGCGCGTTGGCAACTGGAAAAAGGGAAAGCAGCAGGGATAGTGGAAGGTAACGGCAAATTTGTCTCACGTTCGGATTCTCCTCTAGATCTTGCGAGATGCGCGCACGACTCTATTATCGCGTACAACAGCGTTTCGAGACGCAGCGAAATCGTGCATCTACAACATCATGCGACGCAGAAACAGGGGCTCGGGTTTCAAGGAGACTGTGGTCTCTCACACATCGGCGCCAGGCGCGACTGGCAGTAGGGCGGACCCCCTGGTCCGCGGCCGGCCCCCCGGTCGGCCTTTTCGCTGCGGAACGGGTGAAAGAGCCGTCAGTATTTTTTGAGTTCGAGGAGCAAAGCGTCGAGGCCGTTGCGGCGGTACAGATTGGTGAGGCGCTCTTCTTCGGCGGACGGAGGCAATACGTCGCGCAACGTGTCCCGGTCTAAATCCACGCGCGCCGGAACCCAAACTTTGCCGTTCGAGAATTCCACCTGACTGACGAAGCCCACCGCGCCGCCGATCGCGACCGGCTGATTGTTGCGGCGGAATTGAAGCGCAGTCTCTTCCGTGCCGCCAGCCGTCTGGCCGGGGGCGATACCTTCCGGCGCCGACACCGGCAACTTGGCAGCCATATACTCTTGCCCATTCGAGTCTCGCACCAGCCAGCGGACCTCCACGTAGCGAACCGGCTCTTTGGAGAGGTTGCGCACCTGAATGCGGGGCTCGCGAGCTTCGTTGAATGCCACTTGCGCGCGGCCCGCCACGGCCTCGACGGGGGAATCGGGGAACCGCAAGAAGGCAAAGTTTTCGGTGCGCTCGGGGCCCAGTGCGGCGGAGGTGACCGCATGGCCGCGCGAGACGCGCACGTCCAGTTGCGGACGAGCCGCCTGGCGGGCCAGGCTGTTCAGAACTTCCCGCCGCAACGCTTCCGGGCCGCCGCGCGCCAGCACGCTTTTGAAATACTGGCGGTCGCGCCCGGCTTCCATTTCCGCCGCGGTCAGGGTGCGCTCCGAACCCAGGCGATTGGGCCCGTAAAAAGCCAGGTTCTGAAACAACACGCCATCCAGAGCGACTTCCACCAGCGGACCGGCGGCCGCTTGCGAAGGCCTCATCAACTGCATGTCGATGCGCACCGGGAAGGCGTCGCCGGCGGCAATATTCAGGCTGGTCAGAGTGACCGAGCCTTTGCCGCCCAGCGCCGCTTCCTGCGAAACTACCCGCAATGCCAGGCCGCGAATCGAGGCGGAGCCGATGTTGCGCAAGGTGAGCGCGAGGTGCAGGTCGATGGCCAGGGCCGCGCCGCGCGCGCTGGCGTGAGACTGGTCGGCCGACTTCATCAGCGCCACCGGAGCATCGTCGGGAAAGTTGACATTGATCGAACCGGCCGGCAGCGGCCCGTCCTGGGCACACAATAAAATCGCGCCGGCGAACCCGAACACGACCGAGAACGCGGTTTTGGCCGCGAGCTTCCTCCAGATATTAATCGACATCGACTTGATTCACCGTCACGCAGTTGGTATCCACGTAGCGGGCCTCCACGGAGCCCTGCGCGCCGGCGGTGTAGGTCACCTTCTCTCCAGCGCGATTCAGCAGGCCCATCGCCTGGCTGCCCCGCGTGAGGCGGACGCCGCCCGCGGTGGTTTCCACGACTGCTCCGGACGCCGG
>JBEKYD010000248.1:0-11641 GCA_049511335.1 Bryobacteraceae bacterium | reverse complement strand
GAAGACGCCGCGGTCAGGGCCGCCGGCATGCCGGCTAACAGGGCGCGCCGCGTGGAACCCGAGGAAAAGCTCATACCAAACGAGTATGGCACCCAAGGGTTGTAGCGGGGGCATCCACTGCGCGTATGCCGCAACCGTAAGAACTCGAACTGCGGCGAAATCCCGAGTCCTAGCCGCGGCCGTGAGAAGGTGCGAAAACTCAAATTCGAGCCACCGATGAACACCGATAAACTATTTCTTTCTTATCCGTGTTCATCTGTGTTCATCCGTGGCCATTCTCTTCACGGGTTTTAGGGGAGCAATTGCCGGATACGTCACCGTAATTGCAAAACTGAGTATTACTGAGGCTCGCATAATACAGTGACGGCAAGCGGCGCCTGTGGGGCAGGTGCTACGCTGGTGCTACGCTGCCGCCGATTGTGAATCGGCGTTTCGCGGGCCGCTGAGAAACTGCCGAAAGCGGGTTACCAACCCATTGCAGGTTACCGACCTGCCCCACAATCTCGGGCCATCCGTAACTGTAATTTGCGAGCCTCCGTAAGTTACCGCTTGCCAAGCGCTACGGTGACAGTCACCAGCGGAGAAGCCACGAACCGTACGAACGGGTCGTCCACAAAAGCGTTGACGCGTTGGGTGACCAGGGGCGCACCCGATGAGAGATCCACGGTGTCGGTGGTCACGCTCTGGATGCGGTCCACGTGACTCTCCGGCCCGGTGATTTCAAGCATCGCCGGCTGAATCGTGACCGCGGCGGGCACGGCTGCGTTGCCGCCCCGGAAGCGGGCCTTAACGGCTACCGAATGGGTCACTCGCTTTTCGAAGCGGAAGCGGATTTCCG
Organism: Bryobacteraceae bacterium; assembly: GCA_049511335.1. Taxonomy (GTDB): domain Bacteria; phylum Acidobacteriota; class Terriglobia; order Bryobacterales; family Bryobacteraceae; genus JBEKYD01. The sequence goes on along the minus strand of JBEKYD010000248.1, from coordinate 10,803 downwards.
ACGGGATGGATCGCAACAGGTCCACGCCGCGCGGCAGATGCACGGCGCCATCTTCGATGGTATAGGTGCGCTCGCCGGCAACGGCATCGGTCATGTCCAGTACGGCGGACGGGCCCTGCGGCCCCTCCAGATTGCGCAGTTCGCTGGCGGGACCGCGAAGCTCCAGAGTGACCAAGGGCACTGGATCGGAACTGATATCGAGATCGTCGGGCAGATCGCGATAGACCACCCGCGCGGTGGCGAACGTGGAATACTCGGGCTCGCTCGCCACCAGAATCCAAATCACCAAGGCCAGCGCCAGCGCGAGTGCTTTCCAACCCAGGTTGTGCACCACCGCGCGAGAAATGCGGACCAGGAGATTCATACGCGGTCCGCCCTTTCTCCCCGCGCGGCCTGCTCGGGCGTATGGTCGCCGGGGGTAAGCGGAATATCGGCCGGAAACTCGTCGATCTCCAGGGGGGTGGGCCGCTGCACGCCGAAATGGCGTTGAATACGTTCCACCACTTCGGCCGGAGAAAGACCGGCGACCAACTCCCCAAACGCGGCTACCGAGATGCGGCCGGTTTCCTCGGATACCACCAGCGAGAGGCAGTCGGTCTCCTCGGTGATGCCGATGGCGGCGCGGTGCCGCGTCCCCAGCTCACCGGACAGCCCGGGGTTAGTGGTGAGAGGCAGGAAGCAGGCGGCCGCGGCCACGCGGTCCTTCTGCACGATGACCGCGCCGTCATGCAAAGGTGGGCCGGGCTGAAAGATGGAAAGCAGCAGATCGCGGGAAATGCGCGCATCCAGATGCACGCCGCTTTCGATGAAGGTCCGCAGGCCGATGTCCCGCTCCAGCACGATCAGAGCCCCGACCCGCTGCTGCGCGAGCTGTTCCACCGCCATCATGATTTCGCTGAGCGATTCGGGATTGCGATATTCGCCGCCCAGCCCCAGCCAGCGCTTGCGTCCCAGGCGGGCTAGGGTACGGCGAATCTCCGATTGAAACAGAACGATGATGGCAATCCCGGTATAAGGGACGATGAAAGACAGGAGCGCGCGCAAAGCTTCCAGGCCGCTCCAGGTAGCGCCCAGATACAGCAGCACCATGATGATAATGCCGGCCAGAATGTGCCCCGCGCGCGTGCCGCGCACCACCATCAGGGCCTGGTACAGGACAAAGGCCACCAGAAGGACGTCGATGGCCCCCAGCAGGTCCAGGCGCGGCAGTTCCGGCAAAGCGTGCAGCACGTGGGGCAAAATACTATTCTATCGAAGACGTGTCCGGCAATTTTCCGATTTTTCGGCCCAATCCCCCGATAGGGCGAAACACTGGGCGGACCGCCAGGTCCGCTTCGGGCCGACCGGACGGCCTTCCCGCAATCGGCAACTCCGAGCTTGGCTGGACGATTTCGTAGGGCGGACCCCCTGGTCCGCGGCCGACCCCCCGGTCGACCCTCCCGGCCGCAAAGAGCCGACTGAAGACGGAGTGACACTCGACGTTTGCTTGTGGCTCACCGCTCCATTCTCGAGCCGAGCACCGATCTGCCCGCCGGGCCGTGTAAACTGGAAGCGTTGCCCACCGTTCTCCACGCGGGCCCATATCGGTTCTTCTTCTACTCGGCAGATCGGGAAGAACCTCCACATGTGCACGTGGAGCGGGAGGACGCGAGCGCGAAGTTCTGGCTGGAGCCGGTTCGCTTGGAAAGGAGCCGCGGTTTTGGCCGGGTGGAAATCGGGCGCGTGGAAAGGCTGGTCGCGGAAAGAGCCGCTTCCTTATTGGAGTCATGGCATGAGTACTTCGGGGACTGAGCTTCGCGAAACATTCGCAAAGAGCGTACGGATCAGCGACGACTCGCTTGCCGCGGACCTTGCCGATGGCAGGACAATTACGGTGCCACTCGCCTGGTTCCCGCGTTTGGCGCACGCCTCGCCAGCCGAGCGCGAGAATTGGCGTCTGATTGCGAGCGGTGAGGGAATCCACTGGCCGGATCTCGATGAAGATATCAGCGTGGAGAGTCTCCTGGCCGGCCGCAGATCGGGCGAGACGCAGGAATCTCTTAGCCGCTGGCTCCAAGGCCGGGAATCGGCCCGCTAAGGAAGGCGCCCCGCATCACTTCTTTTTCGAATCTCGAATCCCCTGGGAGCTCGTTCGCGGTTTCCTTCCAGCGTTGACATCGGCCTTGCCCTTACCGCCAGTTGCTGCCGCTGCCCTCTTCCTAGCCGCACGCTTTGGCTTCGCGGCCGCGGCGCCGGAGCGCCCGGTATCGGCGCCCGCGTCTGCAGCCATGTCCAGCCCAAAGAGCGCCGAAAGGTCTTCGCCGCCAAGCACCTTGCCCGCTGCGGGCGCCTTCTTGGCTTGGGGAAGCGCCCTCCCGGCCCCGGCGATGAGTTCCTTTTCATCCAAGCTGTGCAACCGGAAGAGCAACTCGGGTTTTTGATCCAGACGCGCGCCGATGCCGTACAGCACCGCCGCCACATGCTTGCACATGCCGGCCCAGTCCGGGCAACTGCACGACAGCCGGATCTCACCCGGCGACGGGAAAAGGCCGGTTTTCTGCCGGCAAACCCGTTCCATGACGCCCGTGGAAAGCCGCCCTTGCAGAAGCTCGACCAGCGAATCGATCCCGCCGGCGCAGTCCTTGCAGATGGATTGCCAGCGCGCCTTCGCCACCGGCGCAACCTTCACCGCAACTTCGTAAATCTCCGAGCCGCTCACCAGGGCTTTAATTTCGCCCGGCGCGATCTGAAGATCGATCACCGAACCGTTGCGTACATAGGTCCGGCCGCGCGGCAAGCGGTTGGCATAGTCGCTGTAGCGTTCCAGGTTTTCGCACCACGCCTTGCCCCAGAAAGTCTTGACGATGGTGCGGCCTTCCACCACCACCGGCGAGACCGGATGGCCTTTCTTCCTGAGCTTGTCCATCTCGCGACGCGCGTTCCGCCGCCGCTCGGCCACCGAGACATACGGTCTCCAGCCGTAGAAATCGTAATCGTCCCTGTACATCGATCAGGCCTCTTTCAGCGCTTTATTGATATCGAGCGCTACCAGCTTGAGCAGTTCCTCGTCCTTCATCTCGGTCAAAAGCAGGTCGGCACTGCCCTCGAGCAAATCCGTCGAGAGTTGCCGCTTCGATTCGATAAGCTGGTCGATCTTTTCCTCTACAGTACCGCGGCAGACGAACTTGTGTACCAACACATTTTTGGTTTGGCCGATGCGAAAGGCGCGGTCGGTAGCCTGGTTTTCCACCGCCGGGTTCCACCATCGGTCGAAATGCACCACGTGCGAGGCCGCAGTGAGATTGAGCCCCGCGCCACCGGCTTTCAGCGAAAGCACGAAGAAGCCCACGCGCTCATCTTCCTGAAACCGCTGCACGATTTCCCGGCGCTGCTTCACCGCGGTCTCACCGTGAAGAACCAGGCCCGGCCGCCCGAAAACCGAGCCGAGGAAAGCCGCCAGCGGAGCCGTCACTTCCCGAAACTGGGTGAACACCAGCACCTTCTCCTGCTTCGCCGCAATCACCTCGGCGATATCCCGCAATCGCGCCCATTTGCCGCTCTCGTCTTCGGCCCAACTGCCGTCTCCCAGCCACTGCGACGGGTGATTGCAGATCTGCTTGAACCGCATCAGGAACGACAACACCAGCCCCTTGCGCTGGATGCCTTCGGACTCCTCCAGTTGCTTCGCCATCTCCTTCACCGATTGCTCGTAGAGCGCCGCCTGCTTCCGGCTAAGTTGGCAAAACGCCTTCATCTCCGTCTTGTCCGGCAGATCGGCGATCACGGTTTTATCGGTTTTCAGCCGCCGCAGAATGTACGGCCGCACCAGCTCGCGCAAAGGACCATAGGAATTATGCGGCCGGTTGGCAAGGCCCTTGGCGAAGTTGCCGAACTCCTTCGCCGATCCCAGCAGCCCTGGGTTGACAAAATCGAAAATGGACCACAGATCGCCCAGCCGGTTCTCGATCGGAGTTCCGGTCAGCGCGAATCGCGCCCGCGCTTTCAACCGCTTCACCGTCCGGGTCTGCTTGGCGTCGGGGTTCTTGATGGCCTGCGCCTCGTCCAGCACCACCAGTTGCCAGCCGGTTTCCGCGATCCACGGTACGCGGAGAAGCGAGCCGTAGCTGGTAATGACCAGGTCCATATCGCGCAGCCGCTCTGGCTCGGCGTCCTTTAGGGCGGCAGCCGGAAGCGCGGACGGATGAGCGACGAGCGCCTTCAGGCCCGGCGCGAATCGTTCGATTTCCGCCGCCCAGTTCGCCAGCAGCGAAGCCGGCGCTACCAGCAGGCTTGGTACCTGCCCACCGGCCGATTGGCTCTTGAGGACCAGGAGCAGCGAAAGCACCTGCATGGTCTTGCCCAGCCCCATATCGTCGGCCAGGCACGCGCCCAGACCGAGCTTCGCGATGAGATACAGCCAACGCACGCCCACTTGCTGGTACGGCCGCAGCGTCGCCTTCAGAGCCCCACCGGGATCGACTCGGGCCAATCCCTCCGGGCTGCGAAGGCCTTTCAGCATCTCCGCCAGCCACGGACCGGCCAACACCTGGGACCACTCCGCCTGCTCGTCCGCCGTGGCATCTCCGCCCGCGACGTCGGCGCCGGCAAGCAAACGAACCGCCTCCCGAAATCCCAGCCCGTTCTCCGCCGCCGTGCGTTCCACCTCGCGAAAGTGCTCCAACATGCGGCTCAGCCGCTCGCGGTCCACTTCCACCCAACGCCCGCGCACCAGCGCCAGCCCGTCGGATTTCGCCAGCAACTCCTCGATTTCGCGATCCGTCAAACGCTCGCCCTCGAGCGTGACTTCCATCTGGAAATCGAGTAGCGCCTCCTGCCCCAATCCCGACGGCGCCTTGCCGCCGATGTGCGCCGAAACCTGAGGGCGCGGAGGCCGGTTGGCCCGCCATGCCGCCGGCATTCGAACCACCACCCCGGCGCTCTCCAGCTTCGGCACGTCTCTGAGGAGCTGAATAGCCTCGCTGGGCGTCCACCGGAGCGGATGGAATATCGCGCCTTCGTCGACCAGCGCCTTCAACCACTCGCAGTTCTCCGACGCTCTCTGCACGGGAAGAAGCAGCGATAGCAGCCGGTCCCGGTTTGCCGCGCCCGCGTATTCGCCGAGGGCCTTCCCCAACGGAAGGTGTTGCGCCTTGGCATTCGCCGCCAACCGCGTGGTGTAGGTGGCGAGAAAGGCGAAAGGCGCGTCCGGGTCCTTGCGGTTCTCGGCCAGGTTGAAGTGTACCCGGCCCACCAGATTCCAGGCCGGGTTCCGGCGCTTCAGGAAGTCCTGAATCCCGCATTTCGCCTCCGCCAATTCGACGCCGAACGCCGTGTCCAACTCCTGCCAAAGCGCGCCAAGCACCTCCGCCGTCAAATACTCGGCGCCGGTCATCGGAGGCACCGCCTCGGCCAGCCGATCCAACTCCGCGGACGGAGGCACCGGGACGTGTACCTTCCGCGGCACCGCTTCGGTATCCGGCTGCATGCAGACAGCGGTCACATACCGTGCGCCGAATTCTCTCCAGTAAGAGAAAACCGGAGGAAGTGGCGCCCCGGCCTCAGCCGCTCCAAGCTGCAAAAGCCCATGCCCGGCCCCGCTCGCGAAAGCATTAGCCAGGCGATCGGCAACCTTTGGGTCGAGAATCGGCGCGTCGGGATCTTCGCCCAACGCCAAATGGCCGTGTGGAGTCAGGGTCAAGGAAAGAAAGGCGGAGGCCATGTAGGGAAGCTACCAGCTTAAACCGGTTCATGCCCTTCATCCAATTGGGCAGCTTCACGGGCCGAATGTGCGCGTCCTGTGCAGACGGCCACCTGTGGCTCAAGAACCTGTTACACCAGACCTAGGAACTTCGGTGTGTGGCCGGGGAAGACTTCTGCCGTGGACGGTGTTCGCATGTGGCGGACTACCAATTCGCCTAGCACGTCGCGAAAATCGGTGGTCAGGGCCAGGTCGCGGCCTTCGTAGAGTTGGTGCTTTTCGAGGCCGGGCCATTTGCCGTAGACTTTGCCGCCCTGGATGGCGCCGCCCATCACGAACATGCAGTTGGCGTGGCCGTGATCGGTGCCGCGGTTGCCGTTTTCGCGCGCGGTGCGGCCGAATTCGGACATGGTCACCAGAGCGACATCGGCCATGCGGTCGGCCATATCCGTCCAGAAGGCCGAAAGCGCCTGGCCGTATTGGCGCAGCAGGTTGGCAAGCTGGCCTTCCGAAGCGCGCGCACCGGTTTCATTGACGTGGTGGTCCCAACCGCCGATATCGGCAAAAGCCATTTCCATGCCCACATCCGCCTTGATCAACTGGGCGATTTGCTTGAGGCTGTCGCCGAAGGGGCTGCGCGGATATTCGGCGCCGCCAGCGGCCGAATAGGGCTGCCGCTGGATCGCCTGCAGCATGGAAACGGCTTCGAACGTCTCCCGGCCGGTGGCCTGCATGGCGGGATCGGCCACCGATTCGTACATTTGCTGGAACTCTCTGGCGGCCTCGGCATTGCGCACTTGGAAGTTGTCGATCTTCTGCAGCGAGATGGCGGGCTCGTTGCCGCGCATGGCGCGCGGCAGGGTGGCGCCGATAGCGACTGCCCGCACCGGGGACACCTTGCCTTTGGCCCTCGGAAGCGCGCGATTCATCCAACCGCTGGCGGTTGCCTTTAGGCCGGGCGTGCCCGATTCCATGTAATCCTGCGCGTCGAAATGCGAGCGGGTGGGATCGGGTGAACCGGCCGCGTCCACAATGGCCAGGTGCCGCTGGTCGAACAGCAGTTTCAGAGACGCGAGCGAAGGATGCAGGCCGAAGAAGCCATCGAGATCCACCGCCGCATCGGGGCTGCCGGCCGACGGCCGGGGCACGGCGATAGTGGGGCGCATCTCGTAGTAGGCCTTCTCGCCGTGCGGCACCACCACGTTGAGGCCATCGGCCGCTCCCCGCTGAAAAATGGCCACCAGGATTTTCTTCCGCGGGGACGGCGCGCCGGCGGCGTACAGCGCCCGTTCGAGCCAGAGCGGCGCGGTCCCAGCCCCGACCATCGCCAGAGCCGAATTGCGAAGAAAAATGCGGCGATTCGTCATTGTAATAACCTCGTTCCAAGCTATCAGCGGTCAGCTCTCAGCAGTCAGCGGCTGATCGCTGACGGCTGAACGCTGACAGCTTCTAATGCTTCTGAAACTCCGGCGACCCCAACTGGACGCCTTCTCTAAGAGCTCCCGGATTGGTATTGTCCGCCAGCTCCAGCTTCACGCCCGGAAGGCGGCCGCCGGCAAGCTGCACGGCGAAATTCATGCGCGCCAACAAGCCGCCGGCGTTCATCCACTCCTGGCTCGAATTGGAATAGCCGGTCGGCTCCATTTTGCGATAGAGCGGTTCGCCCATCTGCGCCACTTGATTGACCAGCGCGGCGGCAAAATCCACGTTGCCGCCGCTGGCGCGCACGGCGCTGGCTACCATTTCGAACGGCGATTTCACCTTCGAGCGGTACGCGCCGACGCTCCAGAATTCCTTGGAGTGGAACATGGTCTCGAGCACCTGGCGAACATCGCCGTCGGTAGACAGAAAGGTATCGGCCATCCGGTCGACCAGCGCCTGGGGCGGATCGTCGGCCACGAAGCGCTCGGCCAGCTCGCGCGAAATGAAATGCGCGGTGGACGGGCGCCGGGCCAGAATGTCGAGCACCTTCTCGCCATCGGCCATGCCGCCGCCGGCAGGAATCGCCACGCCCAGCACCACCTTTTGCCCGTTATCGTGGAGCCGCGCGTTGAAGAAGAAGCGGCCGCCCATCTGCGGCTTATATATTGTCCAGCCGGTAAAACACCTCGCCACTTCGGTGACGTCCTTCTGGGTGTAACCGCCGTTGACGCCCAGCGTGTGAAGCTCCATCAATTCGCGGCCGTAGTTTTCATTCAGGCCGCGGCGCGCCTGTTTCGCCTGGCGGGGCTGGGGCGCATCCGTCCCCACGGATTGCCAGTTATCCAGATAGAACAGCATGGCGGGGCTTTGGGCGGTGGCTTCGAGCAGGTCGCGGAACTTGCCGAGCACGTGAGGCCGAATCGCGTCGCGCTCGTACGCAGTCACCAGGTAGCGGTCGGCGCCTTTATCGAAGAACACGTTGAAATGGTTGAACCAGAAATCGTCGAGAACTTCCGCCAACTGCCGCTCGCTATAGATGGCGCGCAGTACCTTGGCTTCGGCCAGGTCACGAGCCACGACTTGCACCGGACCGTTGGCGAGCTCGAGCTTGCGCCGGAGCGACGGCGGCGCCGCTGCGAACAGGGCCTGGCGCATTCCCGGGCCCATGGCCATGATCGCGTCGTCTTGCTTGTCCGCGGGCAGCGCTTGAAATGCCGCCAGCCGCTGCTCGGGAGTGCCGGTGCGAAGGGAGCGGATCTGGTCCTCGGTCAGCAGGTCCTCAAGCCGCTGGAGCTGGGGCGCGTTGGGATCCGCCGCTGCCGCGTCTTGTCCCTGTTTTTGCTCGGTGCGGGCCACCATCTTGGCGATCATCATGCGGATTTCCGGGTCGGTGGGATACGGAATTTGGCCCATCACCATCTGCCGCACCACCTCCGGGGACGGGTAATCGAGCACCAATTGAGAGCTCGACAGATCGAGCGTGTCGAGATAGCGCAGCTTTTCGGACAGCTCCGGATTTTCCGGGATGCTTTCCGGATGGAGTTGCCGTTCGATCCACTTTTCGAGACCGATGGCGCGTACGCGTTCGACGTCGCCGGGGCGCGGTCCATAGGTCAGACGGTTCAGCGCTTGCTGGAGCCGGTCGGCCGGCGCAATCTGAGTGACGAACACTTCCGGCTCGCGAGCGGGTTTCGAAGCGTCCCAGGCTTCGAGCAGCGGGAGAGCGGCTACGAGTGACGCGGCAACCAGCGCGATAGTTACGGAAGGACGCATTCCCAAAACCCTCTTGGGAATAATAACTCCCGCCGAGCGCAGTAGTTGCGCCAGGGTGCGTAAATATCCGTAAACCGGCCCTATTCGTCCCTGCTACGCTGGTTCGGAAGGGGAATTCAGCATGGCCGAACAGATCGCTACCTTGGGTGGGGGTTGTTTCTGGTGCCTGGAAGCCGTCTATCAGGAGATGGAAGGGATTCAAAAGGTAGTTTCCGGTTACATGGGCGGGCATGTGCCCAACCCGACATATGAGCAGGTGTGCACCGGCACGACCGGCCATGTGGAAGTGACCCAGGTGACTTTCGACGCCGACACGGTTTCTTATAAGGAAATCCTGGAGGTCTTCTTCGCCATTCACGATCCCACTTCCTGGGACCGGCAAGGCAACGACTCGGGGCCGCAGTATCGCTCGGCGATCTTCTATCACGACGACGCACAGCGCGCTGTGGCCGAAGCGGTCATGCGCGAGTTGGCGGCCGAAAGCGTCTATTCGAAGCCCATCGTCACGGAAGTGCGCCCGGCCACTACGTTCTACCCCGCCGAAGACTATCACCAGCAGTATTTCACCAATCACCCGAACCAGCCCTATTGCACCTTTGTGGTTTCGCCCAAGGTGAAGAAGTTCCGGCAGAAGTTCGCCGATCGCCTGCGGCAAGGAGTTTGAACCGATGCGGATCGCGATTCTGTCGGACATTCACGATAACGTGTGGAAGCTGGCGGCGGCGCTCGAGCGCGCCAGCGCGGCGGACGCATTGTTGTGCCTGGGCGATCTGTGCTCGCCTTTCGTGGTGCACCAGCTTGGCGGGGGCTTCACCGGCCCGATTCACATCCTGTTCGGCAATAACGACGCCGATTTGTTCCGTATCGCCTCCAACGCCCGCCGCTATCCCCACATTGCCATCCATGCCGAATGGTTTCGGGGCGATTTCGCCGGACGCAGCTTCGCCGCCAATCACTACGACAACATCGGCCGCGCCGTGGCCGCCTCGGGCGAGTTCGACGTGGTGTGTTTCGGCCACAATCACCGCTATGAAATCACGCCCATGGGAAAGACGCTGGCCATCAATCCGGGGCCGATCATGGGGGCGGCGTTTGCGGCCGATGGCTCGCGCACCGATGTGGCCTCCACGTTCGTGATCTACGATACGGCCAGCGGCCAAGCGGAACGCGTGGACGTGTAGATTCGCCCCGGAGCCATTCGCCGCCATTCGCCGGCGCCGCGTGGTATCACAGGAACATCATGAAAGCCGATGGACGCAGACCTTTTCTGGCGGGCCTGATGGGAAGCTTAGCGGGGGCATGGGCGGGAGCGCCGCTCGCCGCCGAAGCCCAGCAGCAAAGTTCCTCAGAGCCCTACGTGCCCAAGCAGAGCGACCGGCCGGAAATTTTGAGCGGCGACGAAGCGGGCTTCACGCCCATTTTCGACGGCAAGACTCTCGATGGCTGGGAGGGCGACCCGCGCTATTGGCGGGTGCAAGACGGCTTGCTGGTGGGCGAGGTCACACCCGAGACGCTGCTCAAGAGCAACACCTTCATCATCTGGCGCGGCGGGGCTCCCAAGGATTTCGAATTGAAGGCCGATTACCGCATCACCGAAGGCGGTAACAGCGGCATCAACTATCGCAGCGTAGTAGTGCCCGACCCGGTTACGCCTTCCAACCGCTTCGCCATGCGCGGCTACCAGGCCGATATCGACGGGCGGAACCGCTACACCGGCCAGAACTACGAAGAGAAGGGGCGCCTGTTTATAGCCACGCGGGGCGAACTGACCCATGTGGTGGGCGGCCGCAAACCGATGGTTCTGGCCAACCTAGCGGGAGTTTACTGCCAACTCCAGATTCGTAGCCCGCACCTCCGGATAACCTACTGAAAAGTCACCACTTGTCACCGCTCTTGCGGTTCACTTGTTGTATTACCCTATTTGAGGCCTG
>JBEKYD010000247.1:0-11733 GCA_049511335.1 Bryobacteraceae bacterium | reverse complement strand
GGGAGTGATTTTCCTCTACCGCATGGAAACGCCGGGCGACCGCGACCTGTTGGGTTGGCTGAATCAAATCTTCGGGCGCGTGGCGGCGCTGTTCCAACCGAAGAGCAAGGCCCGGCGGGCGGATGAGCCGGGGCAGGCGGAAGCGCAGCCGGAGTCGCGCTCCATGCGGCGGCGCCTGCCGCTGCTGCCGCAAATCCTGGACACGTACCTGTTGTCGAGCTTCCTGTTCTACCTGGCGATGATGCTGGCCAGCCTGGTGTTGATGCTGCTGGTGTATAACTTTTTCGACCTCATGGGCGACATGGTCAAGAACAAGATCCCGCTCAGCAAGATGTTCACCTACCTGTTTTTCCTCACGCCCGAGCTGATTTACGAACTTTTTCCCTTCGGCGTTCTGGTGGCCGTGCTGGTGCAGTTGGGCGTGCTCAGCAAGCAAAACGAGATCACCGCCTTTCGCGCCTGCGGCGTGAGCTTGTTTCGCCTGGCCATGCCGATCCTGGTGGCGGGGGTGCTGTTCTCGGGTGCCCTGTTCGCTTTCGATCACTATTACGTGCCCGGAGCCAACCGCAAGCAGGACGCCCTTCGAGACGTGATCAAGAACCGGCCCACGCAAACCTACTATCGCAGTAACAAGAAGTGGATCATGGGTTATGGCGCCCACCGGATTTACTACTACGACTATTTCGATACTTCGGCGCATGTGATGCTGGGGGTGAACGTGTTCGAGCTGGACCCGCGGCCGGCCGCGTTCCGGCTGCAGCGCGAAATCGTCGCCCAGCGCGCCACCTGGAGTCCATCCATCAAGACCTGGGTCTTCGAAAATGGCTGGACCTGCACGTTCGTGGACACCTCCTGCAGCCACTTCACCCCGTTTAGCGAAAACGACCCGACGCAAGTGGCCACCTTCCAGGAACTGACCGAGCCCCCTGAATATTTTCTGCCGCAGGGAATGCCGGAAAAACAGATGACCTTCTTGCAGCTCGATCGCCTGATCCGCGACCTGGAGCAGCGCGGCTATCCCACCGGAAAGCAACGCGTGCAGTTATACCTGAAATTCGCCGGACCGATCTTTGCGTTGATTATGGCCATGATCGCGGTGCCGTTCGGTTTCCGGGTGGGTAGCCGCGGCGCCATGGCCGGAATCGGCCAGAGCCTGGCCATCGGAGTTTCGTACCGCGGCCTCGGCATCCTGTTCGAAAAGGTCGGCGACGCGAACCTGCTGCCGCCCACCATGGCCGCCTTCTCACCCGATGTGATCTTCGGCCTGGCGGGCCTGTACCTGTTGCTAAGGATGCGAAGCTGACCTGGGGCAGACCATCGCTTTTCGTGGTCTGCCATACACCCACAGCTCATTTCCCCGGCTGCTTGTACACCGTTCCGCCCTTCATCACAAACTCGACTTTTTCTAACGCCGAGATATCGCTGAGCGGGTCCCCGGCCACGGCCACGATATCGGCCAGGTAGCCGGCGTGGATCGCGCCGATCTGGCCCTCCCAGCCCAGCAGCTTGGCGGCGTTGATTGTACCCGCGCGCAGAGATTCGAGCGGGCTCATGCCGTATTGCACCATCAGCACGAATTCGCGCGCTTGCGTGCCATGAGGGAAGGGGCCCACGTCGGAGCCCATCGCCATCGGCACGCCGGCGGCGAGCTGCTTGCGGAATTCGGCGGCGTGCAGCGCGATACTCTGGCGTTCGCGCTCGGCCGCCCGCGGGTTGGCGGCATGTTCGGCGAAGTAGGTCGCAATGGCGAAGGTGGGCACGGCGAAGATGCCGCGCTCGCGCATGATGCGCATGGTTTCGTCGCTGAGCTGGTTGGCGTGGTCGATGGAGACCACACCGGCGCGGGCGGCGAATAACGTACCCGGTTCGCCGGTGGCGTGCACGGCCACGCGCTTGCCCACCCGCGCAGCCTCCTGAACCGCGGCCGTCAGTTCGGCTTCGGTGTATTGATAGGGCGTATGCAGCTTGCCATCCACCACGGAGTCCCGCCCGGTTTCGTAAATCTTCACGAAATCCGAGCCTTCCTTAAATTGCTTGCGGATCACCTCGACCAGCTCCAGCGCGTTATTGGCGTAATCGGCGTTCGAGAGCACGTGTTGGGCGGGATTGTAGTTGACCGCGTCTTCATGGCCGCCTAGGATGTCGACGGCGTTGCCGCTGATGCGCAACCGCGGGCCAGGCGCCAGGCCGTGGTTGATGGCATTGCGAACCGCGGTATCGGCCGACCCCGCGCCCTCCGTGCCCATGTCGCGCTCGGCGGTAAAGCCGCCCATCAAATCGTCGCGCGCGGCCAGCAGGGCGCCAATCGTGCGCTGCGGAACCGATTCCTCCACGGTCTGTAAATCCTCCGCGCCGGGGTGCAGGAACAAATGCACGTGGGCGTCAATCAGGCCGGGAACCAGCGTGCGTTCGCCCAGATCGATCACATCGGCGGAAGCCGGCCGATGCACGCTCGCGCCCACTTCCACGATGCGTTCGCCCTCGATCAGCACCTCGCCGGGCGTAATCGTCTTGCCGCTTCCCACATCCACTAGGCGGGCCGCGTGCAGCACGGTCGGGTGACTGCCAGGCTGTGCCCAGGCGGCAGCGGCCAAGGCGCAGAACACAAAAAGCCAAGGTTTCATGGTAGGTGCTGCCTATTTTACAGCGAAGTCATCGTAGGGCGGACGCCCTCGTCCGCAGCCGGCCCCGCGACCGGCTCTTCGCCCGTGTCGTTAGGTGGCGCACTGCGTGGTGGGGCAGGCTCCCAGCCGGCTCCCAGCCTGCGGCGGCCTCCCAGGCCGCCCAGTTGCCGCCGGACCGATCAAGCCGGCGGAAGGTGACGAATCGGCTCCGAAAGGTGCTCCTTCCAGGATGGCATTCCAGTACCCAAGACCGAGGCGAAATCGGGATGGCTGCACCCTCCCGGCGACGATGTGCTGCGTAAAGCTCTGGCCGGTTTCCTTGCCGCCGCGCTCCTTTCCAATAAGCTTTTTTCCCCATTCTGCCGATAAGAACACTCGTCGGCGAGGATTCTCGCCTTAGAAAGGCCTTTATGGCTCTCGATAGAAAACTTTTCGTTGCCCTTGGTGTTTTCTTGGGCGTCTCCCTGCTTCTTGGAGCAGTGGCTTGCATCAATATCTTCCGCATCAAGCAGGAGTTTGATGTGGTCGTTCTGGAAGACATCCACAAGCAGAAGCTGACAGACTCGATGAGCTCACATCTTGGCAGCTCGGCGCAGAAGCTTATCGAACTGGAAGAGAGCACCTATGCTCGGAATCCTGCCGATGTGGAACGTTACCATAACGACTCCCGGGCTGAACTGGAGCAGGTTGATAAAGATATAGCGGAGTTTGACCGCCTTTCATCGTCTGAGCAGGATCGGGAGTTCCTGCAGGCCATGCGCGAGGCATCCTCGCAGTATTCAACCTTAGGGGACCAAGTGCACCGCCAAGCTGCCGGTGGAGACCTTCCCGGCGCGGTCATGCTGCGCCGGACGCGAATCGTTCCAATTAACGAGGCGATTGAGGCCCGGGCTAAGCAGTTCGACACTCTGGAAAGCGCCCGGATAGCGCAGGGGACGGACCAAGCCCGATCGATTGTCAGTGAGTCGCTGTGGCTGGTCGCCGTGCTGCTGTTCGCGGTGGCAGTCGTGGGCGTTATCGAAGTTCAAGTGGTTCGTCGGATCACCCGCAGCCTGAAGCAGACCATCGCTGAACTGAGTCAAGGCTCCGAACGGACGGCCAGTGCCGCTTCGCAGATCTCCGGCTCCAGCCACTCGCTAGCGCAAGGCGCGTCCGAGCAGGCCGCGGCGCTCGAAGAAACCTCGTCATCGAGCGAGGAGATCAACTCGATGGCGCGCAGCAACACCGAGAACTCGCGCCGGGCAGCCGACCTGGTAACGCAGTCGGGGCAGAAGATTGTCGAGACCAATCAGTCGCTCGTACAGATGGTGGCAGCTATGGGCAAGATCAAGAATTCGAGTGATAAGATCTCCAAAATCATCAAGACGATCGACGAGATCGCTTTCAAGACCAACATTCTCGCCTTGAACGCGGCGGTGGAAGCCGCGCGCGCCGGGGAAGCCGGGATGGGGTTCGCAGTGGTTGCGGACGAGGTCCGCAATTTGGCACAGCGCTGCGCGCAGGCGACTGGAGACACGGCGGCCCTCATTGAAGAAGCCATCGCCAACTCCAACGACGGTAAGGCAAAAGTGGACCAGGTAGCCCTGGCAATGCGCGCCATCACCGACGAGTCGAGCCAGGTGAAGATGCTGGTGGACGAGTTGAACGTGGGCAGCCAGGAGCAGGCCCGGGGGATCGAGCAGATCGCCAAAGCCATCATGCAGATGCAGCAGGTCACGCAGAATAGCGCGGCCAGCGCCGAGGAATGCGCCTCGGCGGCCGAGGAATTGAACGCGGAGTCGGTGAGCGTGCATGGCATCGTGGAGCGCCTGACCGCGGTGGTGGGCAGCGGGGAATCGACGGGTGCCAGCCATTTGGGCCGCAACCGAATGGCAACCGCTCGCCATATGGTCTCGGGAACACCCCAGCGCCACCCCTGAGTCTGGCGCCAGCCTCACGCCGCTACGGACGCCATCCCAATTGGCTAAGCGGTACCGAACCGAACCTCCCAAGTGGTGCGCAATGGCCACGGACTAAGCCGAAAAGTGTTGCGATTTAGCCACAGCCATAAAGTTCCAAATTCTTTTAATTCAGAAAGTTGCACCCAAGATCCTGGAAATGCCTTAAACTAGAATTTCAGACAATTTCAGAGGGTTGGAGACAGCTTCCCCTTGCGTTTTGAGACTACCACTCAGCGTCCTGCCGAAGCGTCCGGCGTAGGATTGCACAGCGGCGTCCCGGTCAGGATTCGAATTCTGCCCGCGCCGGTTTCGAGCGGCATCGTTTTCGTCCGGACCGACCTGGACAACTTCACCGTTCCGGCCAGTTGGCGGCACGTCGCGCGCGTGAGCTACGCCACCAGCTTGATGCGCCGCGGCGTCCTGATCTCCACCACCGAGCATCTGCTCAGCGTATTCTACGCCATGGGCGTGGATAACGCCTATGTGGAGATCGACAACCTCGAGGTGCCCATTCTCGATGGCAGCGGGTTGCCGTTTATCAGGCTGATCGAAGAAGCCGGAATTCGCCAGTACCGCCGCCGCCGCCGATACCTGCGCGTGCGCCGCCCCGTGACCGTGGAAGACAAGGGCAAGCGCATCAGTATCCTGCCCGCGGACAGCTTCCGCCTGACGTGCGAAACCGATTACCCGCCGCCGGTCGGGCGCCAAATCATCGAGTTGGAACTGACCCCGGAGCGCTTCTCGAGCCAGATCGCTTTTGCGCGCACTTTCGGCTGGGAGGCCGATCTGGATCAGATGCGCAACATGGGCCTGATTCGCGGCGCGTCGCTCGAAAACGCCGTCTGCTTCACCCGCCATGGCGTCATGAACGACGGCGGCTTGCGGGCGGAAGATGAATGTTGCCGCCACAAAGCGCTCGACCTGATCGGCGACCTGGCTTTGCTCGGCCGCCCGCTTCTCGGTCACGTCATCGCCGAGCGCGCCGGCCACGCCATGCACGCCGCCCTGGTGGCCCGCATCATGAGCGACCCCTCCCTCTACGAGATTCTGACTTTCGACCAGCTCGCCGGCCGCGTGGCCAAAGCGCTGGTAAGCTAGACGCATCCCCCCTCCTCGCCGCGAGCTACAATCGAGCCTTCATGAAACATCCTTTCTGGAATTCTCTGCTTCTCGGCGTCCTGATTATTGGAGCCGGATCTCGCGCCTTGCCGCAGACCAACCCGCCAACGCCCAAGCTGCAGGCGCTCATCGTCACCGGGCAGAATACCGCCGGTCACGACTGGCACGGCACCACTCCCGTTCTGCGCAAGCTGCTCGAAGACACCGGCCGGTTCGACGTCCGCGTGACCGAGGAATTCCGCGGCGCCAGCGCGGAAACGCTGGCCCCTTATGACGTGGTGATCCTGAGTTATTACGACGGCCGCAAGCCCGAGCTGCGCTGGGGCGAGCGCACCGATAACGCCCTGCTGAACTACGTACGCGCCGGCAAGGGGCTTGTCATTTACCATTTCGCGCTGGCGGCGTTCGATGGCTGGACCGAATACGAAAAGTTGTCCGCCGGCAACTGGCGTCCCAACCATGGTCACCATTCCGCCCGGCACGACTACACGGTCACCGTGAAAGACGCCGGCCATCCCATCATGCGCGGCCTGAAGGCGACTTTCCCTCAAACCAACGACGAACTCTACGCCAACTTGCAATGGCAGCCCGCTGGCGCATTCCACGTGCTGGCCACCGCTTGGGACGACCATTCGCTCTACAAGGCCGGAGAGAAACAGCCCATCCCCGGCCCCGGCGCCAATGAGCCCGTGCTTTGGACCGTCGACTACGGCAGCGGCCGCGTGTTCATTACCGCCCTAGGTCACGACGCCGCGGCTATGAAATCGCCGGGCTTCATCGCCACCCTCACGCGCGGCGCCGAGTGGGCCGCCACCGGCAATGTGACCATTCCCGTGCCCGATGAGCTGAAATAAGTGGGCCTGGACTGGCCTGTCGCTAGAGTTTCTGCATTTTCGCGCATTCGTTGTCGGCAGCCGATAGATCGACGTGGGGCAGACCATCGTTTTTTGTGGTCTGCCATACACCCTGCGCTCGACCGGGTCCAAGCATCCTCGGCCTTCGAAAGTCCGTCTGCCAAGAGAGTATCGAAAAGAGCACGGTTGGCGGACCACCAAAAACGATGGTCTGCCCCACACGCCGACTCTCACACGAATCAAGTTTCAGACCGAGAAGTGCGGAGATTCCAGGGGCAGACCGTCTGGCCTATCGCTGGAGCTCCGAGCCATGAGCCACCGGAATTGCGCCGATGCCGATGTGCTAATCTCTGACTGCGCCATGCAGCCCAACCCCAAAGTCGCCCTCGTAACCGGCGCCGGCAGCGGCATTGGCCGCGCGGTATCGCTGGCCCTCGCCGGGGCCGGATACGCCGTGGTTTTGGCCGGACGCCGCCAAGCCCAGATCGAGCGAACCATCGAGCTTGCCGCGCCCGGCACGCGACTGCTGGCTGTTCCCACCGACGTCGGCCAGCCCGATTCCGTGCGCGCCTTGTTCGCTCGCATTCGCCAAGATTTCGGCCGGCTCGACGTGCTCTTCAACAACGCCGGCGCCAACGCGCCCGCCATCCCCATCGAAGAGCTGACCTACGAGCAGTGGAGCGCGGTGGTGAGCGTGAACCTAACGGGCGCGTTCCTGTGCGCGCAGGAAGCCATCCGCTTGATGAAAGCGCAGCAGCCCCGCGGCGGCCGCATCATTAACAACGGCTCCATCTCGGCCCACGCGCCGCGGCCCAACTCGGCGCCTTACACCGCCACCAAGCATGCCATCGCCGGCCTCACCAAAAGCGTCTCGCTCGACGGCCGCGCCTGGGACATCGCCTGCGGCCAGATCGATATCGGCAACGCCGCCACCGAAATGACCGAGCGCATGAACACCGGCGCGCTTCAGGCCGATGGCGCCATCCGCCCCGAACCGCGCATCAACGTGCAGCACGTAGCCGATGCCGTCCTCTATATGGCGAGCCTGCCGCTGGACGCCAACGTCCAGTTCATGACCGTGATGGCCACCCGCATGCCATTCATCGGCAGGGGCTGAGACGGGACGAAGAGCCGTGGCCGAGACGTCAGGCTGCCAGCAGGAGCTCGAATTCCCGATCGAATATCCACTGTTCGGATCGTGTGGGAGCCCGCATCTCCAGGCGAGCACGGGCTGCCAGCTCGGTCGTGAGCTCGATGACGCGAGGGTTGCGATTAGGGCGGACAACGTCGTAGGCCTGGCGCGCCCTGTCCGTCTGGTCGAGCTCGCCATATATGTGGATCTGGAGAACCCGCGAAGCGAGCGAAGGCTCGTCTTCGAGAATCTTGGCGGCTTGTTTCAGGTCGCGGGCCAGCAGCCGTGCATAGGCCAAACCAGACCGAAAGAATTGCCGCTGCCCAAACGACCCGTCCCGCAAACCGCGCTCGAATATGGCGACGGCTTCGCCGGCACGGCCAGTTCGGAGACGGATCATGCCCAAGATGTGGAGCCCGACCCAGTCAACCGGTTCAGCGTCGACTAGCGGGCTAATCCATCTGATTGCCGACTCGTAGTCAGCCATCAGCACGCATACCGAGGCGGCCCCGTTCCGCGCGACGACGTCGTGCGGGAACTCCTTGATTATCGACTCGTACTCTTGGAGAGCGTCGTCAAGGCTGCCCATTGCCTTGAGCACCTCCGCCCGACCGTTCCGCGCGACGACGTCCCGCGGGAACTCCTTGATTACCGACTCGTACTCCTGGAGAGCGTCGTCGAGGCTGCCAATTGTCTTGAGGGCTTCCGCCCGGCCGTTCCGCGCGAAGACATCTTGCGGAAACCCCTTGATTGTCGCCTCGTATTCCCGGAGGGCTTCGCCGAGGCGGCCCATGGCCCTGAGCACCTCGGCCCGACCGTTCCGTGCGATGACGTCATGCGGGAACTCCTTGATTACCGACTCGTACTCCTGGAGAGCTTCGTCAAGGCGGCCCATTGCCTTGAGCACCTCCGCCCGACCGTTCCGCGCGACGGCGTCATGGGGGAACTCCCTGATTACCGCCTCGTATTCCCGGAGGGCTTCGCCGAGGCGGCCCATTGCCTTGAGCACCTCCGCCCGACCGTTCCGCGCGGCGGCGACATGCGGGAACTCCTTGATTACCGACCCGTACTCCTGGAGAGCGTCGTCGAGGCGGCCCATTGCCTTGAGCACCTCCGCACGGCCGGTCCGGGGGAAGACCTCTTGCGGGAGCTCCTTGATTATCGACTCGTACTCCCGGAGGGCCTCGTCAAGGCGGCCCATTGCCTTGAGCACGTCCGCGCGGCCGCTCCGCGCCACGGCGACATGCGGGAACTCCTTGATCACCGACCCGTACTCCTGGAGAGCGTCGTCAAGGCGGCCCATTGCCTTGAGCACCTCCGCCCGACCGTTCCGCGCGACGGCGACATGCGGGAACTCCTTGATTACCGACCCGTACTCCTGGAGAGCGTCGTCGAGGCGGCCCATTGCCTTGAGCGCCTCCGCACGGCCGGTCCGCGCGACGACATCTTGCGGGAACTCCTTGATTGTCGCCTCGTACTCCCGGAGGGCTTCGTCGGGGCGGCCCATTGCCTTGAGCACCTCCGCACGGCCGGCCCGCGCGACGACGTCTTGCGGGAACTCGCTGACAATGCCCTCGTATTCCCGGAGGGCTTCGCCGAGGCGGCCCATTGCTTTCAGCACCTCCGCCCGACCGTTCCGCGCGACGACACTCTTGGGAAACTCCTTGATTGTCGCCTCGTACTCCCGGAGGGCTTCGTCGGGGCGGCCCATGGTCTTGAGCACCTCCGCACGGCCGGTCCGGGGGAAGACCTCTTGCGGGAACTCCTCGACTATCGCATCGTACTCCCGGAGGGCCTCGTCAAGGCGGCCCATTGCCTTGAGCACCTCCGCACGGCCGGTCCGCGCGACGACGCTTTGCGGGAACTCCTCGGCGGTAGCCTCGTACTCCTGGAGGGCGTCCTCGAGCCGGCCCATTGCCTTGAGCACCTCCGCGCGCCCGGTCCGTGCGACCACCACGTTACCGTGCCGCCAGGCCAGGTTGAAAGCCTCTGTCGCCTTGGACCACTGGCCCAGGCAGCGGTAGGCGTCGCCGAGTTGCGCCAGCGACCAAGCGTCCCCGGGCGCGATGTCAACCGCCTCTTGAGTCCATTCCAGTTGCAGTTGGTGGTAGCCCAGGTCCTTGGCGGCCTGGGCGAGGTCGCAGAGTGACATTGCGATATGTTCCGGGCGGCTGTTGCGCTCCTGATAAGCACGTAAGTCCGCACAGAACGCTCGCGCCTGGTTCGAGTCACCGCTTGCCAGCGCATTTCTGATGGCATCCTTCTGGCGGTTGACTACTTCCAAAAGGGCGTCCGCGGGCACGCGAGTCTGTTTGGTAGGACGCGACCGAAGTGAGGACCTCTCCCGTTCCTCTTCCACGGCGCGATTGGCGTCCCGATTCCTTACCGAAAGCGAGTTAATCCAGGCTGTGAGACCGACCCGCCACTGCCGCAGCTCGGGTCGCGCGAGGAGATCCAGCAGCAATGCGCCGCGTTTTTCAGGGGCCGTCGTGACGATCCGGGGAAAGGCACCCGCTTGAATCAGGGCGAACGCGACCCCTTCTTTTGAGGACTCGTCGCGAAAGGTCTGCGGCGGGACGGCGTCCCACGAGGACCGGCAGCGAGCGATTTCCCCCTGGTGGACGCCCACCTCCTCGAGTATGCTGACAACACTTGTCGCGTTCTGGCTATGCGCGCGGTTGATGGCACCGATCAGATCTGCCTTGTCTGGCATCGGGGCCGCGAACAGGCGCGCCCGGAGGAAACCTGCGATTTCTGGGTCCCGCAGGAAGTCTTCCATGTCGGCCACGGCAAGCAGGCGCGACTCCGGATGAGACTCAATGTCGAGCAGGAGGAGGCACAGCGCCAGGCACCGCTGTTTGGCCCACTCGAGTTCGAGGCGGGCGGAGACGGACTCGGGTGCAATGTTGTCCACCACAATCACATCCGTGCAGTCTCCGAGGATCAGGCGGATTTCCTCCCGGCGGCGTTCCACCCCGGTGGGCCCATCGAGGTGGAAGGACTGCGTGCGTCCATCGTGCAGTAACACGGCGACGCCAGCTCGGCCGGATATAAGGGCCTTGTTGCTCATACTACTCTTACGCGGCCGTCTCCCAGAACGGCCTTCATCTCTCGGATCAACGCTTTGTCGCTTCGTTTAGGCTTTACTACTACGTATTCTAGCGCCGACCGGTGAAGGCGGTCGTAGATGTGAACCTCGACGAAGTCGTCTTTGGACGGATCGCTTCCGCTAGATAGAAGAATCGACGGAAAATCGGATTCCTGCGTATCGACACCGAGGCGCGGGCCAAGTTTGGCAACCACCAGATCTTCCCGGCGCGCCCAGGTGGCACGATAGCCCGGTGGGACTGCTGCCTTCCCCGGGCCGAGCGCGTGGCGCTGGCAGAAAAAGACACAGTTTTCCTGAAAGACGGTAGCGCGGTTCGCGATCTTGGCCTCCTGGAAGATCATGGCACAGTTGCCGTAATTGAAAAGTGCCGTGTCGTCGAGGGTGAGAGCGGCGAACTGGATTTTCTTATGGTAGTTGAGAAAAAGGAGCGGTTCCGCCGACTGGCGAGACGCTTCCATCTCGGTGGCTGCCGACCGCAGCAGGCCGGCGCCCTCGAGATCGTAGAACGTGCCCATCAGTTTATCGTCACTCTTGACGAGGGCATATACCTCGTCGAGGGAACGCACGCGAACAGCTCGCGACCGGCGGGCGGCTTCTCGGAGCTTGGCCACGAGCGGAGCAGTGCCGTTCTTGTCAGCCTGGCGCTCAGCATCGGCGACGCGATCGGCGAGCGCCTGCCTTTCGCCGTCCTGCTCCGCAGCCCGCACGTTCGGGAAGCCGCAGTCCGTCTGGCAGGCGGCGCAATGTCGCTCGTGCGGGCGGACTTCTTCGGAGCACACAGGACACTTCATGCTGGAAGTCATAATGTTAGCTCAAGCGCGCGCGACCCGGCGGGTGGAGTGAACCCCAAAACTGAGACGCAAAGTTAAGGACCAAATACATTGAATGGAGTGAGGAATGGATTTGGCCCGAACCGTGTACAGTCGCGATCTGAAGATCGCCGCCATGCGCGCCC
>JBEKYD010000246.1:0-11736 GCA_049511335.1 Bryobacteraceae bacterium | reverse complement strand
TCTCGTGGAATTTAGGGTGAGCCAGGTCTTGGGCGACCCAGCGGTGGGACAGACCATCGTTTTTCGCGGTCTGTCAGGCTTCCGCCGGGCCGCAACAAGCCTGACAGACGACAGAAAACGATCGTCTGTCCCACCTTAGTTGGGTCAGCTTATTTTCCTCGCTGCCTGGAAAATGGCCGGCGACATCAGGAGTTCGGAATCTCGACACGGCACGCACGAGTGCGCGCGCCACGTTCGCGATCAGCCACCCTTCCACCCTGGGCGTCTCGGGAACCCGGGGGCTGGCTGGGCAATCGTTGTAACGGGGTCTGTAACCCTGATATAGTCCAATTAGGTTAAATCAGGTCTTATTCGGAGTAAATGTGTTCGACCAGGTGGAAGCTTTCTATCGGCCCGCCAGTGTCCCGGAAGCACTTCGGTTGCTCCAGCGAGGCAAAGGGCGGGCGCGAATCGTGGCGGGGGCCACCGACGTGGTAGTCGCGGGTGGGGATGGCGTGCGGGTGCTCATCGATATTACTCGGGCGGGATTGAGTTATATCCGCCGCAAGCCGGGCGCGCTGGCTATCGGCGCCACCACCACGCTGGCCGGGATCGAAGAATCGGAGACGCTGCGGAAAATCGCGGGAGGCATTCTTCCTCTGGCGGCATCGTCGTGCGGCTCGGTTTCGATCCGCAACATGGCGACGCTGGGCGGCAATATGGCGAATGCCTCGGCGGCTGCCGATATGGCCACACCCTTGCTGGTGCTGGAAGCTTCGGCCGCGATCGCGGATGCACGCGGACGGCGTAATCTGCCTTTGGCCGATTATCTTGCCGGCGCGGCAGCCGGCCGCTTTTCCAAGTCGATACTGGTCGAAGTGGCGTTCCCTCAGCCGCCGGGGGGCAAGCACTGCGGCTGGTCTTTTCAGAAGCTGGGACGAACCGCGGTGGATATCTCGCTGGTCAGCGTGGCGGCGGGGCTCGGATTGGACGCAGCCGGGCGCGTCAAATGGGTGCGAATCGCGCTGGGCTCGGTGGCCCCAACCGCGTTGCGCGCCGGAACCGCGGAACAACGCATGACGGGCCAGACGCTCGACGCCGCGCTGATCACCGAGGCCAGCGAAGAGGTTGGGCGAGCGGTGTCGCCGATCTCGGATATACGCGCTTCCGCCGAATATCGGCGTGAGATGAGCGTGGTCCTGACCGCGCGCGCGCTGAGAGAGTGCGCCGCGCGGGCCGGAGGTGGCGTATGAAAACCATGGAACTGCGACTGACGATCAACGGTTCGGAGCGGACCTGGACGATCGCCCCGGGCGACCTGCTGCTGGACGTGTTGCGCCGGGAAGGTTACTTTGGCGTGAAGCGCGGATGCGAGCGAGGCGAATGCGGGGCCTGCGCGGTTCTATTGGACGGCAAGCCCATCAATTCATGCTTGATGTTTGCGGCGCAGGTGGAGGGGCGACAGATCGTGACCATCGAGGGCCTGGCACACGAGGGCAGGCTCGACCCGCTGCAGGAGGCCTTCCTCGACCATGGCGCGGTGCAGTGCGGATTCTGTACGCCCGGCATGGTGGTGAGCGCCAAGGCGCTGCTGGACCGGCATCCCGACCCCAGCGAAGACCAGGTCCGCGAAGTGCTGGCCGGCCACTTCTGCCGCTGCACCGGATACAAAAAGCCGGTGGAAGCGGTGCTGGCGGCGGCCGCGGCCGGGCGCAAGCCGGCGGTGGAGGTGCTGCCATGAGCGAGCACGCCGTGGTGGGGCAGAACCTGCGCAAAGTGGACGGGGTCAAGCTGGTCACCGGCGGGGCGGCTTTCACCGACGACATTCACCTTCCGGGCATGCTCATCGGCAAGATCCTGCCCAGCCCGCATGCGCATGCGCGTATCCGGCGCATCGACACCGCTAAGGCGCGGGCGCTTGCGGGTGTGCACGCGGTGTTGACGTATCGCGACGTGCCGCGCGTGCCCCACACCACGGCCGGGCAGGCGTGGCCGGAGCCTTCGCCTTACGATACCTACCTGCTGGATTCCAAGGTGCGGTTTGTGGGCGACCGGGTGGCCGCGGTGGCGGCGGAGAGCCGGGCCATTGCGGAGCGGGCGCTCAAACTGATCGAGGTGGATTACGACGTACTGCCGGCGGTGCTCGATATGGAGCAGGCCATGGCGCCGGGCGCGGCGGTGATTCACGACGAGCCCGATTCCACCAAAATCTACGACCGCGAGCGCAACATCGCGGGCTATATTCTGCGCGAGATCGGCAACGTGGAGGAAGGGTTTCGCGCCGCCGATTACATCCTGGAACGCGAATTCCGGACGCAGCGCCAGCAGCACGCCATGCTGGAGCCGCACATCTCCATAGCCTGGCTGGATGCCGATGGCCGGCTGGTGATCCGCAGCAGCACGCAGGTGCCGTACCATTGCCGCCGGCAGGTGGCTATGATTCTGCAACTGCCGGTCAGCCGCGTGCACGTGATCAAGCCGCGCATCGGCGGGGGCTTCGGCGGCAAGCAGGAAATGCTGCTGGAAGACATCACGGGAGCGCTGGCGCTGGCGGCGCGGCGTCCGGTGAAGATCGAATATACGCGCGAGGAAGAGTTCTACATGGCGCGCAGCCGGCATCCGCAGATTCTGCGCATGAAGATGGGCGCCAGGCGCGATGGAACGGTAACGGCAAGCCAGTTGACGGTGCTCGCGACCACCGGGGCGTACGGCAGCCACTCCACCACGGTACAGGGAAATACCGGCAGCAAGGTGCTGCCGCTGTACCGCACCGCCAACATGCGTTTCGAGTGCCACGTGGTGTACACCAACATGCCCGTGGCCGGGGCGTTCCGCGGATACGGATGCCCGCAGGGATTTTTCGCGCAGGAGACCGTGGTCGACGAAATCGCGGCCGAGTTAGGGATCGATCCGCTGGAATTTCATCGCCGCAATGTGATCCGGTTGGGCGACGTGGATCGGCTCTCGGCGCAACTGGGCGAAGGCAAGGAAGGTCTGCCGCGGGTGGTCCGCAGTTGCGGACTGCCGGTTTGCATGGAACGCGCCGCGGAGGCGATCGGCTGGCCCGAAAAGCGCACTTCCCTTCCCTCCCGCGACGGCGTGAAACCCCGCGGGGTGGGCATGGCGTGCACCATGCAAGGCAGCGGCATCGCGGGCGTGGACTGGGCATCGGCGTTCCTGAAAATGAACGAGGATGGCTCGTTCTATCTTCAGGTAGGCGCGTCGGACGTGGGCGCGGGCGCCGATACAGTGCTCTCGCAGATCGCCGCCGAAGCGCTGGGCGTCACTCTGGACAAAATCGTGATCACATCGGGCGATACCGACATTACGCCGTTCGATGTAGGCGCCTACGCTTCCAGCACAACCATCATCTCCGGCGGAGCGGTGAAGAAAGCCGCCGAAAAAGTGCGGGCGCAGGTATTGCAAGTAGCGGGGAAGATGCTGGACGCGCCGGTGGAACGGTTGGAATGCGGCAACAACGAAATATTTACTACCGGCGCGGAACGCAAATCCGTCAGCATGACCGCCGTGGCGCTGCAGGCCATGTACAAAGAGAAGATGCAGATTATGGATGGCGCGTCGCACTTCAACACGGATAGCCCGCCGCCGTTCTGCGCGACTTTTGCGGAGGTCGAGGTGGACACCGAAACCGGGCAGGTCCAGGTGCTACATCTCGCCACCGCCGTAGATCCTGGAACCGCGATCAACCCCATGCAGGCGGAGGGCCAGGTGGAAGGCGCGGTGACGCAGGGGCTGGGGTATGCGCTTACCGAGGAGCTGGTGCTGGACGATGGCGGCCGGCCGGTGAACGCGAATTTTCTCGACTACAAAATTTTCGGCGCCAAAGATATGCCGAAACTGACCACGATTCTGGTCGAGACCGACGAGCCGCTCGGCCCCTTTGGCGCCAAGTCGATTTCCGAAGTGCCGATCAACGGGCCGGCGCCGGCGATCGCAAACGCCATCTTCCACGCCGTGGGCGTGCGGATTCGAAAGCTGCCGATTCGGCCCGCGGATGTGCTGGAGGCGCTGCGGGCGGCGAAGGCGGCGCCAGCAAATATGACGGAGGAGGTTTTGGTAACACGATGAGCGGAGGCGATTGGGAGACTGGGTCACAGACGCAGCGGCCAGCCTCGAGCCCAGCGGAAACGGAAGCCGACAAGGGGAGCGTTACGATCGACGCCGACAACCGCTCCCTGACGGTCGCGGCTCGGTTTGCGGCTGATTCGGAGCGAGAAATAACGTGCCAACTTCGGCAGGAACTGGCCAGGCTGGCGCAGGGTTACGAAAGCGACATGGTGGCGTTTCTGCGCGACCTGGTGGCGATTCCCGCCGTGAGCAGCCACGAAGGGCCGGTAATCGCCCGAATCCGTCAGGAGATGGAGAAGGTCGGCTTCGACGAGATCCGCGTTGACGCCATGGGCAACATCCTGGGCCGCATCGGTTCGGGCAAGACGGTGATCGCCATGGACTCCCACACCGATACGGTGGGCGTCGGCGACCCCAAAGAGTGGAAGTGGGACCCGTATCAGGGTAAGGTCGAAGACGGTTATATCTACGGGCGCGGCTCAAGCGATCAGCGCGGCGGCATGGCGAGCATGGTTTACGCCGCCAAGATGATTCGCGAGCTCAACCTCGAGGGCGATTACACGCTGTGGGTGGTCGGCTCCGTGCAGGAGGAGGATTGCGATGGCTTGTGCTGGGTCTACATTCTGGAGAACGACAACATCCATCCGGATTGCGTGGTGATTACCGAGCCGAGCAAGCTGGGCATTTACCGCGGCCAGCGGGGGCGGATGGAAATCGAGCTGCATTTGCGCGGGAAATCGTGCCACGCGAGCGCGCCGGAACGCGGCGACAACCCTATATATAAGATGAGCCGGCTAGTGCAAGAAGTGGAGCGGCTGAACGAGCGGCTTAAAGACGATGCCTTCCTGGGCAAGGGAACCATTGCGGTGACTGAGATCCGTTCGCTTTCGCCGTCGCTCTGTGCCGTGCCGGGCGCATGCACGATTCATCTGGACCGGCGTCTGACTGCCGGTGAGACGAAGGAGAGCGCGCTGGCGGAGATCCGCGCGTTGCCTGGCGCCGAAGCCGCCGAGATCGAAACCCTGACTTACGACGTTCCGAGCTACACCGGGCTGCGCTACCCGATGGAGAAGTATTACCCCACCTGGGTGCTGGACGAATCGCATCCATTGGCGCAAGCCGCCATAGCGACGTTCCGCGGACTTTGGGACAAGGAGCCGGTGGTGGATAAGTGGACTTTCAGCACGAATGGCGTGGCGTCCATGGGGCTGAAGGGTGTGCCGACGGTCGGGTTCGGACCCGGCGAAGAAGAGGTAGCCCACAGCGTGGCGGAGCGCGTGCCCATTCGCCATTTGGTGGACGCGGCTCAATTCTACGCGGCGTTTCCGCTGGTCTACACGGCTCTCATGAAAAAGGGTCATGTCTGAGCTGGCCGGCATTCCGCTGCCGCTGCTGTTGCGGCGCGCGTTTCTGGAATACCGGCGGGAAGGCAAAATCTTTGACTTGCCCGCGTCGAAGTTCTTCCGCGGTTTCCCCGATTTGGACTTGTCGGTGGAATTTCACGGGCATCGCGCGGCCACGCCGCTCGGCCCGGCCGCGGGACCGCACGGGCAGCTTGCGCAGAACATCGCGCTGGCCTGGCTGGGCGGCTCGCGCATCATCGAACTAAAGACGGTCCAGATCCTCGACGAGCTGAAGATCCCGCGCCCGTGTATCGACGCCGCCAACGTGGGCTACAACGTGGAATGGTCGCAGGAATTGAAGCTGGAAGAATCGCTGCGCGAATACGTCAAAGCGTCGATGTTTTTGGAGATCGTGAAGGCGTCGGGTCTATTGGGCGAAGGCATACCCGAAGAAACCGTTTTCGATATGAGCGTGGGCTATAACCTGGAAGGCATTCGCTCCGCTCGCGTGCGCCGCTGGATTGAGTCGATGCAAAACGCCGCCGGGGCCATCGACGAGATGCGCGCAGGCCTGACGGGTGAGTGGGCGCGCTATCGCGGTCTTCCCTTCCCCACGCGGATCAGCGACACCATCAGCCTTTCCACTTTCCACGGCTGCCCCGCCGGCGAAATCGAAGGCATCGTGACCTTCCTGCTGGCGGAGATGGGCTGCCACGTTTGTATCAAGCTGAATCCGACGCTACTGGGCGAAGAGAGAGTCGCGCACCTGCTGCACGACGTGCTGGGTTATCGCGAAATCCAGCTTCATCCGCCGGCTTTTGAAAACGACTTGCAGTTGGCGGAGGCGCTCGACCTGGTTCCGCGCCTCGAGGAGGTTGCCCGGCGGCACGGCAGAAGTCTCTCGCTCAAGTTCACCAACACGCTGGTGGTCAAGAATCATAAGTCGGTCTTCGCGGACGAACTCATGTACATGTCCGGCGCGCCGCTGCACGTGCTGGCGATGAACCTGGTGGAGGAGTTCCGCTCGCGCCTTCCCCGCCCCATCCCGTTTTCTTTCTCGGGCGGGCTGGACGCCCACAACGTGGCGGCCGCGGTGGCCATGAACTTCGTGCCGGTTACGACTTGCACCGATCTTCTCCGTCCCGGCGGATACGCGCGGCTGATTCGTTACCTGGAGAATCTGGCGGCCGAGATGCGGCAGCTCGGGGTGAGCCGCATTTCCGATTTCGTTTTGAACTTCCGCGGCCAGGCTAGGGCGGCCGGCGGCGACGTGTACAAGGCCGGCCTGCTCAACACGCCCATTCTAGTGGCGGAAGCCACCGCCGATCACCGCTACAGATGGGAGCGTAACCGCGGCACGCCGCGTAAGATCGGCTCCAAGCTGTGGATGTACGACTGCATCGATTGCGATAAGTGCGTTCCGGTGTGCCCCAACGACGCGAACTTCGCATACGAGACACCACCGGCGACCATCGAATACGACAACTTTGTGCTTCAGCCCGCCTCGAAGCATCGCGTCCCAGGCGGCGTTTTGCGCGTGGTGAAGGCCCGCCAGTTCGCCAACTATGCCGACGCTTGTAACGATTGCGGCAATTGCGATGTCTTTTGCCCCGAGGGTGGCGGTCCGAACCTGGCGAAGCCGCGCTTGTTCTCGAATCTCGAGAGCTACCGGAAATCCGCGGGCGCGGACGGCTTCTTCTTCGATTGCAGCGGCGGCCCGGCCGGCATTACAACTCTGTACGGCACGATGGGAGGCATCTCTTACACGCTGACCTTCCAGGAGGGCCTGGTCCGGTTCAGTCAACCCGGCGCCGAAGTCGAGCTTCGGCGCAGCGACGACGAAGTGCTAAGCTGGCGCGTCGAGACCGAAACCACGCTCGACATGCTGCCCTATTTCAAGCTCAAGCTGCTGGCCGAAGCCATCGGCGACCCGCGCCGTGTGCACTTTGCCAACGCCGGCGGCATTCAGGAGAATCTTGCGCGATGGTGAACGAAAGACGCGAAATCAAGAAAGCTCTCTTCCGCGGGAGAGACTGGATTACTACCCAGGAGTGGAGCGAGGCGGAGCTCGACGTGATGCTCGACGTGGCGGCGGACCTCAAGCGGAAATTCAAGGGGCGCATCCCGCACCGCTATCTCACCGATCAGACGATTTTCCTGATGTTCTTCGATAAGTCCACCCGCACCAGGAACTCATTTGAAGCCGGCATGACCCAGCTTGGAGGCCATGCCCATTTTCTGACTGCGGACGCGATGCAGGTCTCGCACGGGGAGAGCGCCAAGGATACCGGCATTATTCTTTCCAGCTACGGCCACGGCATCGCCATCCGCCACGACCTTATTCCCGGCGAGGGCAATGCCTATATGCGGGAAGTGGCGAAGTGGGCCGATAAACCGGTCATCAATATGCAGTGCGACATCGACCATCCCTGCCAGACGTTGGCCGACCTGATGACCATTCGCGAGAAGCGGGGCCGAGATCTCCGCGGGCTGAAGATGGCCGTGTCCTGGGCTTACGCGCCCAGCTACGCCAAGCCGCTTTCGGTGCCGCAAGGGCTGATCATGCTGATGCCGCGGTTCGGGATGGACGTGACGCTGGCGCATCCACCGGAATATGCCCTGATGCCCGAGACCATGGAAGCGGCCAAGGAGAACGCGCGGCGCGGCGGCGGAAATTTTCGGGTGGTGGACCACATGGAGGACGCGTTCCGCGACGCCGACGTGGTGATCCCGAAAAGCTGGGGGTGCCTGGACACCATGGGCAGCAATCCGGCCGAATCGCTGCGGATCGCCAAACAATACACGAATTGGATCTGCGATCGCGAACGCATGAAGCTGGCGCGGCCCGATGTGCTCTACATGCACCCGCTGCCGGCCGACCGCGGCAACGAAGTGACCGACGAGGTGATCGACGGCCCGAACTCGGTGGTATACGCCGAGGCCGAGAACCGTTTGCACACCGCCAAGGCCATCATGGCGCTGACCATGGCGGATGGCGAAATCGAGTACGAAGCCGATGCCTGAGACCTTGGTGATCGCGCTGGGGGGCAACGCTATCACGCGGCCGGGTGAGCCCGGCACCATACCCCAGCAGTTCGACCACACGGCGGAAACGCTGGGCCACCTGATCCCACTGTTTCGCGGCGATGCGAGAGTTTTGATCACTCATGGCAACGGCCCGCAGATCGGCAACATTCTAATCCGCGTGGAAGAAGGCGAACGGCGGGTGCCACGCCTGCCCCTCGATACCTGCGTGTCGGATTCGCAAGGCGGCATGGGCTACATGATTCAGCGCATCGCCTGCGAGCTGTTCCGCAGGGAAGGCATCGGCCGCGGGGTTGCGACAGTGATTACGCAAGTGCTGGTGAGCGAAACCGACCCGGAAATGGGGCGCCCCACCAAGCCGATCGGATCGTCCTACAGCGCCGATGAGGCCGAGCAGATCCGGCGCGAAAGGCCGCACTGGGAGCTGCATGAGATCGAACCCGGAAGATGGCGCCGGGTAGTAGCTTCGCCTCACCCGATTCGCATCCTGGAGGAAGACGCCATCGCCTGCCTGCTGAATGCCGGGGTGGTGGTGGTGGCTTGCGGAGGCGGAGGAATCCCGGTGGCGTGGGAAGGCGATCGCCTGGTGGGTGTGGAGGGAGTGGTCGATAAGGATTTGGCTTCCAGCCTTTTGGCGCGCAACCTGGGCGCGGACAAGCTGATCATCGTCACCTCGGTGGATCGCGCCGCCATCCGTTTCGGCCGGCCTGATCGGCAGTGGCTGGATCGAGTGACCGTCCGGCAGGCGCGCGAGTATCTGGCCGCGGGCGAATTTCCGCCTGGCTCGATGGGTCCTAAGATCGAAGCCGGCATTGAATTTGTGGAGTGTGGCGGCCGGGAGTGCATCATTACTTGTAGCGAGCGCGTGGCGCAGGCCGTTGGCGGCGAGGCCGGCACGCACATTGTGCCGTCATGATTCTGACCAACGCCCGCATTCTGACGTTCGACGAGAAGAACCGCGTGCTCAGCTCGGGCAGCGTGGAGATAGACGCGGATGGCTCGATCGGGGTGGTGCGAAGCGGCCGCGCGTTGGGCCCACGCACGGCCGATCTGGGCGGGCGCCTGCTGATGCCCGCGCTCATCAACAGTCACACCCACCTGTATAGTACGCTGGCGCGGGGCATGCGCCTGGGTGGACCGCCGGCCGCCGATTTTCCGTCCATCCTGAAGAAGCTCTGGTGGCGGCTCGATCGCGCGCTGCGGGAAGAGGACGTCTATTACAGCGCGCTGGTAGGTCTGATGGAATCGGCCAAATCCGGCGTCGGCACGGTGATCGACCATCATTCGAGCCCTCGGGCCTGCGCGGGCAGCCTCGACTCGATCGAGCGCGCGTTCCGCAAGGTCGGCCTGCGCGGCGCCACCTGCTATGAGGTCAGCGACCGCAACGGCAAGCGCGCCGCTCGGGAAGGCATTCGCGAAAACGTTCGCTACCTGGAACGAACCAAGCCGGGAGCGCAGGTGGGCGGGATGTTCGGGCTGCACGCCTCGTTCACCCTTGGCGACGCGACTTTGCGGGCATGCGTCGAGGCCAATCAAACGTTCGACGCCGGCTTTCACGTGCATGTGGCGGAGGACAGTTGCGACCGCCTGGCGGTGCGCCGCCTGGCCGAGTTCGGCGTTCTGGACGAAAAGACGCTGGCCGCGCACTGCGTTCACGTAACCGCGGCCGAGCGCGCCATACTCGGGCGCCGGCGCGTGAACATTGCCCACAATCCTGAATCGAATTGCAATAACGCGGTCGGAATCGCCGATCTTCCGGCGCTGTGCCGGAGCGCGGCGTGCGTGGGGCTCGGTTCCGACGGCTGTTCGCCAAGAATGTGGGACGAGTTCAAGACCGCCTATCATCTGCAAAAGGTGCGCGCGCGCGACCCACGCGTGGCCGCCGAAGAGGTTTTCGCGGCCGCTTTCCTGAACAATCGGGAAATCGTCAAGAAGATCTGGGGAGTCGAAATTGGCTCGATCGCACCCGGCGCCAAGGCCGATCTTCTAGTGCTCGATTACCAGCCGCCGACTCCCATCGACGCCCGAAACCTGTTCGGCCACCTGATGTACGGCATTGCCAACGCGCCTGTCGATTCGCTGATGGTGAATGGGCGGTGGGTGGTGCGCGACGGGCATTCGGTGAACGTGGATGAAGGCGAAATCGCGGATGCTGCCGCCGCGCGCGCCAAAGCACTGTGGGAGAGACTCTGAAAGATAATCTTATGCCATCGTATATTCCCGGACCGACCTACGCCGAGATGCTTCACCCGGAGCTGCAGCCGCCGGCTGTGCGCAAACTGGCGGAAGCCGCTGCAGGCAATCCGCTCGACCCCATCCACCTGTTCAACATCACCTGGCGCGGGGCCGGCGGCCAGATCCGCCACGTGGTGCTTCCCAAGCAACTCACCGGTGTAGAGGCGAACATCATCGTGATGGCGGGCCGCCATTTTCCCTCCGGCAGCCATAAGGTGGGGCCGGCATATACCACGCTGATGGAAGGAGAGCTGGCCGGCGAAATCGAACCCGGCATACACACCACCATCGGCCCTTCCACCGGCAATTTCGGAATCGGCGTGGCATACATTTCGCGGCTCAAGGGGTATCCGGCGATCGTCATCATGCCCGAAGGGATGAGCAAAGAGCGCTATGAGCGCATCCGGCAATACGGCGGCCAACTCGACCTCACACCCGGATCGGAGAGCGATGTCATCCTGGTTCTGGAGCGCACCGAAATCTATAAGAAAGACCCGAAATACAAGGTGCTGGCGCAATTCGAGCTATTGCCCAATTATCGCTTTCATCGTTATGTGACCGGACGCAGCGCCATCGAAGCCGCCGCGGCTTATGGCAACGGCCGGGTGGCCGCGTTCGTTTCGGCGCCCGGTTCAGCCGGCACGCTGGCAGCGGGTGACGAGATCAAAGCGCGATATCCGGATTCGGTGGTCTGCGCCCTGGAGCCGAAGGAGTGCTCCACGCTATTCGACAACGGCCGCGGCACGCACCGCATCGAAGGAATCGGCGACAAGATGGTGCCGCTGATCCACAACGTGCTGACCACCGATTACGTGATGCGGATCCACGATGACGATTGCGTCATGGGCCTGGAACTCGTAGAGCGGCGGCAGCGGTTGGTTGAGGAACTGGCGGGTTGCCCCGAGGGAACGTTGGCGCCTCTCAGCGAGCTGTTCGGAATATCGGGAATCTGCAACGTGCTCGGCGCTATCCGTCTGGCGCGCCATTTGAAGCTTGGACCGGAAGACAACGTGGTCACGATCGCGACCGATGGTTTCGACCGATA
>JBEKYD010000245.1:0-11765 GCA_049511335.1 Bryobacteraceae bacterium | reverse complement strand
TCGGACGATTTTCTCAGTGTGGAAAAGGAACAAACCTACTCTGACAGAGCCGCAGCCGAGGTTGAATCTCTCAAGCGTCAGGTGCCGGAATCCGCTATTCGAGACGGGTTTGTGTTTCATTTTCCGCATCCGCCGGACCAGAGAGTGGCCGGATTCCCTTTCAGCGGCGAAGAGATACACGGCATCCTGGAGTCGGAATTTGGGAAGAGAGGCACTGCAGTAAAGGAGCGGGATCTGATTGAGCGTCTGCGCAGCATGGTGCAGCAGTTCAGCCAGCCAGACCAACGACTGGATGACACGAAGAGGGCCGATGTCATTCGCTTCATTACGACTCCAGAACAGGGCAAGAAGGCGGCGTTGAGCCGCAAAGTCGCGGAAGCCACAATTGATCGCTATTGCAGGGAAAAAGGAATTCGGACGGGACCCAGATCCTGAATCAGAACCTTCGCAGTGGATGATACCTAACGATTCGACCTGAGGAGAATTGAGCAATGTCGAGTAACACAATCGTTGTTCTTGTTGTCGGGGTTGCGGTGTTGGGAATTGGCGGACGCGCTTGGTTGCAGTATCAAGACCGCATCCATGCTCGGGAAGACCCGCAGCAGGTGAGTCGGCATTTTGACCGCGAAGCGGTAACCGCGGCTTCGTTACGCCTGAATCGGCCCAATGCCGTGGCTTCCGGCAAGGTGGTCAACGTCACTTGGAAGACTCGTGATGTTGGGGTGTACTGTGGATTCGTCAAGTCCGACGGGTTCCACGAAGGCAGTGTTGCGGGGCGCGCCTATTACGGATTCCAGTTTTTCCGGCAACTAAAGCCGAATGATTCGAAGGAGTTCGAGATCACTTTTGCGGTTCCGCCGATGAACCGGGACTGGTCGTGCATTGCGGAGCTCGACATGAACGATTCGAAACTTCGCCCTGTGTGGTGAGGCGGACCAGCGCCGGACAGGGCGCCGTCGAGCAATCAACTTAAGCGCTAGAGGGAGTGCCAAATGTCTGCACCTACGGCCACGTTCGGTTTGACATCGAAACAGGTCGCGGAAAGGGTCGCCGCCGGCCAAGTGAACCGGCCGCCCCAACCCGGCACGAAAAGCACCCGTGCCATCCTGCTGGACAACTTGGTCAGCGTTTTCAACATCATCATTGGATGTATCATCCTGTTTCTGCTGGCCTTTTACATGGGAACTCGGGACAGCCGCCTTTTGTGGGATTGTGTGGGCGTCTTTTTTGTGGCCTTTTTCAATACGGTGATTGCCTTCGGGCAGGAGATCCGGGCGAAGCGCGCGATGGACAAGGTCAACATGCTGATTGTGCGCGAGGTAACCGTGATGCGCGATGGAAAGGCCGTCAACCTTCCGCATTCCCAGATCGTGCTTCAGGATGTAATTGCCGTAAAGCGCGGCGACCAGGCGGTGGTGGATGGTTCGGTACTCCAGTCGAACCACCTCGAGATTGACGAATCGCTGCTCACCGGCGAGTCTGAACCGATCGAGAAACGCGAAGGCGATTCTGTGCTTTCGGGAAGCTTCTGTCTGTCCGGGAATGGCTACTACGTCGTCGAGAAGCTAAGCGACAGCAGCTATGCATCGAAGATGACGCAGATTGCGCAACGGCAAAAGGCCCAGGTGAGCCCGCTCCAGAGAAGCATCAACGGCATCGTGAAACTCCTGTTTTGCGTGGCGATATTCCTCTGCGTCTTGCAGGGCGGCATCGGTGCCTACAACCATCAACTAGATGTGGATTTCGTACGGAAAATAGCGACGATCATGATCGGGCTGGTGCCGCAGGGCCTAGTCCTGACCGCCTCGGTTGTCTTCGCCATCGGCATCTTTCGCATTAGCAAGGTGGGCGCCGTGGTTCAGACGTTTAACGCAATTGAATCATTTGCGGGAGTGCAGGTGATCTGCATGGACAAGACGGGTACTCTTACGCAGAACCGAATGTCGGTTCGCAAGATCACTCCGTTTTCTCGCGTTGATGATCCAAAGCCGCTCGAAGGTGTGTTGGGCACGTACGCCCGGTTGTCTTCCGACAAGAACGCCACGATTCGCGCGATGGAGTCGCTCCAAGGAGGCGGTGCGACGGTATTGCAAGAGTACCCGTTCAGCTCGCAACGAAAGATGAGCGTACTGACGCTGGAACGAAATGGCCAACCCGTTTCTTACGTCTTGGGCGCTTTAGAGTTGCTCAGCGCACAGTGCGCAGGTGCCGGATCATCCCTGATAGAACAACAAGTTTCGGCCGGGGGTTTGGAGGTGTATCGCAACCTTTTGTTCGGGGAGGTTGCCGACCCCGAGAACATCAAGGCTACGGCCAAAGGCCTCGGGATGTTCCGCGTCCGTCCTCTCTGCATCGTATCCTTGAGCGATATGGTTCGACCGGATGTGTGCGATGTGATCACTGAGTTTGGACGGAACGGCATCCGGTTCAAGATTCTCTCGGGTGACTCGCCCACCTCTATCCTAGCCACATGCCGGGATATTGGCTGGACAGTCAAGGCAGAGGACGTGATCACTGGCGTTCAACTGGAGGCGCTGGAAGCGCATGCCTTAGAGGAGGCGGTCGAACGATGTACTGTGTTCGCCAGATTGAAGCCAGAACAGAAAGTGATTATTGTGAAGGCGTTGCAGGCGCGAGGGCTTCACACAGCAATGATCGGCGACGGCGTCAATGACGTGCCTGCCATCAAACAGGCCGATCTCGGCATCGCCATGGATGAAGGTGCCTCCATCACGAAGGAAGTGGCGGATATCATTCTACGGAATAACAACTTCACCTTGCTGCCGCAGGTGTTTGAAGAAGGCAAGAAGATCATCAATACCGTGGGTACGGTGGCCAAGTTGTTCCTAACCAAGAATTTTCTGGTCATTTACCTGACTCTCGCTTCCGCGCTGTTTTTGCTGGACTTCCCCCTGACCCCCAGACGGGTGTCACTGTTCAACATCTTTGCGATTGGCGCTCCCGCGATGTTGATCGCATTCACAAATTCCAGTACGGAACGGCAGAAGCGGTTCTTCCTGGACATGCTCTCATTTGTGGCGCTGTCGGCGCTCGTAATCGTGTCGTTTGGCTATGCGGGCTTCGCCTATGCGAAGAATGGAATCGCCGGATCAGACGGGGAAGTGCCCAAAATGGCGATGGTTTCCATCATGGTATTGATCTCCGTCGTCAACTTTATGTTGATCATCTCCCGGCGCGGGGTGAAGGGACGGCGCTGGTATCTGTCGTTTGCCCTAGGTATGATCCTGGTGTATGTCGCGGCCGTCAGCGTCACGTCAAGCAATTTACTCACGCGGTTTCTGCACAAGTTTTACGAGATCGTGCCTCTCGGCGCGGAGGCTTGGCGCGTTGTTATCCTGGCGTTTGTTGCCGGCTCGGTGCTTCTTGTGGCGGCACAGAGATTGCGTGAAGCACTTGTGAACCGGGGCGCGTGACACCTTTGAGGTGATACAGTCCTGCGCTTACGGCAGGACGCGCATCTGTGCATCGAGACCTTCGGTTGTTCGCGTGCTATGCGCGGGCGTTCAGGAGTGCGGGTGAGAACGACCTGACTCCAGGTGAAATCTCGTCTGCCGGCATCCAAGGCGTGACTATAGGAAGCACAGGGCTGGGACGCCTTGATGAAGGGGTGAATGGTATGGAGACAAGTGAAATTGCGGACAGAGTGATGTATGGGCGGTCGAGTCTTCTGGGAGCCATAGCCTGGATGTTCGGCCTCTCATTTATTCTGACCATCTTGTTGGGTTGGATTCCCGTTGTCGGTCCATTTCTCGGCCCGACGCTTGGTGGCTACGTCGGCGGTCGCCGAGCCGGCACCGCGGGCCGAGCGCTGCTTGCAGCACTGATACCGGCCCTGTTGCTTTCGGTTATGATTCTTGGGATTGGAGCGTTGGCAGCAACGTTTTCGCACCTCCCAATTGTCGGCGCAGTCGGAACGGTTATTGCTGGAGCAATTGGCGTAATCCTATTTGTCCATAATCTATTGCTGTTCCTCGCTGCGCTCATCGGCGGCATCGTGCGGCAGTCCCAGGCGAGGTAGCCGGCCCCGAAAGCATCCGGCGGCAGACTATGACATCAGCGGCAGGCCAATATGAATGCGATCAACACGTTGACAAGGATCTTGGGCCTCTCCTTTGTTTCAGGAATTAACCTCTACGCTACTGTTCTGGTCGTTGGCCTCGGTATCCGCTATCACTGGGTCACGGGACTGCCTTCGGAATTGGCGATCCTTGCCCATCCGGTCGTAATCGCGCTTGCCGGAGCCTTGTATGCGCTGGAGTTTCTGGCAGATAAGATTCCGTTGGTCAGCACACTGTGGGACGGACTACACACCTTCGTGCGCCCAGTAGGTGGCGCCCTACTTGCGGTGGCAAGTGCGTCCGGTCTCGATCCGATGCTCCAGGTCGTGGCCTTCATGGTCGGTGGCTCCGTCGCCCTGGGAACGCATTCGACCAAGATGGGATTCCGAGTTCTGGCACACAAATATCCGGACCCAGTCGCACACTCGATTATTAGCGTGTTGGAGGACCTGGGCGTCGTCGCTCTGCTCGCACTGGCCTACAGCCACCCTCTCATCGGATTGTGCCTGCTGCTGTGCCTTATTGTCCTGATGGCCTGGCTGGCACCGCTCCTGTTCAGAACCATCATATTTGTCCTCAGGGGCGTCGCTGGGCGCATGATTTTCTGGCACCCTGGTTTGACCCGTCCGCCGACATGGCTGGACCGCAAGCTTCCAGTCTCGGCGGACGTGAACGCCTTGCGAGTTTACCTCTGCTTCGCGCGCACTGTTAGGGGAGTTTCCCGCTTGAAGAAGGGATACCTCGTCGTGAACGCGCATGAGGCATTTTTTGCCTGTAGAGGATTAGTCAGATCAAGAATGCTTCCAGTTGGCGGGACTATTGCAGGGGAACTGGACGTTGACGAGGGATTGATTTTCGACGTCCTCACTTTCATCAATCCCTCCGGAGGTCGTACCGCCATTTACTTTACCAAAGAGTGTTCGCGTCAGTTTCGGTCGCACAATCCGACGGCACGAAGCGCGGAATGTGCGAATGTGCAACCTAGTTCCAGGAGACCTACGCACTGAGGAGAAATCGAAGCCCTACGTGGGGACGTGGGCGTAAGTAAGGGCAATTGATTGAGCAGTACGGGGTCATGAGGAGGAGTATTATCAGTGGCAACCTATTCTCGATGTCCAAATTGCGGCCACTCGCCGTCCGGTGGGATTGGCGGCGGCGTCTACTTCGATGTGTATCGCTGCAATGGTTGCTCAAGCATCTATTGCTACAACTGCGGTGGCGTGAGCAACTGCAAATGCCCGCGTTGTGGATCAAAGAAGTACACGAAGGTTGGAGAGTGTTGGAAGACCAAGTGAGGCGCTAGCGCCGTGTGGTTCGGTGGTCCTCGACAATCACTGGTGCGACGAAACCAGTCTGAGGCCGAGCAGACCAATCATGACCAGGCACAGGCATGCGATTCGGGCGGCAGTCTTCGGCTCTCCGAGACAGTGCTTGCCACGCCGATGCCGGTCCAAACCGCGTAGGTGGTTCTGGTTGGGAGAGACTTCGACGCTAGCGCCAAGAGCCATAGGCTGCCCACCATGGCGGCAATCGTCAGGGCACTCGGCCAGAATCGAGTGACTCAGCGGTGTACTTCAGTCAGACTGCCCAAGCCCCTTCAAGACTTCAAGAAGGCCTGCCACTAGAATGCTCGATTGCTCGACCAGCTCATGATGATGAAGTTCTCCAGTATTATAGTATTCTGTCTTCCATGTCTCGTCGCCCATCGCTCCTCTCTGCCACTCGGGAAGGGGCAAGTTGATCAGTTGATCTGCCTGTTGTTCTTCGGTCAGCGCAATCTCACTGCCAGTCTGGCGGCAGCGAGCATTCCCGGAACAGCCACGCGCTTTAGGTTAGCGACCAGAATGGCGCCCGACACCAAACGACCAAACAACCGATGGCCGCCCTGTACTCCGAAAGCAGACGCGGCAGTCGATTTCTGTTCGGGCAGTTGGCCCCTTGCTGAATTCCTTGCAAGTATTTGATTCGCTAGCCACTTCGGCCTCATCTCTCGCCAGCGAATGGCACGGTGCTTCTCACCAGGATCTTCGATGTTGCCGGACAGGCGCACTTCGCATGACTAGAATCGATGTGTTCGGACGCGCTTCCTGTTTAATCTGTCCTGTGCAAATCCAGAGGAAGAGGGACCGCAGCGTCGCACTATGCAAACGGGCAAGCTCAATGGCATCCCGGCGAAAGTACTCCTCAGCAACCGGCAATACGCCGCGCTCCGGCTTTTCACCGATGAACGG
Source organism: Bryobacteraceae bacterium (assembly GCA_049511335.1). Classification (GTDB taxonomy): domain Bacteria; phylum Acidobacteriota; class Terriglobia; order Bryobacterales; family Bryobacteraceae; genus JBEKYD01. The sequence goes on along the minus strand of JBEKYD010000245.1, from coordinate 5,455 downwards.
TCAAGCTTCGTGATGGTCACCGGCGACGCGCTCTGTGTGGACCAGCGAAGCTTCGGCAGCCTCTTCCATCGCGGCTACATCCGGTACGAGAAGAGCCGTGGCGGTTTCATCCTCACCAACCTCGGGAAGCGTTCCCGCCAGGCGTTCGACGATACGGACATATTTCGCAAGCAGCCGTCGACGACATTCTCTTCGTACATCCGAACCATCAAGGCACTTACGAGGACCGCATGAAAATCACGATGGGCATGCAGGAAACTCTCGCGACGATCCAGCGCAACCAGCAGCAGATCGACTTGCTGACGGCCAACAATACTCAGTTGGTCCACTTTCTCCTATCGCAAGGCATGATCCAGAACCTCAACGAACTACCGGGATTTGGCGGAAACGGCTTCACCGGCGAAATGGCCGCAATCCACGAACCGGTTGTACCGCCGCCGTTGCTGCAAGCGCCACCGGAGCCGCCGGCGCACCAAGCTCGAAAGGGCTCAGCCCGGAAGCCCCCAAAACGCCGGGAGGCGCATGCGACGCGAGCGCCGGCCACGTCGAATGCCGGTCGCGGCCTGCTCCAGGCTGAACTTCTGATCGCGTGGGCGAAGCAAGCGGGCGGCAGGCTCAACCTCGCGCAGTTTCGCGCGGCTAACGAAGGGAGGACGCGCGGCATCAAGCATTCCTTCTACACGACGACGATGTATACCAAGGTCGGCAAACTCACTGAACAAGGAGTCTTTAGCAAGATCGGTCCCGGCGAGTACCGATTGAACCCCAACATAGATTGAAAGGGCGACGCCATTTGAGGTTCTCTATGGATCGCATCGCGATGCAGAGTGCAAAACCTGGCCAAAAGACGCAGAGAGCCGGGGGATCGCGTGATCAAGCGGAGGGAGATTCCAGCCGCTCATCGGGCGAGCTTCGGCAAGGGCTATTGGGACCGTGTGGTGAACCGTCTCTCCTACCTCGAAACCGACGAAGCGCTGGAACTGTCGTTCAGACCGGACGAGTCCACCGCAGGCGCGAAATCCGCAATTCACACGGCGGCAAAGCGCGCCGGCGTGCGGCTCCGGGTCGTGATCCGCGAGCCACGCATCTTTGCCTGGATACCCGGCAGACGTCCGGTGATCATCCGCCGTGCGAAGCGCGCGCCAATCCTCTGCGAAGTGTGTGGTGAGGAAACTGATCGGCCACAAGTTGGAGCAAGCAAGCAGTTTGTCTGCGCCGGAAAAGGCAACAGGAAGAGCCAGTGCCAGAAGATCCGGCGGTACGTGCTCGCGCATCACCTCTCGATCGCCGAAGCTCGCGAGCGCCTCCGGCGGATTGGCGAGACGCACAAGGGGCAGCGATCGAAATAGGCGCGCTATGGACCCACGAAAATACTCACCGCTTCCCGCCGGCCACCCAAGCATCGGGGAACCATGTGGCGTCTGCAGGCGCCCAATTGAGGCTGGCGATGAAACCACCCTGGTTCCGATAGAGAGTCCTCCCACCGACTGCCGCGCTCACACGGTCGAGGCGGCGCTCTGCCATTGGGCATGCGTCACGGAAGGGTTGCGGGCGGCGCGCGCCATGGAGGTCACATGACCGGCAAGAACTGGGTTCCGCCGGCTTCCGCGGTGAAGCCGGTGAATCACTTCCACACCATCTACATTCGCCTGGCTGCGATGAGCGACGCGCTGATCCACGAGGCATCCACCCGCGAAGACATCCTCAAGAACCCGGTCTTCGGCGAACTGATCGGAAGCATCGCGGAACTGTCGAACCTCTCGGCGCGCATGACCGTTAAGCTCGAAGGCATCCGCCGCGACTTCCCCGACCTATGGGAAATCTGGCAGCGCGCCAGCCAGCATGAACCCACCAGGGAGGACGGATTGTGAACTGGTTTGGCGAATCATGGCTCGCACCCACGTGCGACCCGGCGGACAGGGTCGAGACGCCGGTCGGCGTGCTGTGCGCTCACTGCGAGGAGAGGATCGTGGCTGGCGACCGGGGCGTGTTCCTCAACGGCCACCCGAACCCGTTCCACTTCGAGTGCTTCATTCGCGGGGTCATCGGGTCGGTGGGCCACCAGAAAGGAGCGTGCCCCTGCTACGGCGGCTGCGAGGACGACCCGCCTGGTGCGACGCGGCGGGAGGCGGCGCGCGCGGCCCTGGAGTACTTCGAGGAGCACCCGCCCGAACCGTTCATGGAGATCCGGATTCCGGAGAAACAGTTGAAGGAAATCGCCCGCGTGGTGCGGCGGGCGCTGCTCGGAATGCTGGCACGCCACCAGAACAACTGAAATATGAAGCGCCTGGACGAAACGCCCGCCAACGCCGTTGAGATCTTCGAAGCAAGACCGAATCGCATGTTCACGGAGGAGCAGCGGTCGGTCGTCCGGTTCCTCCGGTACAGCACGGCCGTGCCCTGCGCGGAGTGCGGAAGGAAGAGCAAAACGCACTGGACGCTCCTGATTTCATTCAAGGCGAAGACGATGGCCGCGATCATTCCGAAGGACTCCGGTAAGGTCCACATGCCGTTGACTCCCGTGTGCCGGAGCCACCTGCTTGGGCCCGCGGGGGAAAAACGATGAACTTGAGTCCGGCCTGCCCACTGTGCGGCGCGGCGCTGACCGAAGCGCCCGAGGAGTGGGGGCCAGCCCACTACTGGTGCCCGAAGTGCAAACTCCCGTTCGTAAAAGAGCGCGTCCGCGAACTGGCGAGGGGCGAATGTCCTTTTGCAGTAGGCGACCTCGTACTGATTGCTGGACCGCCCGGCCATGTGGTGGGCGAGGTGATAGAGGCGGCGACGCCTCGCGAATTGCCCGACCTCGGTCCAGAATCGGTATCGCACCAGGCGAAGCAGATCATGCATGAGTGGCGGGTGGACTTCCTGGTCGTCATCCGCCACAAGCACGACGGCCGGACGGTAGGCTTCTTCGCCCTCCACCACTCGGGCGGCTGGCGGGACTTGCGCGGCCGGGATCTCCACATAGCGAGAGTGGGGAAAGGCTGATGAATGAAAGGGACCACGATGTTGATGCGCAAAGCGATGAGCGTGGCAGTGGTGGTCCTGCGCGAACGGCTGCGGTGGTCGCAAATACGGCTGGCAGCCGAGATGAACAAGTGGGGAGAGCACAAGGGCGGGGAGACGATGCGCGGGTGCAGGGTTTCCCGGTGGGAGCGGCGGCGCGCCGCGCCATCGCCGACGCACCGCATGGCTCTCGGGAAGATTTCGGCCAAGCACGGCTATGAAGACCTGGGCGCCATCTTCCGCGCGCTGCCGGCCCTGGCGTGGTCGCTGGTGCTGGCCCTGCGTGGGAACGGGAAGAAGCACGGGGGCAATGGGAACTGGGACGCGTGACCATCTCCGAACTGCCCAGGAGGCCGGGATGAGCCGATACAGCCCGCCCGCGAAGATGCCGCTGTTCAGCCACATGACCGGCGCGATTCCCCCAACCCCGCCGCCACATAGCCCGCCGTGGGGTGCATGGGATGAAAAAACCCTTTATAGCGCGAGAAAAGGGAAAAATGTCTGCCCAACGGACGCATTTCAAAAGTCGATATCAGCGCGTGCGCGTGAAGAAGCAAGCGAGTGGCCAGCGAGGTCCAATAGGGGCGAGGATCACGAGGTCCGGGCAGGGTCCGGAAAACATGGAAGAGGTCACGCGGTCCAAACGCGGTCCAAAACTGGCGTCTGTAACTGCATGAAACCACGAGGAACTTGTCCGTAAGTGATTGATCTGGCTTCCATGGCATGGAAGAGGTCGTGAGTTCGAATCTCACCAGGTCCACCAATAGGTCTCCCACACTCGCTCGATCTCCAAAGAGGGGCCTTGCGACCCATTTATGGCGCGGAGTATATTGGCTCCCAGTCTGGTGCTGGGGATCGCCGGAGCGATGACAGCCGCGTAGTGGCGCTTGCGGCGTGCGTGGCACCGGCACGCCGCGCGGGTGTCCGCGTTCTCCACACCCTTTTGAGAGTACACGAACGCCCCCTGGCTGCCTTAGCGCGGCGTCTTGGCGGGCTTCCGCTGCGCTTTGGCTGCGTTCCTGGCTCGGCGCGCGCGGCTGCGATTAGGAGACCGCGCCAACCGTATTGCGCCGCTATGTTACGGCCCGCCGGCTCTATTGCACAATCAAGCCGGTGGTGGCGCTCACCAACGCCGCATAGCCGTTCTGGGTGCTGCCCCACATGATGTACCAGACTGGCGCCCCGAACCGGGTGGCGTTGCCCAACCGGAACGAAACCTTTTCGCCCGGATGGGCCTTCAGCCAGTCCGATGCCTTCTGCAGGCCGGTCTTGTAAGCGGCATCGGAATCCACCGAAAACTGGCCATTGGTGAACGGCATACTGTCGCGAGTTTCGCCGCCCCAGGGCAGCGCGTTGCCCACGTTGACACCCTTACTGATGTCGGTTCCGCTGCTGGCCACCGCGTAGGTGAAACTGCGGGCCTGCTTCAGGCTCGGGGAAACAAAGACGGTAGTCCACTGCCCGCACTTCCCGTCCTCGTTCTTGATGTTCGGCACTTCGCCGCTGGTTACGCTGAGCGCCAGCAGGTCGGTGGCCCAACTGCGCGCCAGCTTGTAGGATTCATAGAAGGCAGTTTGCGCGGTTACGGCCTCCGGGGGCTTCGCCGCCTCCTTCTTGGTTTCGGTCGCGGGGTTCGCCGCTGGGGTCGGAGCTTGCGAACAGGCGAATAGCGCGAGGGTGGCAACCGTGACGGTCGCGGCCAACAGGACCTTCTTATTCGTCTTCATAGAACATGACTATATTACTCCCGCGCGATTCCCGTGTCCTGCCCACCCCGGCGGGAGGGTGGTCGCGGCTCGGTTTCGCAGCTTTTGCGGAAGTTCGAGGATGGCGGGGGCCACGCGCGATCGATGGCGACCCAGCACCGAATTTCCGAAGCGGCGCATGGAGCCACGAGCTAAGCTCAAGAGCGATGGTTGGCACGCTGCTGGACCGTCTGGACGAGTGGAAGAGGCGCTTCGGCCCCCCGGAGACCGGGGCATTGGAACGGTTGCTGGCGTCGGCGGCGAAGCGGCATTTCACCGGCGCGGAGGATCTGATCCGGTTTCACGAGACCCTGCTGTTCCTTCGGGCCTATCCGCGCACACCCGAGGTGGCCCGGCTGGCCGATGCCATCCTCTTTCATTACAGGAACGCATCGCGGTTGTGGGCGGGGATCTCCCGGCATTCGAAGAGCCGGAAATCTCGGGCATCGCCGGCACTTCCCTCTCGGCGGTGTTCGACTATGAAGTGGCCCTTCGCTTGGGAGAGCGCTACCCGCGCAACCTGGAGATCGCCTGGGACCGCTACGACACCGCCGACAGGCTGGGCCCGGCGATGGCACGGCTGACTCCCCTGGCGGCGGAAGATTGGCCGGTGGAAGCACACTCCCCGTTCCGCCAGTGGATTGACGCCGCGCGGCCCCGCGGCGCCAGTGCCCTCGGGTGGCTGCTGGCGCGGATCGAAAGCC
>JBEKYD010000244.1:0-11793 GCA_049511335.1 Bryobacteraceae bacterium | reverse complement strand
ACGCTGGGGCTGGAGCACCTCCGTATTACCCCGCGTGGGTAATACGCAGGCCAACTCGTAACCCGCTAAGGAAACAATTACTTACGCCTTTGTTCCGGCCCTTCTCAGTAAACTCCCGCTAGAGGCGTTTACGTTCGCGGCGCAGGTTTTGGGACAGCCGGCGGGCTTTGGCTACGCCTCTACGGTCGATCCCAATACGCAGGCCGATAGCGGAGTGCTGCTGGTCGTGGCGCAACTGTTTGGCGGGTTGTCGTTCTTTGCCTTGGGATTCGACCGGCGGGTATTGGGTTTGCTCGCCGAAAGCCTGGAGCGCGTCCCGGATCCGGCGCGGGAATTCAGCCGGGCCTCCGCCGGGGTCGTGGTGGAGAGGATGGGAAGCATGCTCTCGATTGGCGTCCGTCTGGCCCTGCCCGTCGTGGCTGTGTTGGTGATGGTGGACGTTGCCCTGGCACTATTGGGAAGACTGAACAGCCAGTTGCACATGATGTCGCTTGCCTTCCCCGTCAAGATGCTGGTGGCACTCCTGGTAATGGTGTGGGTAGTGCCGCTGTTCTCCCGCGTGTTGAGCGATTGGGGAGGCCAGATGTGGAATGCGGCGCAACGGGTCTTGGGCTTATGAGCGCATATGCCGGACCAGAGCAAGACCGAGCAACCTACCCAGCGGCGCATCGAAAAGGCCCGCCGGGAAGGCCAGTTTGCCTCCGCCCGGGAGTTTGTGTCCGCCCTTCAGTTCCTGGCGTTTCTGTGGCTGATCCAGATGGCGGGCGGAACCTGGCTGAAGGGATTCCGGCTACTGATGCGCGAGTTAGTGGATCTAGCCTTCACGCCACAACTCTCGTCCGCCGACCTGGTTCGTACCGCGCGCCTGCTCTTGTGGAGCTATCTGGCGCCGGTAATCGCCGGGGGCTTGGCTGTGGCGCTGGTCACGGTAGCGGTGCGCCTGGGCACCACGAAATTCGGATGGAGCCTGGGCAAGCTCGTCCCGGATTTCGGGCGGCTCAACCCAGCCGCGCGCTTGCGCGATCTGCCGCGTCAGAACCTGGCGTCGGTAGTCGAAGCGGCGCTGTTGATACCGCTGTTCTTGTGGGCGGTTTGGGTGGTGGTGCGCGACCGGCTGGACCAGTTCCTCGTCCTGCCCTTGGCCGACGTGCGCGGCGCCTTCCAGTTGATGACCGGCACGTTGATGAGCTTGTTGTGGAAGGCCGCGGGCCTGTTCCTGGTCTTCGGCGTGGTGGACCTGTTGCGCCAGTCGCGCCGCTACCGGCAGGAGTTGCGGATGAGCCGGCAAGACATCAAGGAAGAGCTCAAGGATATCGAGGGCAACCCGCAAATGAAGGCGCGCATCCGGCGCCTGCAACGAGACCGGGCCCGGCGGCAGATGATGAAAGAGGTGCCCAAGGCTACCGCCGTAGTGGTCAACCCCACTCACTACGCGGTGGCGATCCGCTACGAACTGGAGCGGATGGCGGCCCCGCTGGTAGTCGCCAAAGGCAAGAATTACCTGGCCCAGCGGATTCGGCAGAAGGCCATCGAAAACCAGGTGCCGATCGTCGAAAATCCGCCCCTGGCGCAAGCTCTCTATACTTCGGTCGAGGTGGGGCAGGAGATCCCGCCGCACCTGTACCGCGCGGTGGCCGAAATCCTGGCCTACATATTCAAACTCATGAACGGTAGACTGCCCCGATAGGCGTATGACACCCACCAAAGCATGGCGCCGCCCCCCCACCGCTGGATGGCTCAATTGCCTCTGGAGGCCTTGGGCCAGATGGCGGTGCCATTGGCCGTGCTGGCCATCGTGATCTCGCTGATCACGCCGCTCGCGGGCTGGATGCTCGATCTGCTGATCGCGGCCGACATCCTGATGTCGGTCACCGTGCTGATGGTTTCCCTCTACCTGGTCCGGCCGGTGGAGTTTACCTCCTTCCCCACCACTTTGTTATTGCTTACCTTGTTTCGCCTGGCCCTCAACATTTCCTCGTCGCGCCTGATCCTGCTCAACGGAAACACCGGGACGACGGCGGCCGGGCAGGTGATCGGCGCTTTCGGCAGTTTTGTGGTGGGAGGCAATTACATCATCGGCGCGGTGATCTTCCTCGTCCTGATCGCCATCCAGTACGTGGTCATCAACCACGGCGCGGTGCGCATTTCCGAAGTCACCGCGCGCTTCACTTTGGATGCGCTTCCCGGCAAGCAGATGGCCATAGACTCGGACTTGAACGCCGGCCTGATCGACGAAACCGAGGCCAAGCGGCGGCGCAAACAGCTTTCCACCGAAGCGGAGTTCTATGGGGCCATGGACGGCGCATCGCGCTTCACCCAGCGGGATGCGGTGGCCAGCATCCTGATCACCGCGATCAATATCGTGGCCGGATTTCTGATCGGGGTTTTGCAGCATGACATGGATTTGCTCAAAGCCCTGCAGACCTATACGACATTGACCATCGGGGACGGGTTGGTAACCGTGATTCCCGCCCTGATGATTTCGATTTCCGGCGGCCTCATCGTTACCCGCGCCAGTTCCGAAGCCCGGCTGGGAGCGGAGTTTCAGCGGCAGGTCTTCGGCAATTCCCAACCCTTGTTGCTGGCGGCGGGCGTTCTGCTGGCGCTGGCGGCGATGCCGGGCCTGCCAAAACTTCCTTTTCTGATCCTGGGAGGGGGAGCCGGGGCGGCGGCATGGCGGATGCGCCTCCGGGAGCGGCAGGCGGCCGCGCCGGCGCCCGAAACCAAGCCGGCGGCCAAGGAAAACGTGGAGGCCATGCTGCGCGTGGATCCGCTCGCGGTCGAGGTCGGCCTCGGCTTGGTGGGTCTGGTGGAAGGGGCGCAGGATTCCCCCCTGCTGCGACGCATCTCGGCGATTCGGAAACAGTTGGCGACCGAGTTGGGATACCTGCTGCCTCCCGTGCGCGTCATGGACAACCTCTCCCTGCGCAGCCGCGAGTACGTGATCGCGGTGAAAGGCGTGGAAGTGGCGCGCTATGAACTGCCGCAGAACTCGGAACTCGCCATCGCCGCCGGTCCGGCCGAGCCGATGATCGATGGCCAGCCGACGCGGGAGCCCGCCTTCGGTATCCAGGCTTATTGGGTGCCCGCGGAACGCGCCGAGAAGGCCCGCATGGCCGGCTATACCGTGGTGGACGGAGTGAGCGTGCTGGGGACGCACCTGGCGGAGCTTATCCGGCGCTTCGCCCACGAACTGTTTTCCCGCCAGGATGCCAAGCGCCTGCTGGACCGGGTGGCGGTCGAGCATCCCAAGGTGGTGGAAGATCTGGTGCCGAAATTGCTGCCCCTGGCGACGGTGCAGCGAGTGCTGCAAAACCTGTTGCGGGAAAGGGTTTCCATCCGCGACGCGGTTTCGATTCTGGAGGCGCTGGGAGAAGCGTCGGTTTCCGTGCGCAATCCCGTTCTGTTGACCGAGTATGTCCGCCAGGCGATCCGGCGCGCGCTGGTCAAGCCCTATCTGAATCGCGGCGGCGAGTTGCCGGCGTGGTTCCTGGATCCCGCCATGGAGCACCTGGTGGAGTCCGGCGTGGAGCATGGCGAGCAAGCCAGTCATTTGACTCTATCGCCCCAGGCGGCGCGCGACATTCTGAATCGAGTGGCGGCCCGGGTGCCCGCGCCCGAATCGCCGGTGGTAGCGATTACGTCCTCGGCGGCCCGCTACTTTTTCCGCCAGATCACCGAAACTAGCATTCCCAATCTCTTCTTTTTGGCGCACAACGAAGTGCCCGGCGGGGTGAGGATCCAGTCGCTCGGCACAATTGCTTGATCGGCGGTCTACAGAAAATGCGCCAACCTGACGATTACTTCTGAGAGTTTCCGGGCGGCGCATGGGGCGCCCCACGAAGAGAAATGACATGAAGATCAAATCGTACTACAGCGCCACGGTGGAAGAGGCCGTCTCCACGGCGCGCCGGGAAATGGGCTCGGAAGCCATGCTCGTGAGCAGCCGCAAGACCCCCACCGAATATCGTCATCTGGGCGAGTACGAGGTGGTATTCGCCGGCGAGCTGATAGCGGACGACGGCGCCGGCGCCGGCGAGTCGCTTCCCAAGCCGCCTCGTGGCGAGAGACTCTCGGGCGAGGTTGCCGAGTTGCGCCGGGAATTGGAGGTCATGCGCCGCACCTTGACGCGGGCCGCTTTTCAACGGACGGATTGGCTGGGGGCCTCGGCCGGCGCCGCCGAAGCGTACGCCTCTCTCAACCTGGCGGACGTTCCCGCGGAACTGGCCGCTGAAATCGTGGAGGCAGCCGCAAGGCGTCTCGATCGTGCCAAAGCGGCCAGCCGGTTCGACCAGGCTTTGGCCGACGAACTAGCTTCCCGGGTCGCGGCGACCCCCACCCTCGGGCACGGCAATTCCACCCCGCGCATCGTTTGTCTGGTGGGCCCGCCGGGGTCCGGGAAGACAACCACGCTGGTGAAATTGGCGGTGAATTACGGGCTGGCTTGCCGGCGGCCCGCGGTGCTGTTCTCGACCGACAATTACCGGGTTGCGGCGGCGGAACAGTTGCGCAGCTATGCGGCCATCCTGGGCGTGGGCTTCGAACTTGCCGAGACCGTCCGCGCCCTGTCCCAAGCGATCGAAGAGAGCCGGAATAAAGATCTGATCTTGATCGATACGCCCGGCCTCGGGCCCGCCGATCTGGAGAGCGCCAGCGAGCTGGCGCGATTTCTGGTAACGCGCGGCGACATCGACACTCATTTGGTGCTGGCGGCTTCCATCAAGCTGGCCGAAATGACGCGGATGGTCGAGGGATTCGCTCCTTTCCAGCCCGCCCACCTCCTGTTTACCAGGATCGACGAAACCTTGACGTTTGGGCCGGTCTACGCCCAAGCGGTGCGCAGCGGTTTGCCGCTCTCGTTCTTCTCGAATGGCCAGCGTATTCCGGAGGATCTGCGGGCGGTGACGCTGGACGGGTTGGTGGAGATGCTGCTGTCGCCGGCTGGAATCGCACGCACAGCGGCGTGACCAGGAATCTCGATGGCGAAGCGCTATGCACGGATATGAGGTGGTTAACGCGATGAGCGAAGAAGAACGGCAATGGCTGATCCTGGAAAATTTGCCCCAGGTGCGCCTGATCGCGCGGCGGATTCAAGGACGGTTGCCGGAAAACGTCAGTCTGGAAGATTTAGTCTCGACCGGCGTGCTCGGTCTGATCGCAGCGATCGACAACTTCGACCCCAGCCACAACGTCAAGCTCAAAACCTACGCGGAGTACAAAATTCGCGGCGCGATTCTCGACAGCCTCCGAAGCCTGGACTGGGCTCCCCGGCAAAAGCGCAAACGGGCCAAACAGATCGAAGCGGCGATCGCGATCGCCGAGCAGCACTTGCAGCGCTCACCCACCGAGGAAGAAATCGCCGCCCAACTCGAAATCCCGCTGGAGGAATATCATCAATGGCTGGTCGAGATCCGTGGCTTAAACGTGGCCAGCCTGGAATCCGCGGGCACCCAGACGGGGCACGAGATGCTGCGCGTCTCTGCGGGTGAACATGGCGACCTTCCTTCCACCATTCTGGAACGCTCGGAGCTGGAACGTTTGCTGGCGCAAGGAATCGACGCCATACCCGAAATGGAAAGGGTCGTGCTGAGCCTCTACTATCAGGAGGAATTGACCTTGCGCGAAATCGCCCAAGTGGTCAACCTCCACGAATCGCGCATCTCGCAGTCGAAGTCCCAGGCCATATTGAGGTTGCGGGGGCACCTGGCACAACAGTGGCCGATGTCGAAGGGGATGGTGACGGCGTGAACCCGGCCGACCAGGGAACGCCTTTGCGGCTCGAGACCACCGAAGCCGCCCGCAAATTGCTGGACGAGTGGGCAGCCGGTCTGGCGCAAGTGATCGAGTCCATGACCGACCAATTGCCGGAGGTGCGATGGGGCCCGGCTCAGGCCCCGATTCCCGGCGCCGAAAAAGAGGCCGGCCTGCTGTGGTGGGAGCAACCTCTGGCCGGCCCTCCGGGCATGACGGTTTGGCTAATGGCGCCGCAGCCGGCGTGGGAATACCTGGGCTCGCTGACGCTCAAGGTGGCCGGCATCGAGACGGCTGAGCTCAGCGAATCCAAGAATACCTTTCTCGAGATTCTGGGTCAGTCCCTGTCGATCATGGCGCGCGGGATCGGCTCGGTTCTAGGCGTGGAGGTCTCGTGCTCCAACGGAAAGGAGAGCACGGCGCCGGCCGGGTTAAGGGATTGGGTGACGGTCTCCATCCAATTACCCGGCCAGAATTTGCCGTCACTCTTACTCGGCTGGAGCGACGGCTTGCTGAATCTGGTTGCCGCACCGCCCAATGCGCCGCCGGAACCCGCCCCGAAAGCGTCCGTGGAAGCTCCGTCCCCGGCCCAGGCGAGCCCCACCCACGCGGCGCAGCACTCGCGCACCATGGACCTTCTGCTGGACGTGGACTTGCCCGTCAGCATCTCTTTCGGCAAGACCTGGATGCCCATGAAAGAAGTCCTGAAGCTGACCACCGGCTCGATCGTTGAGTTGAACCGCGACGTCAACGACCTGGTGGATGTCTTGGTCAATCACCGGTTGATTGCGCGCGGCGAAGTGGTGGTGGTGGACGGCAACTATGGCGTCAGAATTCGTCAAATTGCCGACCGGCAGGATCGCCTAGGGGCGATACCGTGAACGGCTGGGTCTATGCCGCGGCCTTGTTGGTCGGCTTTACCTTGGCCGCCGCAGGAATGAGCGTTTTCCTGCTGCTGCGGGCCCAGTGGCTGCTACGGGCGGCGGGCGCCGTGGCCCGATCCAAGGACGCCGCGGTGGAAACTGCAAACGCCGAGTTGGAAGCGCGCCTGGAGTCCTTGGCGCGCGAAGTCCGGGAACTGGAACGCAGGCCGGAGTTCAGCGGCGACACCGCCAAGGCCGGTATGAATATCACCAAGCGCACCCAGGTTTTGCGCCTCCATAGACGCGGAGAGAGCCCCCAAGCCATCGCGGCGTCGCTGGGCTTGCGGCGGCGCGAGGTGGAGTTGTTGGTCAAGATCCACAGCATGGTAATGAATGGGCTTTAGCCCACCCGCACCGGGCATGTCCGCTGCTTAGAAACTGTCGCGCAAGCGGGCAAACTCCTCCAGCACCAGCAATCGTCCGGCGCCCGGCCGGAGGTCCTGCTTTTCCAGCACCCAAGTATGCGCGTGCGGCACGAATACCGCGTTCAATCCCGCTTCCAGGGCGGGATTGATATCGGATTTCGGGCTGTTGCCGATCATCCAAGTAGCCGCCGGATCCATCCCCCGCTCTTCCACCAGCCGGCGGTATGCCGCCGCGTCCTTCTCCTTCACCACCCGCGTGTGATGAAAGTAGCCTGCCAGACCGCTGCGGTCGATCTTCAATGTCTGCTCTTCGGGGTGCCCTTTGGTAAATAAGGTCAGCTCGTGCCGCTCGCAAAGATAAGCCAGCGTCTCTGGCACTCCCGCGATCACTTCCATGGGGCGTTCCAGTATCCGCTCGGCGAAGGCCATCACGGTCTTGAGGTCGCCGGCTTTCACTTCGCGCTCCACCAGCCGCCGGTAGCACTCGCGCAGATTGCGCCCGAAGTTCAGCGAGCCATATCCGTGAATGCGCGCGTTGGCCAGTTCGATGGCATCCAGAACGTCGCGGATTTCGTGCGGCGTCATCGAGGAATGATCCAGAAACTCGCAGAATTCCTCGAACGCCCGTTCGAAGTAAATGTTGTTCTCCCAAAGCGTGTCGTCGGCGTCGATGATCAGGAATTGGCGCGTCATTGGGCTGTCTTGGGGGCCAGGTGAAACGGCACTTCGAAAACCGCGTCGACCTCTACCGGGGCGCCCTCGCGCTCGGCCGGAGCGAACTTCCATTTCTCCAGCGCCGCCACGGCAGAAGCGTCCAGCCGCGGGTCCAAGCGCCGCAGCAGCTCCACTGAATCCACGCTGCCGTCTTTGCGAATCACCCCGAACAGGCGAATGGTTCCTTCCACCCTTTCTTCGGCCGCGGTCCGCACATATTTCGGGTCCACCAGGCGCAGCGGCACGGGCGCGAGAATTTTCTCCGGCGTATGCTGGCCTTCCGGCAGCCGTGCGGCGAACCATACCAGCCAGCTTCCCGAGTAGCTGGTCAGATTCGGCATTTGAATCGCCATGCTGTACGTCTCACGCCCGGCCAGGCGGGCGTCCGGAACGCCGGCCACGCGCGCGGCGTGCCCTTCGCCGCTCGGGTTCATACGCGCCATCGAGCCGGTTGGCCGCAAGGCGTCCAGCAGGGTCTTGCGCGGATCGGGTCCCAGTCCGGCCATCAGCGTGGGCGCGGAATCGCGCTCCCCGCCATGCGCGGATAGATCCGGCACAGTCACCTTGGCATCGGTGGGCCCGGCCGCCCCACCCTCCGGCCTGACCCGAGGCCCGCCCGAAAAACCGGCATCGTGCGCGCCCGGCAGCTTGGGAATATCCACCAGTCGCGCGGGATCCAGGCCGGCGATGACCAGGTCGGCTTGGGGTGCGGGCCGAACCGCGACAGGCGCCGGCGGCTCCTCTGTCAAGGTAACTGCCGGCTCCATTTTCCTGACCCGCTCCGGCGGTGGCTGAAACCCTTTGGGCAGGCGCGGCATTTCGGCGGCGGCGGGAGGCGGAGCAAGAACCGGCGCTTTCGGCAGTTCCGGCGCGAGCGTTCCCTGCTTTGGCATGGCCGGCGCTACAAAGGGCAACGGTTTCGGGCGGGAAGGCTCCAGCTTCATCGCCAATGTTCCGATGCGCGGCCTGGAATCCAGATTCGGAGCTGCCGGAAGTTCCGGCGCGGGGCGCGACACGGTGCGCTCGGACGGAGGCACAAAAGCCCTCACCGGCTTGGGCGGCGGTGCGGCGGCCGCCAAGACGTTGGGAAGCGGCAGCGGCTTCGGCAGCGCAATTTTCGGCGCCGGGATGCGGATCAGTTGTGGCGCGACTGCCGTTTCCTTCGGCCCCGCCACGATCTGCTGATCGAATCGCCGCACCGCGCGCGGCGGCTGAGGGCGCGCGGCAACGGCGCTCGGCTTCACGTCCGGCAGCCGGTTGCGCAGGTTGTACCAAATCAGGTGGGTTTCATGCCCGCGAATCTCCATGTCGTAAAGCGATACCGGTTTCTCGCCCTCCAAGCCGTTGCTCGCCAGTATCAGCCACGTCAATACGGCGCTATGCAGACAGGCGGAAAACGCAAACGGAAACGAGCTGTCGCGAACCGAACGGCTGCGCCGCGGCATGGCGTCAGTGCCCTGGGTGCTTTCCGGCGAAGCCGTTGGTCGGCGCTATGGTTTTCACCCTTTCTATTCGCTGCTGCCGTGGCACGTAGCGGGACAAGTATTGGTTCAGCTCCTTGAGACGCCCGGTTTCGGAACGTTGCCGCAGCAAGCTGTGCAAGAAGTCCAGGTCGGGCAGGTCCTGTGCTAATTGAAAGCTGATTTGCGGATCGCTCAGGTTCGCCTCGCCCCGGCCGCGCGGGGATGCCAGTTTGTTCATTTCCTCGAAGTAGGCGATGGCTTGTTGGCGCAGTTCGGCGGGCACCGGGGTGAAATCGTCATCGTCGAAGTAGCGCACCTCGGCCCGCAACACGTCCAGTTCCTGGTCGATGGCGCCGACTTCGAAACGGCGGCTCCCGCGCGTCAGAATGTCCATTCTCCCGTCCGCGTAGGTGCGCACCAGTTTCTCCACCGTAACCGTGCAGCCCGCATTCACGATTCCGTTGGCTCTCGCCAGCACCACGCCGAACTCGGAGGCAGCGGCGATCGCCTCGGTAACCATCTTCTTGTAACGCTCTTCGAAAATGTGCAGCGGCAGCGCCGTACGCGGAAATACCACCACTTCCAGCGGAAACAGCGGGATGACGCCGGAGGCCATGGTACCATTATGGCGTTTCAGGCCAGACCCATGTGTACGATAGCGCTCACTGCTCCGCCCGTTCTAACGAGCCTCCTAACTCCTGAAGTCGCCAGCCATTCTCCAGTTGTGGGGTATGAAACCTGGCCCAACCGAAATCCCGCTACATCGGGAGCTCGGAGCCTCCGAATTTGTGAAGCCGGCCCGTTCAGCCATGCGGATTGAAGGCAAGGTCGTGCTCATCACCGGGGCCTCGGATGGCATTGGCGCGGCCTGCGCCGCCGAGTTCGCGCGCGCCGGCGCCCGGTTGGCGCTGGCCGCTCGCTCCGCCGTCGGCCTGGCGCGCCACGATCCGGGCGGCGCCTTGCTGCTCCCCTGCGACCTCACTCAAGACGACGCGCGCCGCCAGGCCGTCGACCGCGCCATGGACCGCTACGGCCAGATCGATATCCTCATCAACAATGCCGGCGTGGGCGCCTACGGCCCTTCGTTTGCGGCCCCGCTCGATGAGACCCGCCGCATGATGGAGCTCAACTTTTTTGCGCCCCTCGCGATGGCGCAGTTAGTCGCGCCCTACATGCGCGCCCGCCGCTCCGGCATGATCGTCAATGTAGGTTCCATCGGCGGCAAGGTCACTTTGCCGTGGATGACCCTCTACTGCGCCTCGAAATGCGCCCTAGGCGGATGGACCGACGGGCTGCGCATGGAATTGGCGCGCGATGGCGTGCATACCCTGCTGGTTTGCCCCGGTTACGTGGTCACCGGGTTTCAGCAACACGCGCTTGCCGGAGACGCCCCCGCCGCCGTGGTGCGCGCACGCCGCTTCGCCATCGGCGCCGCCGAATGCGCCCGCGCCATTCGCCGCGGCGTGGAGCGCGACGCCCGCACCGTGGTCACTCCGCTCTCGGGGTGGCTGCTGGTACTGGCCGCGCGTCTGGCGCCGGCTCTGGTCCACGGCCAAATGGCGCGCATGAACGGTACCGCATGAACCTTCGGCTCAAGCGCACTCCCGGTATCTACCTGCTCGGCTTTATGGGCAGCGGCAAGTCCACCGTTGGCCGCGTGCTCGCCGGCCGGCTTGGCTGGCCGTTCTTCGATCTCGACCAGGAAATCGAAGCCCGCGAGCGAATCGCCATCGCCGAGATCTTCGCCACCCGCGGCGAAGCCGAATTCCGCCGCATCGAAACCGCCGCGATCGAGCGTCACGTGCGTGCCGTGGAAAGCGGCCTGCCCGCCGTTATGGCCCTGGGCGGTGGCGCCTTCGTTTCCCCCGCCAATCGCGACCTGCTCATCCGCAACGGCGTCACCGTCTGGCTCGATTGCCCCTTTCCCATCGTCGAACGCCGCGTCCGCCAGGCCACTCACCGCCCCCTAGCCCGCGACCCCGAGCAGTTCGCCGCCCTCTATGAGTCTCGCCGCGAGATCTATCGCCTAGCCGAGATCCACGTGCAGGTCGAAAGCGATGACCCGTCTATCGCAGTCGCCCAGATCCTGGCCCATCCGCTCATGAAGTAGCGGCGCGCCGCCGAGCCTCATATCCCTCGCGTCGCAATCCCGTTGCCACCGCTCCGGATCGTCCAGTGACAGGTGGGGCATGCTTTAGCCTGCCCTAAAGATCACTTGCCGCCAAGCATATCGAGGAGATAAGACTCGGCGAAAGCGATGTCTTTCTCTTTCGACAACCCAGTATTGTGCCGCCGTCATCGTGAAGAGGTGAAAGATCGCATAATAAGCTGCGGAAACTGCACGTCGAAAATCGATTTGCTCGGTCTTGCTCGGTGAGCTAGGATCAACGAGCGCAACCACGTGGGTAAAATAATCATCGACGAGATCCATGCGGCTAGGCGTAGACCTCGTCTTTCAGCTTCGCCTGCTCTGATTCGCTACGAAAATTGAAGTAGGGAATGAGACCCCAGTCATTCTGGAAATCGATCCCGTCAGTCATGAACTTGATAAAAGCTGAGGTCGTTTTGGATAGGTCT
>JBEKYD010000243.1:0-11811 GCA_049511335.1 Bryobacteraceae bacterium | reverse complement strand
CCGGTTCTTCGCCTCCGAGAGTCGCCACTGCTCCAGGATCTGGCCAACGGCATCCTGCGCAAGGTTAACCGACTGAAGCCGATTTAGGTTTGAAATCGCATTCTTCACGCCGGATTCAGGTCCCACAGTCTTCATCTCCGGTTCGGGGAGACTCTCGATCTCATGGAGCGCCTTTCTGACTGACTCCAACTCCACCATCACGTCATCATGTATTCTCGTCTGTTCAGCATGCAACCATTGCCAGGTCGTGCCCCATGAGATCTCGATCGCCTGCACGGCCGTCGTACTTCCCGTAAACATATCGTCAGTGTCGGAACAAGCCGCGGAACATCTTCGCTGCAGGCAAACCGAAGACCCTGACAGCATGCGGATGGATTCCCACATCCCGCGGTAGGCCTTCGCCGAGAGCGTGCGGGCTGCCGTGGCCGCGGCTACCTGGCACGCGGCGTCCACTCCCGCGAAATCGAGGAGCCTGTCCAGTTTGGCATTCGCTTCCCCGGACTGGGGCTTGAGCAGACGATAGATGCCGATCTGCCGGATCTCGTACCCAGGCAGCGCGCGCCGCACAAAACCCATCGCATCGCTCCTCACCGTTTGACCGTACTTGGAAAGCAATGCGATCCGTCTCTCGACGAGTTGGATGGCGGAGTCGACCTTGTCGATGTCATACGCCGGCAGCGGGCTTGGATCCTTCCACCGGCGTCGAACCTTCACGTCAGTGGACAAGTCCTTGACTCCGTGGACCAAGTTCTGCTCCGACAGGATCGTAAGCACCTTGGCCGCCGGCTGCAGCGTGCCCAGCAGAAGGGCGCAGTAAGGCCGTATCACGATGCGCGCCGCTGCCAGGATCGCCCCGGCCAATATCAGCCTGTTGCTATATGACACGATCCCATCCGCCATGGATTGATGCCCTAAATAAGCGGCGGCTCGCGCCACCAAGGCGCCGATGGCGACTGCGCCAAATCCCGCCGCCACAACCGGGATCAGCAGCAAAGGAAGAGTGACGGCGTATCCGTAATAGTAAAACAATCCCCAGAAGCGGGCTTGCCATCTTGCGTGCTGGTAGTTGTGGATATCCCAAGGCGTCCGTAGCTGGCGAATGATGCGTTTCCTATCGAGGGGGAGGAAGGGAATACACGCAAACAATAAGAGAATCGCGCTGAAAAAAGGGATCGCCACAGGAAGTGAGGCCACGACTGCGCCGGCAAACAGCAGCCTGGATACTTTGGACCCGCCCCCGGCCGCGAGCGCAGCAAACAGTCCTTTGAGGAAATCGTTCGTGCTATCGGAGAGCAAGGGGAACTCCGAGTCCCGTAGTCGCTGCAGCCCCAGCGTCAGCGGCGGGATGAAACAAGAACAGCAGGACCGTCATCTGGCTGGCGAATTTCACTGGCGTCGGATAGATCGACCTCAGTCCGCTAGCCCGCTTCCGCAGCGCCAGTTCGAACCGGTTGTAGAAATGTTCCGGCCTCTCCAGGAGCGTGAAAAGAATGGGGAACAACTGAAACCAGTTTACATAATCGATGAGCCCGTATAGATCGCTCGCCCAAAAGGGTGTCTGCGAACCAAAAATCCTTCGACGCCATCGACGAATGCGTCGAAGAACAGCGTAGGAGAGACCGGCAAACACAGAAACAACTCCTTTCGAGCCGGGTTTTCAGCCACCCAGCCCCCGTCACCCCGCCTGGACAAGGTCAACACCGTCGCTGTAGAGGTGGTCGACAGCCTCGCCGATGGGCTTGGGAAGCTCTCTGCTGCCCGAAGCAAGAAGCCAGTTACGAAACCGGCTGCGCAACCAACAGATGACTAGGATACCAATTCACTCGAGCTGAAAAAGGCAGCTGCCCCGTTTCGCAGGGACAGAACAAAGGAGTATTGTTCGTGGCCGAAATTAAAATTTCCGTTCTAGATCGAAGCACCGTGGTGACGGATCAACAGGTGCCCAAGCCGCTACCCGTTCTCCAGAACGCCTCTACCGGTAGGTCAAACACGATTACCGCTGGCGATGGGCATCCACATGGCCGTGTCGTCCATCTCGGACTTGTGCGCTTGCGGTCCAAATACGGCGATGTGGGAAGTCGGTCCTTTGAGGTCCCCGTCACGTCAACTGGACGATTCCCATCCTTCGGATCCCCCGCTATAGGCGAACAAGGCGCGCAAGAATGCACAAAACCGGCGCGCCCAAAGGCCCCAAAACGGTCCAGGCCGCTGATCTGCGGGCCGCTTCTTGGTGTTGGTGGGACAGGCTGGGTGCGGGAGGCGAGACGACATTCCGCCGCCGATTGTCGATCGGCGCTCGAAGGCTCGGCGCAAGCCTCGAGAAGCGGGCTGCCGGCCTTCCCCGCAGCGATTACGGACCCCCCACGCTATATTGAGAGAGGTGCGTTACTTTTTGACGGGCCGGCTGCCGGAAGCTACATCGATCCTGCTGGTCGAGAGCGGGTCGCGCGGGATTATCGAGCGGGTTATCGGCGGGTTGCGCGAAACCTGGGGAGCGGATATCCCGATCGACCTGGTATCGTGCTTCGCGGCGTTGCCGGCCGGGTTCGACCGGGCAGGCACACGAATTTACCGGGTGTCGGATTATCGCGGCCGGGACGGGCGCGGCAGGCTCTATCGGCTGTTGCGCGCGAATCGGTATGCGCTGGTCGGGATCGTGTGTTCGGGCGAGCCGCTCATGACCAAATGGAAGTGGGCGCTGGCGCTGCGGATTCCAGCCAAAGTTTTCGTGATCAACGAGAACGGCGACTATTTCTGGCTCGACCGGAAGCACTTACGCTTGATCCGCCAGATCGTGCTGCTGCGCGCCGGGTTGGACGACGCCGGCGCGGTGCGCATGCTGGTGCAATTGATTTCGTTTCCGTTCACTTTTCTGTACCTAATTCTCTTTGCCGCCTGGGTACACGGGCGGCGCGCATTGCGCGGGGGACAAACGTGAAAGCCATTCGAGTATTCGAGCCGGGCGGCCCGGAAAGCATGCAGTTGGTGGATGTGCCAACGCCTGAACCGGGGCCGGGACAGGCGCTGGTGCGGATTGCGGTCAGCGGAGTGAACTTCATCGATGTTTACTTTCGCATCGGGCTCTATAAAGCCGAGCGGCCGATTGCGCTCGGCAACGAAGCCGCCGGTACGGTGGAAGCAATTGGCGCGGGCGTGACCGAAGTAGCGGTTGGGGATCGCGTGGCCTATGCCATGGCGCGCGGGTCGTACGCCGAATATGCGGCGGTTCCGGCAGCCTTGCTGGTGAAGCTGCCCGAGGCGGTGGATTTCCCAACCGCGGCTGCGGCCATGCTGCAGGGCATGACGGCGCATTACCTGACGCACTCCACCTATCCCTTGAAGCGAGGCGATACCTGCCTGGTGCATGCGGCGGCGGGCGCGACCGGCGGCCTGCTGGTGCAGATGGCCAAGATGGTGGGAGCGCAGGTATTGGGCACGGTATCGACTGCCCGGAAAGCGGAAATCGCCAAAGAAAGCGGCGCCGACGAAATCATCCTTTATACCGAACAGGATTTCGAAGCGGAAGTGAAGCGCCTTACCGGCGGCCGCGGCGTGGACGTGGTGTACGATTCGGTGGGGCAAACCACTTTCGACAAGAGCCTGGGCTCGCTGCGCCCGCGCGGCCTGCTGGCGTTATTCGGGCAATCCAGCGGACCGGTGCCGCCGGTGGACCTGAACATCCTCAACCCCAAGGGTTCGCTCTTTGTGACGCGGCCCAGCTTGGGATTTTACACTGCCACGCGCGACGAGCTGCTGTGGCGCGCTTCGGACGTGCTGAACTGGATCGGCGCGGGCAAGCTCAAACTGCGCATCGATCGTTCCTATCCGCTGGGGGAAGCGGGCCAGGCGCATCGCGACCTGGAAGGGCGTCACACCGCCGGCAAGCTCCTGCTTACGGTTGCGTAACTCATGAATCTCCGCCTCAGGCTGACCCTCGCGTTTGTGTTCGTGAACGTCCTGATGGTGGCCTTTCTTTCGGCCGTGGATCTGGCCAACGAACTGCAAGTCCAGTTTCAATCCACGCTGGACCGGGCTGCCAGCGTGTGCACCTTCGCGACCGACATGGTGAAGAGCTCGCTGAACCGGCAGCTCTCGACCCCTCTGGAAGAAGCCTTGCAAGATCCGGACCTGGCCAACATGCTGCGCGACAACATGGCGAAAGCGAGCGCCATCCTGGAGATCGCCGTTGTCGATGCCAATAACAAGATTCTGGCGGACAGCGTTGTCGAGAACGTGGGAAAGTACATGCCCCGGTACGCCAGTTTCCAATCCGTGGTGACGGACACGGACACGTTCGGCAAGCTGGAGATGCTGAATGCCAAGGCGAAATATTACATGTTGGAGAAGACGCTGAGCCCGCCTTTGCTCTATGTGCGGGTGGTGATTCACCCGGCGTTGATCAGCAACGATATCTTGCCGCGCTTACAGCGCTATTTCAAATTCGGCCTGGTATCGGTGGCGGGGGCGGCTTTCATCACCATGTTGTTTTCCGCGGTGGTGCTGCGCCCCTTAGGGCGCTTGCGGCGACAGTTGGAACTGGTGGCCAGCGGGCAATACGAGCCGGGCGAGGCGGCGCGGGAGCGGCGGCCGACCGACGAAGTCTCGATGATGGCTTCCAACGTGGACATTTTGAGCCAGCGATTGCGCGGGGCGCAGTACGACGTATCGGACCTGCGGGGCAACCTGGACCGGCTGCTGGCGGACCTGGAAGAAGCTGTATTCATCTTCAACCGCGAGAACCGCCTGATCTTCGCATCCGGTACGGTGGAGAAATTCGTCGGCCGCGGGCGCGCCGAACTGGTGGGGCTGGAAGTCGGCCAGGTGTTTCCGGAGACGACGGCGTTGGGATTGATCGTCGGGCAGGCGGCGGCGACCGGACGGCCGATACGCAACCGGAGGGTAGCGGCGGCGCCGCTGGGGGACGCGTCGAGCGCGATGCCGGCGGTGCTCGTTTCGGTGGATTTGCTGGAAACGGCGCCGCGGGGCTCGGGCCTGGTGGTGCGGCTGCGCGACGCGGAGGCGCAAAGGCAATTGGGACGGGAGTTGCAGACGGCCGACCGGCTGGCGGCGTTGAGCCGGGTATCGGGCGGCGTGGCGCACGAAGTGAAGAATCCGCTCAACGCCATGCTGCTGCACGTGGAAGTGGCGCGGGCGAAGCTGGCTCGCGGAGACACGGCGATCGAACAGCAGATCGAAATCATCTCGAACGAGATTACGAGGCTGGACCGGGTGGTGAAGACTTTTCTCGATTTCACCCGGCCGGTGGAGCTGAGCATGACGACGGTGCCGGTGAGCGAGCTGCTGCAGGAGATGGTGACGCTGGCGCGGCCGCAGGCGGAGGCGGCGGGGATTCACGTGACCCTGGAGGACGATTCCGGCGGCGCATCGGTGCGGGTGGATCGCGATCTGTTCAAACAGGCGGTATTGAATGTGGTGGTGAATGCCATTGAAGCCATGCCCCACGGCGGCGAATTGCGGTTGGCTTGCAATTCCTCGGCCGCTACCGCGGAGATTCGAATTTCCGACAGCGGTCCGGGAATTCCGCCGGAGTTGCGCGAGAAGATATTTCGTTTGTACTTCACCACCAAGCAAAAAGGCTCGGGCATCGGCCTCGCCATGACATTTCGGATGGTGCAATTGCACGATGGTACAATCGAGTTTTCAAGCGAGCCAGGAAAGGGTACGACGTTTACTCTACGTTTGCCCGTTGCCGCCTGACGAACCAGCCGTATGAGAGCCGCCGCATGAGAGCCGATGCTGCAATGCTCGCGGCCTGCGTGGCCTTGGCGCTTGCCGGGTGCGTTCTGCCGGGTCACACCAAGACGGCTCAGACGCCTCCGCCTGCGCCGGTGCCCGCGGCAAAGGCCGAGCCCGGACTCCCTCCGCAGCCGCTTTCGGTTCCGCAGACACGGGTGGAACTGCCCAGTTCCCAACCGCTGGACGCGGCGGCGTTGACGGCGGTGGATCCGGAGCCGGCACAGGTGGAACTGCCGGCCGCGCCGTCCCACAGCAATCGCCGCGTGTCCGGTCCGCGAGCCGTCGCGGCTCCCAAGCCGGATACGCCTTCACCCGTGCTAGCGCCCGCGGAGCCGGAGCGGCCGCCGATCCAGGAAGTCATGTCGGCCGATGAACAGAAGCGGCTGCAGGATGCCGCGGACCAGCGCAGGCGCGAGACCCGGGTATTGCTGGATCAGGCGCGCGGCCGCGCGTTGAGCGCGCAAGAGAGGAATACGGCGCAGAGTATCGAGCAACTTCTGAGATCCTCGGACGACAGCCAGGCGAAGGGCGACATGCGCACGGCCAGCGACCTGGCATATAAAGCGTTGGTTCTGGCTCGGGATTTGCAGAATGTCCGTTAGCCCCCATCGTGGCGCGGGTTGTCAAGCCTGCAGAGCCGAGGTTCTTCCCGGCTTTTCTTGCGACCGCCGGCGCCGGGGCCCAAATGAACAGTGCTGAAGTGAGCCCGATTGCGCCCGCCGAGTACGAGGCGCGTCGTGCCGCTGTGCGTGAAGGCTTGGCGGAGCGGAAGCTCGATGCGCTGTTGGTTTCGAATGGACCGAACCTCCGCTATCTGACCGGTTTCACGGGCGACAACGCGAGCCTACTGGTTACCGCGGCCGCTGGTGCGGTGCTGATTACCGATCCGCGCTTCGAAATCCAGGCGGCTCGGGAAGTAAGCTGTGCCGTGAAGATCGCCAAGGGACCGCTGCTGGTCGAGGTGGGCGATGCCATTCGGCGCCACGCGGTGAAGCGGATCGGCTTCGAGCCGGCGCGGACGACCTACGAAGCTTATCGGGCGCTGGTTCCCCGCCTGCCGATGAAGGCCGAATTGCAGGGGGTTAACGGCTGGATCGAAGGGCTGCGGATGGTGAAGTCGCCGGCCGAGCTGGCGCTGATTCGGCACGCGGTGGGGATCAGCTCTCGGGCTTTCGAGCAGGTGGCGTCGAAGGTTCGCGCGGGAATGAAGGAATCCGACGTAGCTGCCGATCTGGAATACCGCATGCGGCGCCTGGGCGCAGAAAAGCCGAGCTTTGAAACCATCGTGGCCGCCGGCGAGCGCTCGGCTTTGCCCCACGCGCAACCGACCGCGGCGCGGCTGCGCGAAGGCGGCTTGGTCGTGGTGGACATGGGCGCGTTCCACCAAGGCTACGCCAGCGACATGACGCGCATGTTGTTTGTGGGCAAGCCGGGAGCCAAGGTCAAGCGGGCCTATGGCGCGGTATTGGAAGCACAGTTGGCGGCCATCGACGCGGTGAAGGCAGGTCGGCCGACAGCCGCGGTAGACCGGGCCGCGCGGCGCGTTTTGGCCGGATACGGGCTGGAGCGGGCGTTCGTTCATTCCACCGGCCACGGCTTGGGACTGGAGATTCACGAACCGCCACGGCTGGGCAAGCGCGATAAGAGGCGGCTCGAGGCGGGCATGGCCGTCACCATCGAGCCCGGCGTGTACCTGGAAGGCTGGGGCGGCATCCGCATCGAAGATACGGTGGTGGTGACCCCGAGCGGCTGCGAAGTGCTGACACCTACGAGCAAGCAACTGCGGGTGGTTTGACCGCAGCTAATCGCAACTTACCGGTTCCCTCACGGTCGCTCCCCGGCTAAAACTTCACCTTAATCTCCCCGTATGCCCAATCGAGCCATGGCAGCAGGGCTTCGATATCGGCGGTCTCGACAGTCGCGCCGCCCCAGATTCGCAGTCCGGGCGGGGCGTCGCGGTACGCGCCAATGTCGTACGCCGCCCGCTCTTTTTCGAGCAGAGACACGATGGCTTTGGCGCTCCTCGCCTGCTCCTCGGCGGGTAGGGCGAGATAGGCGGGGTCGACGATCTTCAGACAGATGGAGGTGTTGGACCGGATAGCTTCTTCCTCGGCCAGAAACGCGGCCCACGAAGAGCGCGCGCCCCAAACCTCGATAGCTTTGAGATTGGCGTTCGAACGCGCCAGCAGCGCGGGCAAACCGCCGATCGATTCGGCCCATTTCAGGCCGTCGAGGGCGTCTTCCACCGACAGCATCGAGGGAGTGTTGATGGTTTCGCCCTCGAAAATTCCGGCGATCAGCTTGCCGCCCTTGGTCATTTGGAAGATTTTGGGCAGCGGGCGATCGGCCTTGTATCCTTCGAGCCGCTTTACCGCGCGGGGACTGAGCGCGAGCATGCCGTGAGCGCCCTCGCCGCCCAGCACCTTCTGCCAGGACCAGGTGACGGCGTCGAGCTTGTCCCAAGCGACGTCCATGGCGTAGACCGCCGAGGTGGCATCGCAAATCGACAAACCCTCGCGCTCGGCCGCGATCCAATCCCCATCCGGCACGCGCACGCCCGAAGTGGTTCCGTTCCAGGGGAACACCACGTCGCGGCTCCAATCCGCCTGGCTCAGATCGGGCAGCTTGCCATAGCCGGCCTGGAAGAGGCGCAGGTCTTTCAGCTTGAGTTGATTCTTACAATCGGCCGCCCAACCGAGGCCGAAACTCTCCCAAGAGAAAACGTCGACGCCGCGCTCGCCGAGCATCGACCACAGGCACATCTCGACCGCTCCGGTGTCGGAGGCGGGCACGATGCCGAGTAAGTACCCTTCCGGCATACCCAGCAGCTTCTTACTCCGCTCGATAACTTCGGCGAGCTTACTCTTGCCAAGCTTACCCCGGTGCGACCGCCCGACGGCAGCGTCTTTGAGAGCGTCCAGAGACCAGCCGGGCCTTTTGGCGCACGGCCCGGAGGAGAAGCAGGGATTGCTAGGAGTTCGAGATGGCTTCATAGATTTAGTACACTGCCTCAAAGTTCTGTAACGTATTCGCGGGCAACCGCTCCCTAACGGTCGCGGCCCGGTTAATTTCGCGCCGCCTCCAGGACAATGGACCGAACTCGGGCTCGCGCACTTTCCGAGGCGCGACCGTTAGGGAGCGGTTGCCGGATATGTGATAGTAATTGCGAGACTGAATACTCAGTCGCATGATTCAGCTACTTACTCAAATTCGGCGCTTACTCAAACTCGACCGCGCGGGCGAATCTTACCGCGGGGTGATCGCGCAGTTCGGCCAGAACGGACTCGGGCACCAGGCCGTCGGTCGAGACCAGAGCCACGGCATCGAGCGGACGGCCGGGAGCGGTCGGACGGTCGCGGCGGCCGAGCGAGAAATTGGCGATGTTGATCCGGTTCCTGCCCAGCACGGTGCCGACGTGGCCGATGACGCCGGGCACATCGTGGTTCTTCATGAAGATCAGGAAACCGGAAAGCGCGGCTTCGCAGTAGATTCCCTCTACCTGGAGCAGACGCGGCTTTTCGAGCAACACGGCGCCTTCCACCGAGGTGGTGCCGGCGTCGGTGATCAGCTCGACGCGGATGGTATCGGTGTGGCCGGTGCGATTCTGGCGGCTTTCCTCCACGTTCCAGCCGCGCTGTTCGGCGATGGGCATGGCGTTGATCAGGTTGGCGCGCTTGGAGGTGGATCGCGCCAGCACGCCGGCCAGCCCGGCATTGCGCAGCAGATTGGTATTGCCATCGCCGATGCGGCCGAAATAAGTCAGGCGCACGGTGCGCGGATTGCCGCTGGCAATATGCGCCGCGAAATTACCCAGCCTCTCGGCCAACCCGATATAACCGCTGATGGCGCGGTACTGCTCGGGAGACAGCGCCGGCATATTCACGGCGTTGATCGCGACGCCGCTCGAAAGGTACTCCACCACCTGCTCGGCAATGCGAACGCCGACGATTTCCTGGGCTTCTTCGGTGGATCCGCCGATGTGCGGCGTGGCCAGCACGGCATCGGAGGCGAAGAGCGGGAAGCCGGCGCCCACGGGCTCGCTGGCGAACACGTCCAGGGCGGCGTCCGCCACTTTGCCGGAAGCGATGGCCTCGGCCAGGGCGGCGGCATCCAGTAGCTCGCCGCGCGCGCAATTGACGATCCGCACCCCGGGCTTCATGCGGGCGAACGCCTCGCGCGAGAGCATACCGGTGGTTTCGGCAGTGGCGGCGACGTGGAGGCTGATGTAGTCGCTGGCGGCGTAGAGCGCGCCAAGATCCACCAGCTCCGCGCCCAGGTCGCCGGCGATCTTCGAGGTCACATAGGGATCGTGCGCCACCACGCGCATCTCGAACGCCCGGGCGCGCTTCACCACTTCGCGGCCGATGCTGCCGAGCCCCACCACGCCGAGGGTTTTGCCGCGCAGTTCATTGCCAAGGAACTTTTTCTTTTCCCATTTGCCGGCGCGGGTGGAGGCGTTGGCCTGGGGAATGTGGCGAGCCATGGCCAGCATGAGCGCCAGAGTGTGCTCGGCCACGGAAATGGCGTTGCCGCCGGGGGTGTTCATCACCAGCACGCCGGCGGCGGTGGCGGCGTCGAGATCCACGTTATCCACCCCTACGCCGGCGCGGCCGACCACGCGCAGCTTGGGCGCCTTTTCGAGCACGGCGGCATTCACCTGCACCGCGCTCCGCACCACCAGCGCTTCCGCTTGGGCCAGGTGCTGCCCGAACTCCTTCGGATTCGAAACGACGACGTTCCAGCCCGGTTGGGCCTGAAACAACTCCACGGCGGCCGGGGCGATGGGTTCAGCGATCAGTATATTCATGTCGGAAATGGGAAACGGAAGCGGCAGGAAAAGCGGCCACGCGGCGCGCCGCAGCCAATACCCGAAGCCCTGACCGCGCGTGGCAGGCCGAATTGCGGATGCCTCGGGCCGACGGCCAAGAAACGGTTCTCGACGATGTGCATAAAAACCGCCAGTAGACTAGAGTAACAGACATCGTTCCGCTGCTCGCAACGCGGCGGTTTTGCGGTGAACTCACGGCATTTGAGCTGTGCAAGCGGGAAAGGCGCCGGAACCGGTTAGGCCAGGGCGTTCGCAGCTACATCTTCGAAGCTCCCAGCGCCCCGGCCTGGCAGGGAGTACAGATGCCGGAGTTACTGCCATTGCCGAGGATGAAGGCGCACCTGAAGGAAAATGCTGGCGGCGTCATCGGTGCCGAGACTCGCCGGCGCGAAGGGCGTCTCCGTGGTCACGAATGCGGTTGTCGAGCCCGGAGCCGGTTGGAGCGTTGTACCCCAGGCGACCATGCCGCTCACCGCGTTGGCCGTGGTCACGGCTGCCGCACTGCCGTTGCAAACGCTACCCGTGCCAGTGCCGCCCGCGCCCGCCAAGGTGGCGACCAGTTTCACCGTGACCGAGCCCGGCTTTGTGCCTGTCAGGGTATTCGAGGTGAGATCCGCTTTGACTCCAAGGCTAACCGCTGCGTTGGGCGTTACCAGGCAGGAGCAGCATGAAACCAGTTGCTCATCGTTGGCGTCGAACGCATAAACATTCACGCAGATGTTGCCGGCAGAACCGCCGCCGGGGCCCGTCAGCGGATCGCCGTTAAACCCATCGTTCATGATATCGATATACGACTCGCCGGCGGTGAGGTTGGCCGCATAGCGGACTTGGTAGGGCCCGTCAATTCCGGCAACGGCGGCGGCCACGTTGAAGCTGGCGCTCTGGAAAGTGTCGATGTCGATCGCGTTGCCGTTCTCATCCGAGAGATTGTTATCCGCGTAGCCGCCCGGAGGGTTTGGGAACAATGTCATTATGAACGATACCGTGAAACCCTGAACGACGGCATTGGGAGCGACGTTGAACAGCACCCTCCCAAGGTCCACCGTTTGGCCCGCGGCCACCGTCGTGAAAGAGCTCGGGTTGTTGCCCACGTCGCTGGCGAGGAGAACCTGGGCCGGCAGCGGCGGCAACCCCACCGGCGCCGGGATATCGGTAATCCCACCAAGAAAATCTGCCACAAACGAGTTTCCGGCGAAGATGTAGGGGCTCACGACCGTCGAGACGTC
>JBEKYD010000242.1:0-11994 GCA_049511335.1 Bryobacteraceae bacterium | reverse complement strand
AACGCGGCGCAGGCGATTTGAGCCTTGCGTATTTCCGCCGCGCCCGGCAGAAACACCAGCACATGCCCATCGAGGCCCGCCGCTTTCAACCGCTCCAGAGCGCCGGCTACTTGCTGTTCCAGCGGCGCCGCTGAATGCGGCGTGTATTCGATTTCAAGTGGCCATGCCCGCCCCTCACCGCGCACAATACGCGCACCGCCCAGGTATTCCGCCACCGGCGCGCCGTCCAGGGTGGCCGACATCGCCACGATCCGCAAATCCCGCCGGCGCGTGGTCTGCAATCGCCTGAGCAGGGCCAGCGCCAGGTCGCCGTCCAGGTGCCGCTCGTGAAATTCATCCAGCACCACGGCACTGACTCCGTCCAGGTTCCGATCCGTCACGAGGCGCCGCGTAAACACCCCTTCGGTAAGGAAGCGCAACCGCGTCTCTGGCCCGGCGACCTCTTCGAAGCGCACCTGGTAGCCCACCGTTTCGCCCACTCGTTCCCCGCGCTCCGACGCCACAAACCGCGCCGCCAGCCGCGCCGCCAGGCGCCGAGGCTCCAGCACCAGCACCTGCCCGCCCAGCGCATGGAGCAGCGCCGGCGGCACGCGGGTCGTCTTGCCGGCCCCCGCGGGAGCTTCCAACACCAGGCAATTCGGATTTCGCAAATGGTCGGCGATCGCCGGCACCAGCGGGTCAATCGGGAACGTCACGCTCTTTCTATCTTAGGCAGGGGAGGCGTGGCCGAGCAGCCGTCCCGGCGTGGCGTTGACGACGCGCCATATGTTGCTTGCATAGCACCCGCTCAGGAGATTGGCGAACGGGATACGTATCAGATCCTTGATATAATACGTACATGTCGAAGCTGACGTTGAGCGTGGACGGCGGCGTGGTTTCGCGCGCGAAGCGGTACGCCAGACAGCGCGGCACCTCCGTGTCGAGGATGGTTGAGGATTACCTCTCGGCGGTTGCCGAACCATCTTCCCCAGCCACGCGCGATACCCCCGTTCTGCGTTCCTTACGGGGGTCCCTAAGGAAAGCAGATCTCGGCGAGTACCGGAAGCATCTTGCGGCAAAATACCAGTGAAGCGGGTCCTGTTTGACATCAATGTCCTCCTCGATGTTCTGCTCGATCGGGAGCCCTACGCCGAAGCAAGCGCGGCGGCGTGGGCCCTTGCCGAGAGCGGCGCCGCGGAAGGACTGCTGGCCGGTCATGCCGTCACCACCATTCATTACCTGCTCCGAAAAGAGTTGGGAGCCGCCAAAGCCAGGCATAGCATCCTCGCAATCCTGACCGTCTTCGGCGTAGCGGCGGTCGATGGCGCGGCCGTTCGCGAGGCTTTGGAATCGCCGTGCCCCGACTTTGAGGATGCGGTGACGGCGACGGCCGGGCGACTTGCCGATTGCGACTACATCGTTACGCGTGACGCCAAGGGATTTCGCGGCTCTCCAGTCCGGCCCGTCACGCCCGAAGCGCTGATCCCACTTGTGCGCAAGCGATGAGCCCGACCTATAGAATTTCCAGCAGTCCGCTCAAATCCGGTGAATCCGCTCGATCCCCGGCCACCGGTCGAAATCGGCATCGAAACTTAGAATCGACCGGATCGAATGGCGCTCCATAACGGCGATGTGGACCGCATCGCGTGAGGACATTAGCGCGGGATTCTGGACGATCTCCCCAGCACGCAAAACGTCCTGCTTCTCAATAGAGATCACTTCGTCAGCGATGTCCAGTATCGCTTGGAGCGCTGGCACAATGGCTTCCCTTCTGTTGATAGCCGTGTAGCGGTGCAGGATCTCTTGCAACACTTCAGCGTCGGTTACCAAACGTTGCCCCGCGGCAATCAACCGTTCCAGAATGACCTGTGCCTCGATCTTGTGTGGGTGGGCGGCCCCGACCAGGTACATCGGAATATTGGAATCGACGAAGATCAACCCTCGTACCCACGCTCGATTTCGGTCAGCATGTCCTCAATGTCGGCCGTGGGAAATGAGTACTGTACGGCACGCCGAACCGCCTTCAGCTTACTCTCCGGCTCCGCGCCGGGCCGTCCCGCCCGAGCTTGTCGAAGCGCGCGCCGGACCCATTCGCCCACGGTAACCTGTTCGCGTTTTGCTAACCGCTGAATATGCGCCATTTCGTTATCGGGAAGCAGAACCTGGAGCCGCTTACTCATAATATGAGTATACCGTGAGTCGATGGAGAGTGCCGGTCAGCGCCGCTCCGTCGAGCTTTCACTCCTTGCGCCACGCCTCGATCTGCTCCCGCATCTTCGCTGCCCGCGGCCAGTCGGGGTGGTATTTCAGAAAGTTCTCCAGATCGTCGGCGGCGGCGCCATGGTCGTTGCGCCGCAGGTGGATCTCCGCCATCGTCAGTTGCGGCGTCGAAAAGTGCGCCGGGTCCAGAGCTACCGTCCGCGTCAGGTACTTCAGCGCCAGGTCGTAATTGCCCACCTCGAAATACGTCAGCCCCAATTGCGAATTGGCCAGCGGATCGTTGGGGCGCGTCAGCACCGCGTGCAGATTATCGTCCAGCGCCTCTTCCAACTCGTGCAGGTTGATGAGTACTCCACCCAGGTTCACCAGCGGCTCGTATGCGCCCGGATCGGCCTGCAAAGCCCTGCGAAAGCACTCCGCCGCGCGATCGTAGCGGCGAGTTTGATAGGCTAGGGTGCCCAACTCGTTCCAGGCGTCCGAAAAACCCGGCGCCAACTGGACGGCGTGTTCCAGGCTCCGGGTGGCTGCGGCGGCATCCCGTCGGCTCAAGGCCTTGCGCGCGTCCGCGTAGTCCTCGATCGCCTTTTCCGGGATCGCCAGTTCGGTGGCGGTCACGGCGTGGCGCCGGGCTGCCGCGCCGGACACGAAATCGCTGTCGGCGAAATTGAGGTCGAGCCACACCCGCCTTTTGGCGTTCGCCGTCGAAGGCCCCACTTCAATCGTTCGCCGCGCTTCCCCCCGGCCCGCCATCGTCACCGCGATCGTGTAGCTGCCGGCGTCGATCTTCTTAAGGCGGAATTGGCCGTCTTCGTCCGCCTCCGCCGACGCTGCGAACGGTTGCGATGTCCCAAAAAGCGTCACCTCCGCCTCGCCCTGTGGCGAGATTCGGCCGGCAACCTCGTACTGCACCTGCTCTGCGGTTAAAGGAGGCAGAATTATGCCACCGGTTATGATCCAACAAAGTACTTTTATATACAATTACAAACTCTTAATTGGTAACGTTTCATGCTATAAATGAGCCAGCAGTTTGGCGCCGGACCAAACCTATGGAGACCTGGGAGGTTGCCAATGCAGTATCATCCATCCCGTAAACCCGCCGTTTTAGGCCTTGCTTGCCTTCTATTATGCGCCGCTCCGCTCTACGCGGATACCGCCTCGGGGATGGCGGCTTTTCGCAATAAAGACTATCAGAAGGCGTTCCAGGAATGGAAGGCCGCCGCCGAGGCCGGATTGGCCGAAGCACAGTTCGACGTGGGCGTGCTCTATGCCCAGGGAAAAGGAACGCGAAGGGATTTGACCGAAGCCGCCTTCTGGTATCGCCGCGCCGCCGGCCAGGGAAACGCGGCTGCTGCCTTTGCCCTGGGCGAGATGTATGCCCGTGGCTGGGGCGCGCCCCGCGACGAAGTCGAGGCCATGCGCTGGTTCCAGATGGCTGCCGGCGGGCCGGATGCCGATCCGTTGCCCGCGAGTTGGGTGGCGGTGGAAGGCTACGGCATGCCGCAGGACTACGCCCAAGCCGCCTATTGGTACCACGCGGCCGCAATGAAAGGCCATGCCGAAGCCCAATATGCGCTGGCGTGGCTGTATGCTTCCGGTAAGGGCGTGGAGCGCGACCCGGAACAGGCCCGCCACTGGATTCGCGCCTCCGCCAGCCGCGGCTATGCCCCCGCCCAAGCTCGCCTGGGCCTTCGCTATGCCAGCGGCGATGGCGCAGACCAGGATCACGCCAAAGCCTACTTTTGGCTGACCCTGGCCTTTAACCGCGGCGAGAAGCGCTTCGAAAAGCAGCGCGCGGCCGAGGCCGCCAAGCTCAACCCCTCCGATGCCAAACAGCTTGAAGCAGCCGCACAGACCTGGCAACCGCGTACCCTGTCGGCGCGTAACTAAACTGTAACTATTTTCAGCAACTTACCTCGAGTTACTATCTGCCCGGCCTTGACTCTGCTCCCGCACCGAGTCACCATGGGTAAATGCAAAGAGTACTAAAGAGTACACAACGGCTGGCAGTCGTCGTAGTCCTCTGTGCGATTGCATCGGCCCAGCCGGATCGCCTGATGCGCCCGATCTCGGCGCAAGATCTAGTCGTATTGGCAGGGCACATGAATCCGCTGGCGCTCGCGGAGTTCGATCGGGGGCTGCTGGAACCGGCTCTGCCGTTGCGCTCCCTGGTCCTGGTACTCAAGCCATCCGCCGATCGGCAGTCCGAACTGGATCGATTACTGACAGACCAGCAGGACCCGCACTCTCCGTTCTTCCGCCACTGGCTCGAGCCGGAAGAATTTGGCGCGCGCTTTGGCCTGAGCGCGGCCGATATTGCGAAGATTGGCAACTGGCTCGAACAGCAGGGACTCTCCGTCGACCACGTGTCGCGCAGCCGCAACTGGGTGACCTTCAGCGGAACCGTCGCCGAAGTCGAACGCGCCTTTCACACTTCGATCCATCGTTATATCGCCGGCCAGGAGACTCACTTTGCGAATTCCGCCAACCCGCTGGTTCCATCGGACCTGGCGCCCCTGACTCTGGGAATTCTTGGCCTCGACGACTTCGCACCCAAACCGCTCGCCAAGTTGCATAGCCTGGGCGTAAGCGCGGACAATACTATCGGCGGAAGTCACTATCTCTATCCCGGCGATTTCGCCACCATCTACGACCTGCTGCCCCTCTACCAGCAGAGCGCCAACGGGTCGGGCCAGAAGATCGGCATCGTGGGGCGCTGCCAGATTTCAACAGCGGACGTCGCCACGTTTCGCGGTGTAGCCGGCCTGCCTTCGAGCCCCATCGGAAACTATCTCCAGACCGTGCTGCCCACTGGGGCCGTGAACCCGGGACCCAACGGCTATTTGGGTCCGGAAGATTGCGGTGAGGCTTACCTCGATACCGAATGGGCCGGCGGTGTAGCGCCGGGCGCCGAGGTCGTATACGTCTACGCCACCAACGTGGTGCTGGCTGCCGAGTGGGTCATCGAGAATCGGCTGGCGCCAGTCATGAGTATGAGTTTCGGCGCCTGCGAGGCGCTGGCGCTGCCCAACGGCGTCACGCCTTCCGCCTACCTTTCCATTTCGCAACAAGCGAATGCCGAAGGGATTACGTGGATGGTGCCGACCGGCGATTCCGGTCCCGCGGATTGCGACTACGCCTTCGACAAGCCCATGGCGACCTTGGGCGAGTCGGTCAACATCTATGCGAGTGTTCCAGGAGTGACCGCCGTGGGCGGGACCGAGTTTACCGAAGGGCTGAATTCGCCTTCCTACTGGAACTCGACGAACGGAACGAACGGAGCATCGGTCCGGCAATACATACCGGAAGCTGGGTGGAATGAATCCGGCTCCGACGGACTGGCCGCGTCCGGAGGCGGATTGAGCCAGTTATTCTCCCAGCCAACCTGGCAAACCGGCCCCGGAGTTCCGGCCCAGAACCAGCGCGCCGTGCCGGATATCTCACTTTCGGCCGCCTTTCACGACGGTTACCTCACTTATTATGGCGGCGAATACTATATTAACGAGGGAACCTCGGCCGGCGCCCCAACGTTGGCCGGTATCGTCGCGATCTTGAACCAATATTGGGCCGCCAGAGGACAGGTCACTTTCGGCCAGGGTAACATCGATCCCAACCTATATCGCATGGCGCAAAGCGCGCCTTCGGCTTTTCACGATATTACCGCGGGCAATAACATCGTCCCTTGCCAAACGGGAACAGCCGGTTGCACCAGCGGCTCGTATGGTTACAGCGCCGGGGCAGGGTACGACATGGTGACGGGCTTAGGTTCGGTGGATGCGAATCGCCTGGTGGAACTGTGGAACACGAGCTTGGTCAACACTACGATTACGGTCAGCGCCAGTCCCGCCACATTTCCCATGGGCGGCAGCACCGTGCTCACGGCCACCGTCAAGGCGGCGGCGAGCTTGGCCACGCCGACCGGAACGGTGACCTTTGGCGTGGGTTCGTCGGCGTTGGGTACCGCCAAGCTCACCGGCTCGGGCGGGACCGCTACAGCCAGCCTGTCTGTCCCGTCCACGCAATTGGCATCGGTCGCCGGCACAACTACCGTCACGGCGTCTTACAGCGGCGATGCGAATTTCAATGGCAGCTCCGCAACCGTAACTGTGACCACCACCTTGATCAATTCCACAACTACGGTCACTGCCAATCCCGCCACGTTCGCTATAGGCGCCAGCACCGTGCTTACGGCCACCGTGAAGGGCGCAAGCGGCGCCGCCACACCTACAGGGGCCGTGACTTTCAATCTCGGCTCCATCTTGCTGGTTTCGGGTACATTGACGGGCTCGATCGGAACTGCCACCGCCAGCGCCATAATACCGGGAAGCCAGCTCGGATCTATCGCCGGCGCCTATACCGTCACGGCGACTTATGGCGGCGATGGGAATTTCAGCGGCAGCTCCGCCACCGTCTCGGTTACCACCATCTCCCCCACTCCCGTGCCCACCGTCACCTCGGTCGAAAACGCAGCCAGCTACGTTTCCGGCACCGTCTCTCCCGGCGAGATCGTGACCCTGTTCGGGTCGAACTTGGGGCCGGCGCAGTTGGCCTCGCTCACGTTGACCAGCGCCGGCCTCGTCAGTACCGAGTTAGCCGGCACGGTGGTTTCGTTCAACGGAACTGCAGCGCCGCTGTGGTACACGTCCTTCGGGCAAGTGGCGGCTATCGTGCCTTACGAACTGGCCGGCGCTACCACCGCTAATGTCACGGTAAGTTATCAGGGTCAAGTCTCCGCGCCGTTTCCCGTAACCGTGACATCCTCGGTACCCGGGATCTTCACCGCCAATGCCAGCGGAACGGGGCAAGCAGTGGCGCTGAATCAAGACTACACGGTGAACTCGGCGTCGAACCCGATTGGCGCGGGCGGCATCGTCATCCTATATGCCACCGGCGAAGGGCAGACTGCGCCCGGCGGAGTAGATGGCCTACCGGCGGTAGCTCCGTACCCCGCTCCGTTGCTGCAGGTGTCGGTTACTATCGGAAACGTGCCGGCACAGGTAAAATACGCCGGCGGGGCTCCGGGATTAGTGGCGGGTGTGATGCAGGTGAACGTGGTGGTGCCTCTTTTCTTGAGTCCGACGACCGCGCCGTCGACGCAACAGATGCCAGTCACGCTTACAGTGGGAAATGCAACCAGCCCCTCAGGCGTTACGATCGCCGTGTCGAGCGCGACAGCACTGGCGCAATCTAGCCGCTAACTGTAGGGCAGACCATCGTTGTACGTGGTCTGCCCTGCACTCCTTTCAGATTGCCCTTGTGACAGGGGCAGACGACAAAAAACGGTCGTCCGCCCCACGGTCGCTACCACGCCGCCAGCGGCGCCAGCCCGCTCATGCGGTCGCGTCCGGTCTCGATATGCAACCGCTTTCCGTCGGTGCGGATCGTGACCGCGCCATCCACGTCTGTCCGGTACATCGTTACGCCGTGCTGCGCCAGGCGTTCCAACACATCCCGGTGCGGATGGCCATAGCTGTTTTCCCAGCCCACCGAAATGATGCCGAACAGCGGCGCCGACGCGCTCAAAAACTCTTCCGTGCACGAGGTGTGGCTGCCATGGTGCGCCACTTTCAGCACGTCCACCGGCGCTACCTCGTTCTCGTCCACCATGCGCCGCTCAATGGGCCTTTCGATATCGCCGCTCAACAAAAAGCTTCGCTGGCCATAACGCAGGCGCAGCACCAGCGAGTCGTTGTTTTTGGGCTCATTGCCCGGCAAGTAGTCAGGGAACGGCGCCAGCACCTCCATTTCCGTGCCGCCGTATGCAAAGTGCCGCCCGGTTTCCATCGGTATGATGCGTACCCCGTCCGCCTGCGCTTCGCGCCGGAGCTTGTTCCAGGTCGGGCTCGGCGGCGTGGCGCCGGTCCACAGTTCACGCGGATGAAAATCGCGGACCAGCGCCGGCAGTCCGCCAATATGGTCTTCGTGCGCGTGGGAAAGCGCCACCGCATCCACGCGCCGCAGGCCTCGATCCCACAGATATGGCGCCACCACGTCTTCGCCGATATCTAATTGCGACGGCGTCCGGTTTCCAAACGTTGGAATGCCGCCGCCATCCACCAGCAGCCGCTTGCCATCGGGAAGGACCACCAGCAGGCTATCGCCCTGGCCCACATCGATGGCCGTCAGTTCCAGTTGGCCCGGCCAGGTCTCGGGCGCGAACGGCTGCCACACCAGCAGCGCCAATATCGCCGCCAGCGCCAGGGCCGTCGCCACGCGCCACCATTTGCCGCGCGCCAAACCGGCGGCAATTCCCGCGGCTACGAGCGCCAGCGCGAAAGCCACTCCCAGCCATAGCGGCGGGGTGGGGACTCGCCAATCCGGGTCGATTCCCGCGTGCCAGTGCACCACGGCCTGCGATAGCCCTAGCAGCCATCCGCCCAGCGCGGCGACCCAATGCCAACCCGTCAAAACAGCCACGAATCCCACCGGAACGGCCAATCCCATCGCCGGGACCACCAGGGCATTGGCGCTCAGCCCCGTCACGCCCAGGCGATGGAAGTAGACGATCATGGGCAGCGCCAGGCCGGCTTGCGTCACCGCCGAAACCAGCGCGACCTCGTACAGGAAAAACAAGACGCGGAGCGGCGCCGCGACCGCGAATTGCGCCACCCGCTCCGGCAGCCTCAAAGCCACTTGCAAGGTTTCGGCGAGCAGCCGCATCTCGATCCGGAACTGCGCCACCCGCGGCTGGGCTCCCAGATCGCGCCGCCTGTCGCCCAGTCCGGTGAGGCCGCGCCCCAGCGGCCCCGAGGTGGCGCGAATCAATGGCGTCGCGAAAGCGCCCAGAAACGCCACTGCCAGAAACGTCAACTGGAAGCTGGCGTCGAAGAGCTGCTCCGGATCGAACAGCAGGAACCCCAGAGCCACCGCCGCCAACAGGTTCAGCGGGCGCCGGTCGCGGTAAAAGTAGCTGCCCACCGCGTAGATCGATAACCCCGCCGCCGAGCGCACGCAGGGCGCGCCCCATCCCGATACCAGCGCGTACAACCACGCCATCGCCGCCGTGGCCGCCAGCGCCGCACCCTCGGGCACGAAGCACAGCCGCAGCAGAAACAGGAAGAACGCCGCCAGAATCGCCACGTGCGTTCCCGAAATCACCAGCGCGTGAAAGGTGCCGGTATTGCGGTAGTCGTCGGTCCACACGCGCCGCAGTTGATACTGCTGGCCGACTAACACGGCCTGCATCATCCCCACGCGATAGGAGTCCGGCTGCCACAGCGTCTCGATCCGCCGGAGAGCCGCGGCGCGCAGATTCATGGCCGCGCCCGCTATCGCGTTTCCGCAGCGGCCCGGCAACCGGTGCAACCCCGCCGCCGCGCCCGACGCCGTCCAGTACACGTGCTTGCGCGCCAGGTAGCGCACGTAATCGAACGCCCCAGGGTTGCCATAGTTGCGCGGTTTGCGAACCTTCGCCTCCATTTCGATTCGCTCGCCGTATGCCAGCGCCGGCAGCGCTTCGTCCGGTTTGGTGTAAAGCGTGACCTGCGCCCGCGCGCCCGGTTCCAGCTCCAGCACAAACCGCTCGCGCTCGCCCGAGACCGACGGCGGTTCCACGACGCATCCAGAAAGCAGCACGGTTTCGCGCGCCTCGGCATCGATCCACGGCGCCGTTCCCGGAGCATGTACGACCTCCGTCAGCGCGCCGCCGAGCACCAGTCCCACGGCGGCGCACACCGCTGCCAGCCAGCGCGACCCGCGCCAGAGGGCCAGCGCGCCGAGCAGCAGCAGGGCCGCAATGGCGATCAGCAGTTCCTCGGGTCCAAACCGCGCCAGCCGCGCCGCTAGAATCCCCAACGCCAAGGCGCCTACCGGAATGAGCAGCGGATCTTTCATGGGAATTTTTTGGCACCTCCGGCAACCGCTCCCTCACGGTCGCGGCTCGGAAACGGGCTCGGGCACTGGCGGCGCCCCCGATCACCTGGCCAATAAGGAAGTGGCCGGCGGCGCTCGAAACTCTCAAGAATGCGCAACACCGGGCGCATTACACTATTAGGATGTCCCCCGTACCGGCGCCGCCGGCGTTGCGCGTGCGCAACCTTCGAAAGGCATTTCAGGACGTGGTCGCCGTGGATGGCCTCAATCTGGAAGTGCGTACGGGCGAATGCTTCGGCCTGCTCGGTCCCAACGGCGCGGGCAAAACCACCACCATCGAAATCTGCGAAGGGCTGACCGACCGCGATTCGGGTGAGGTGGACGTGCTGGGGCTGAGTTGGGAGAAGAATGCCAGGCGGTTGCGGGAGCGCCTCGGCATTCAGCTTCAGGAGACACAGCTTTCCGAAAAGCTCACCGTGCATGAGACCCTTTCGCTGTTTCGCAGTTTCTTTCCACGCGGTCCGTCGGCGGACGAGGTGATCGGGCGGGTGCAACTGGAGGAAAAGCGCAATTCCCGCGTGGGCGGCCTTTCCGGCGGCCAAAAGCAACGCCTGGCGCTGGCCTGCGCGCTGGTGGGCGAACCCGACCTGCTGTTCCTGGACGAGCCCACCACCGGCCTCGATCCCCAGGCGCGCCGCCAGCTCTGGGGGCTGATCGCGGAATTGCAGCGCGCCGGCCGCACCATCCTGCTCACCACGCACTACATGGAGGAAGCCGAACGCCTGTGCGACCGGGTGGCCATCATGGATCACGGCAAGGTGATTGCGCTGGGCACGCCGCGTGAGCTGATCGCTTCCATCGGCGCGGGGCATGTGGTCCGATTGTCTTCCGACGGCCGGACGCTCGATGCCGCCGCCTTCAGCGCCCTCGAATGCGTGGCCGCCGCACGCACCGAAGACGGCGCGGTGGAAGCCCAGGTGGAGCATCTCCACGACGCGCTGCCGGCGCTGCTCAACGAGCTGGAGCGGCAGGGCCAGCCGCTCACCGAGCTGCGCGTGCATTCGGCAACCCTGGAGGACGTCTTCGTGGCGCTCACCGGACGGCGGCTGCGCGATGAATAGGCGGCATCCGCTGGTGGAATTGACGCTGGTGCGATTCCGGGAGTTCGTGCGCGAGCCGGAAGCCATCTTTTGGGTCTTCGTGTTTCCCATCCTGCTAGCGGCCGGCTTGGGCCTCGCCTTTCGCAACCAGCCCGCGCAGGTGCTGAAGATCGCCGCCACGCGCCCCGACCTGGTGCGCGCTTTGCGTCAGGAAAAAAGGCTCGACGTTCGCCTGCTCGACCCCGGTCCCGCCATCGAATTGCTGCGGCAAGGCAAGGTCGCGCTGGTAGCCGAAGATGCGCCCAGCGGGGTGATCTACCGTTTCGACGATACCAACCCCGACGGCCGCACCGCCCGCCAGTTGGCCGATAACGCCATCCAGCGCGCCGCCGGCCGCTCCAATCCGGTAGCCACCGCCGACCGGTTCATGCGCGAGCCCGGCTCCCGCTATATCGACTTCCTGATCCCCGGCCTGCTGGGCATGAACATGATGGGCAGCGCCATCTGGGGCATGGGTTTCGCGGTAGTGGACGCACGCCGGAAGAAGCTGCTGAAGCGCCTGGTGGCCACGCCCATGCCGCGCCACTACTACCTGCTTTCGTTTATCCTTTCGCGCCTGTTGCTGCTGGTGGTGGAAGTGGGGGTGGTGGCGGGTTTCGGCATGCTGGTGTTTGGCGTACCCATGCGCGGCTCGCTGGGCGGGCTGGCGGTGTTGTGCGTCACCGGTTCGATGGCGTTCTGTTCGGTGGGCCTGTTGATCGCTTCGCGCGCCCGCACCATCGAGGCCGCCAGCGGTCTGATGAACCTGGTGATGATGCCGATGTGGATTCTCTCGGGGGTGTTCTTCTCCGCCGAGCGGTTTCCGGACGCCTTCCAGCCCGTGATC
>JBEKYD010000241.1:0-12035 GCA_049511335.1 Bryobacteraceae bacterium | reverse complement strand
GGTTTGGCTGCTTGGTTGACAGCAACAGCTTAACTCCGTGGGGCCCGCCTTCCAAACAAAATCAGGTGGTTTTGTTTTATTTCAACAACTTCGCTTCCTTTTGCAAGAGGCTCGTGTGACTGAGAAATGGAGGCAGGCGATTTTCAGAGGGGGACGCCAACTTTCAGGCAAACTGGAAAACACGTAGCCTGTCACCGGTTTCTCCGTCCAGAGCCAAATTGAAAAGATAAAGGGAATGTTCCGGTGGCCGTTCATAACAACAATCGAACTAGATGAGCG
Source organism: Bryobacteraceae bacterium (assembly GCA_049511335.1). Classification (GTDB taxonomy): domain Bacteria; phylum Acidobacteriota; class Terriglobia; order Bryobacterales; family Bryobacteraceae; genus JBEKYD01. Next base: position 11,756 of record JBEKYD010000241.1, on the reverse strand, counting down.
TACTTCGCTCTTTGCGTCAGATCTCGCGCGAGACCACAACCTAGCGCCCGCGGACGCCGTCCACGCGGCTTCGGCAATTCTGTGGAAGGCTGACGCGCTCCAGGCATGGGACCGGGACTTAGTTCCATCTCACATCTCATCCCAGTGGAGCAGCCACAATTTATTTCATCGCAGACAAAATTCGAGGGCATGGAGAGGAACCGTCTTGGCCCGACTCCTGAGGATTTCGAGAACGGCGGGGAGTGAAAGGGGCACCAACACCACCAGTGGGACGAATGGGCGCGACTCGACAATACCGTGGGAATGCTCCTGAATGCCCCAAAGCAGGCCTGGTGAAGTAAGCGGAGAAATTGGAGCGACGCCAAGAAGAGAAAAGACGCGGCCTGCGCACCTGAGCGTCAGATCCAAGGGCAAGGCGGACACGGACGCCCGACGTCCGGCGCGGCCATTGTCTCCGAAAAATGACAACCCTCGAATTCAGACCGACGCGTCCGATATCAGCGATTGAGACGCTGCTCTTCGGCCGCCACTCGGCGCTGCAGTTGCTCTCTGGCATGGGCGGCCAGTTGGCGGCAGGCTCTCGGATCGGGCAGGACGCCTTGTTGGCGCTTCTCTAAGCGGTCCCACAGGTTGGACACATCGGGATGGGTGGTGAGGAGAATGTCGCAGGGCACGGCGGCGAGAAATGCGAAGCTCTTTTCGAAATCCTGGACGGCGCCGGGATACTCGCGGCTGCGCGTGAACTGGAACGCGCCGGCCGAGACGGGCGTCAGGCTATCGGCATAAACCATGTTCAGGCAGCGGCTGTCTTGGCACGACGTCCACGTCCAGCTCGTGCCGCCGGGTGTGTGTCCCGGCGTCAGGTGGGCCGTGACCACGACCTCGCCGGCGCGAAAGCTTTCGCCGTCCCGCAAGGTCTCGACATGCTTGACCAGCGCAATCGGCGGGATGGCGCCGTACTGGGGATCGTCCCGTCCCAGGCCGGTTTTGGTCATCACAGCGGCGCTCGACTGGCTGGCCACGACCCGGGCTCCGCTCAGCCGCTCGAGTTAAGCGATGCCGCCGGCGTGATCGATGTGGACGTGGGAGTTGACGATCAGTTTCACATCCTGGATGCGAAAGCCCAGCGACCGGATGTTGGCCACGATTTGCGGAACCGACTCCGGCAGTGCTCCATCCATCAGCACATGGCCGGTCCTGGACGTCACCAGGATCGAGCTCAACCCATGCGGTCCGACGTAATAGGTGTTCCCGTAGACCCGAAACGGCGTCTGGGGCCGATTCCAAGCCGCGCACTCGGTGCACGCTGTCGCCGGCTGCTGCCCCGGTAAAGATCCCGCGCACGCAAGAAATAGCGGCAGTGCCAAGCGTCGCAGGAAGGCCGCTACAGAGTGAGTGGTCACGTACCCCCGAGTCTGGCAGGTGCCGAGAGCCACAGTCAAGGCGAGTGGCAGGAGGTGAGCCGACGAGGGTAGGGCATGGGGTCAGGGCAAAGACGACAGACGACAAAAAAACGATCGTCTGTCCAAGGTCTGTCCCACCTGTCTGGCGACTCCCATGGTTGACAGGCGTGATAGACCTAGAGCGAAATACGGTACAATGCGTCTCGGATAGTGAAACCTATGAGCACCTCAAACATCAATACTCTTCCGATTCGAGAGTCCGATTGTGTCCGGCGTGGCACCAACCGGCGGAAAGGCCGCACGACCTGGATTGCGCCGGGTTCCGCGGCGGTGCGGCACCTATATTATGGGCGCATCATTTTGGAAAGCGGGGATCGACCGGTTCGCTTTGAGACCGGTGGAGTGGAGACCGGCCTGATTTGCCTGAACGGCGGCGGCACGGTAACCGCAGGGCACGGTGAATTCGCGCTTGGCCGGTACGATTCCCTCTATGTTCCGCGCAATTCCGAAGTAGAGGTGGCGGCGGGCGCGGATGGCTGCGATCTGGCCGAAGTGGCGGCGCCGGTGGACAAACATTACCCCATGAAGCTGGTGCGCTACGGGGAGGTGCGGGAGGACCCGACGCTGCATTTTCGCACCGGGGGGCCGACCTCGTCGCGCGAAGTGAATATCCTAATCGGGAAGAACGTGGAGGCCGGGCGGATTGTGGCGGGCGTGACGTTCAGCGATCCGGGCAATTGGACGTCCTGGCCGCCGCACGAGCACGCCCAGATGCTGGAAGAGGCCTATCTTTATATCGATATGCCGGAGCCGGCATGGGGACTGCAGTTGGTCTACACGAACCCGCGCGAGCCGGAGCTGGTGGTGGCGGTGCGCGAGGGCGATTGCGTGGTGATGCCGGCCGGCTACCATCCCAACGTGGCCGCGCCGGGCGGCTCGATCGGTTTTTTGTGGATGATGGCGGCGAACCGGGAGGGAGTGGACCGGCAGTTTGGGGTGGTGAACGTGCAGCCGGAGTACGCCCAAGGCGGTTCGGGCCTGGAAGCGTCGCACGGAACCAAGAAATGACCTGGCGAAGTCAGGTGGTTGGGCTGGCGGCCATGCTCTTGGCCGCCATGTCCGCCGCCGCACTCTATGCCGAGTCGCACGTCAAAGTCATCAAGCTGGCGATTACCAATCCTGGCGCGCAGGCGCGGACGGCGGAAGATATTGTGGTCCCTACCTGCTGGAAGCGCTGCTGAAACGGGAGCAATCGGCCGCGAACCGTTGAGATTCGCTAAATTTCGGGTTTAACGCCAGTTGCTTGACACAGAACGCCCAAAATCTATAGTTTGGTATTCGGCCTCGCGATTAGGCATATTCGGCAACCGCTCCCTGACGGTCGCGGCTCGGAAATGCGCGGCTCACGGGAATACGTTAGTGAACTTGTGAAGTCGATCGGGTGCGCGGGTTTCGAAAAGGTGGATCGGCCCGCATGCAGAGATCAATCATGGAAAAAAGTCCTTTGGATCTTACCGGGCGGATTGCCGTGGTAATGGGCGGCACGTCCGGGATCGGACGGGTGCTGGCGTCGGGGCTGGCCGCGGCCGGCGCCGATGTGATTCCCACGGGGCGGCGGGCGAAGAACGTCGAGGAAGCCTGCGCGGAAGTGGAACAGGCTGGCCGCAGGACCCTGCGGTTCGTCTGCGACATTGCCTTACGCGATTCGATAGACGATTTTCGCGACGCCGTGTTGAAGGAATTCGGTGGCGTGGACGTGGTGGTGAATGCCGCCGGCCAAATCTTCCGCAAGCCTACCGAACAAACCACCGAAGCGGAGTGGGACGCCCTGATGGATGTGAACCTGACCGGGACGCTGCGCGCCTGCCAATCGTTCTACCCGGCGCTGAAAGCCTCCGGCCGGGGGCGAATCGTCAACATCGCGTCGCTCAACTCGTTCGTGTCGCTGGTGCAGGTGACGGCGTACGCGGCGTCGAAGGCGGCGGTGCTGTCGTTGACGCGGAGCCTGGCGGTGGAGTGGGCCAAGGACGGCATCAACGTCAACGCCGTGGCGCCCGGCGTATTCCGCACGGACCTGAATGCCGCGCTGCTGGACGGCACCGAGCGCGGCAAGGAGCTCAAGCTGCGCACGCCGATGGCCCGGTTCGGCAAATCCGAGGAACTGGTCGGCGCCACGGTGCTGCTGGCGTCGGACGCGGCCAGCTTCATCACCGGCCAATGCATCGTGGTGGACGGCGGGTTCCTGGCCAGCGGGGTGAGTCAATAGCCCGTACCACACGGGCCTCATCGTTCGGCACGATCTCGGCCGCGCGCTCTATTTTCCGAGCTCTCGCCGCCCCTTACGGCGTCGTCGACGTTGCCAACTGGGGTATTGGTGTTATACAGTATGTATAACGATGCGCTTCGAATGGGACGCCGAAAAGGGCCGCGTCAACCGGAAGAAGCATCTCGGCATCAGCTTTGAAAGCGCCGCCCAGGTCTTCGACGATCCGAATTTGTTATTGCGCAAGGATTGGGTCGTCGAAGGCGAGCAACGATGGCACGCCATCGGCGCCGCGCGGCAGGCGGTGCTGCTGGTGGTGCATGTGTATCGGAAGGAGAAGGATCATGGCGACGAAATCATCCGCATCCTCTCGGCGAGGGAAGCTAGTAAGCGTGAGCGCCGAATCTATATTCAGCAAGCCTTCGAGTAAGCGTCAAAAGGCTGTGCTAGACCGCATCGCGGAGCGCCAGGAAGCGGGCGACGACTCGGACATCGACTACTCGGACATTCCTGCCCTGACCGATGAGCAACTGGCTCAATTCCGCCGAGCGCCTAAAGTGCTGGTGGCCGCGCGCTTAGACCGGGACGTTTACGATTGGCTCAAGCGGTATGGAGATGGCTACTCGACACGCATCAATATCATTCTCCGTGCGGTCATGTCCCGCGCGCGATAGTTCTTCGCCTCACCCGCCCGATACTGTGAGATGCTGTCTTACGGAGACCCGATGGACTTCCGGCAGCTCGAACTGTTTCTGGCCGTTCTGGATTATTCCAGCGTTACCCGCGCGGCGGAAAAGGTGAACCTCACTCCCGGCGCGGTGAGCCTGCAACTGCACAATTTGGCTTCGGAACTGCACACCGACCTGTTCGTGCGCACGGGCAAACGCCTGGCGCCGACGCCTTCGGCGCTGCGGTTGGCCGAACGGGCGCGTGGCGTGGTGGCCCAGATGCGGCAGATCCTCCACGAGTTCGAAAGCGACCCTCTCAACGACCGGCGCCCCTTCCACTTCGCCACCGGAGGCACGGCGCTCAGCCATCAGTTGGGAAGGCCCCTGCGCCTGCTGCGCAAACACTACCCCAATATCTCGCTCGATATCACCGTGGCGCCAACCGAGGAAATGGTGGCCGGTGTGCTGGAGCGCCGCTTCGACCTGGCCTTGATCTCGCTGCCGTATCCCGGCGAGGGTCTGGACCTGATACCTCTATTTGAAGAAGAGCTGCTGATCATCAAACCTTCGCAGCGGCGCGTCACCGGGCGGCGTATCGACTGCATCTTGCCGGAAGAACTGGTGGGCGTGCCGTTCCTGCTTTATCCCAAGCGAAGCAACATGCGCTCCATGATCGACGCATTCCTGCGGGAATTCGGCGTGACCCCCCGCGTCATCATGGAAGCGGACGACACGGAAGCGATCAAGAAACTGGTGGAGACCGGCTTCGGCTGCTCGATGCTGCCGATGCAGGCGCTGGCCGGGGGCCCCAGGTTCTATCAGATCTACCGCGTAAAGGGGCGCCGTCTGGCCCGCACCCAGGCATTGGCGATGGCACGCACCGAGAACCGCCGCGCGCTCACCGATTCCATCGCCGAGTTTCTGCGCGACACGATGGCGAAGACCAAGTAGCTCTCAGGCGCCACGAGGGGTTTTCCCACAATTTGAGGAAAATTGACCTTTATATCTGAAAACTGTTACATTCGTCGATGAGGGAACCTGGAGGTGTCTATGATTTCTTGCGACCTCTGCGGGAAGGCTGTGCTGTGTCTCCAAAAGGAGGCCGAGGGAAGGGAATTGGACGTTTGCGATTCGTGCTCGTGCCTATTGGCGGAAAAGCCCGATGGCAAGGAACGGGTGCGGGAAATCCTCGACAAGTTGGAAGAATACGTGGAGACGACGGTCTAAACCATGAGCAGCATACTTGAAGCACCGGTTCGAAGCGGGAATGGCGCCGTTGCGGAAGCCCATACGCTGATTGAGGACCTCTTTTCGCTGGCGGGGAAGACCGCGGTGGTGATCGGCGGAGGCGGAGTGCTTGCGGGCGAGATGGCCGCGGGATTCGCCGGAGCGGGCGCCGACGTCGTGATTGCCGATCTGATGGAAGACCAGGCGAAACGTCAGGCCCAGGCAATCCGCGACCAAGGGTGCAAGGCCATGGCGTGCCAGGCCGATGTCACGCGGAAATCGGACATCCAGCGCGTGCTGGAGGCCACGTTGGCCAATTTCGGCCACGTCGACATTGTTTTGAACGCGGCCGGCATCAATTCGGGAACGCCGTTTTTTGAAATCGAGGAAGCGGAATGGAACCGCATCCTCAACGTCGATCTGGGCAGCGTGTTTTTGGCTTGCCAGGTGTTCGGCAAAGCCATGGTTGAGGCCGGCAAAGGCGGGTCGATCATCAATATTTCCTCGGCTTCGTCCGATCCTCCGCTTTCCAAGGTATTCACCTATTCGGTGGCGAAAGGCGGCGTCAATCAGATCACCAAGTACCTGGCGCGCGAATTTGCCCCGCATCGCGTGCGCGTGAATGCCATTCAGCCGGGCTTCTTTCCGGCCGAGCAAAACCGCAAGATCCTAACCGAAGAGCGCGTGAATTCCATCATGAACCACACGCCCATGCGGCGTTTCGGCGCGCCTTCCGAACTGGTTGGCATGGCGGTGTATCTGGCTTCGGAGAAGGCATCCTCGTTCGTCACCGGCAGTATCATGCGGGTGGACGGCGGGTTCGGGGCGATGACGATCTAGGTCTTCGACCGCCTGAAGAAATATGGCCACGGATGAACGAATCGCGTTAGGTTCCGAATCGGGGCTTCCCATCGCGGCCGGCCGCTGGTAATCGACCCCCGGATCGTCTTCAATAATTCGATCGGCGGGAGGCGCCTACACCGGTTTCAGCGTTTTCGTCCAGCCATAGGCGCGCGGGCTCATCCGAACGGAAACTGTTCTTCCCGCGCGGTTCGGTCGTGCTGCCGCCGCAGCCAGATCAGCTCGACGCGGTCCAGGCGCTCGAGGCTCCAATCACTCCCGATAACCGCTTTCCAAGCGGCGCGAATATAGCGGAGGAGCGCAGCCATAAAACCACCCTACCGGCCCGCGGCCGCCGCCCTCTCGAGGACCACTGTGAGGTTGGCCGGCTGTGCCGCGCCCGACTGCGGGGATACGCATGCGGCGGCCGCGTCCGTGATCCGCGCGCATTCCGACTGCTTCCGGTGCTGCCACGCGTGCACCTCGTCTTGGTCGCGCTCCACCTGGTTGAGATTGGATTGAATCCGCCCCTTGTATTGCGTCACCAGCCGTTCCATCTCCGCCTGAATCTGGCGATTCTCCTCGGCCTTGGTCGCTTCAAATTTCCGCGACCGATCTTCCAATGCCGCCTCGTAGTCGTTGAGCGCCCGCTGGCGAAGCATGGCGTCCTGCAGCAACTCGTCCGGACTCACGCCGGCCGCATCGAGCGCCATCAACAGGGCGCTCCGTTTGCTCTCCGCGGACAAGCCGGTCAGATGGGGGCTCGCCAGCATGTCCGACACCTTCAAAATGTGGTACCCATCCGCCGAGCCTTTGCCCAGTGCCGCCTGGTAGATGTGATCGAAATCGGCCGGCGGAACGCCCGCCGCCGGCGCGTTTACCGCCTCCAGCAAGCTGAGCCGCTTTCCGGCCGGTTCCCCCGGCGTAGCGGGCGCGGCCCGCTCAACCCCGTTTTTCGCTTCCTCAGTGCCATTGGAATGATGGAACAGCTTCGCCAGCATATAGACGATGACCTTCGCATTCTGTGGCCGGTTCTACCGACCGCACTATGTAGTCGCCTGGCCCCGGAATTCTTCTCAACAATCTCTCTTAAGAAGTTTTCGTAGTGCCGAGAGCGCCTTTGGAGCAAGCTGGCGCGAGCACTTATGCCCAATCCCGGTTTCGCAATTACGGTCGCATGTCCGCGAAAACGTCGCCGAAACAGGGAACTTAGCCTTGGCAATAGTGGGGTTCTGCGGAAATCGTGGGGCGGGCCGCCTGGAATCCGCGCGGCGGCATCGGGAGTTCCGAGTCTCCGAACTCCCGATCTCGTGGAATTCAGGTTGAGCCAGCGCGCTATGATAGGGCAATCTTATGTCAAACTCTCTGCGGATTTCTTGCCTCAGGGGCAAAGCGGCGATTCTTTTAGCGGCCGTGGCGTTGCCGGTGGTTTGGGCGGCGGGCGGATACGATCCGGCGCTCTGGTCGGGAATGAAATATCGCCTGGCCGGTCCATTTCGCGGCGGGCGGGTGACAGCGGTCACGGGCGTGGCTTCGGAGCCGCGTACCTTTTATATGGGCTCGACCGGCGGCGGGGTTTGGAAAACCACGGACGCGGGCTACACCTGGGTGAACGTTTCCGATCCTTATATCCCGCTGGGGTCGATGGGCGCGATCGAAGTGGCGCCTTCGGACCCGCGGGTGGTGTATGTGGGAACGGGGTCGTCGAAGATCCGCAGCAACGTGTCGATCGGGCGCGGAATTTATAAGTCCACCGACGCGGGCAAAACCTGGGCGTTTGCCGGGTTGCGCGATACCGGGCAGATCGCGACGGTGCGGGTGGATCCGGGCAATCCGGACCTGGTATACGTGGCGGCGTTGGGCAATCCTTTCGCGCCCAACAAAGACCGGGGCATCTACCGTTCCACCGATGGCGGCAAGACCTGGAAGAACGTGTTGTTCGTTTCCGATTCGGTGGGCGCGGCCGACGTGGAGATCCAGCCGGGCAATCCCAAAGTCCTATTCGCCTGCATGTGGCACGGGGAGCGCAAGCCGTGGACCATCGTCAGCGGCGCCATGGAAGGCGGCATCTACAAGAGCACCGATGGCGGCGACACCTGGAACAAGCTCGCCGGAGGGTTGCCGCACGAGCTGTTCGGGCGGGCCAACGTCTCCATTTCGGCGGCCATGCCGAACCGCATCTACGCTCTGATCGAGGCCAAACCCGGTTCGGGATTGTATCGCTCCGAAGATGCGGGCGAGACTTGGACGCCGGTCAACGGTTCGGGCGCCATCGTCACCCGGCCGTTCTACTACTGCACCCTGGAGGTGGACCCGAATAATCCGGATGTGGTGTACATCGGCGACGAAGGCTGGTTCAAAAGCACCGATGGCGGCAAGAACTTCCGCCGCGCCGTTGCGCCGCACGGCGATCATCACGATATGTGGATCAACCCGCGCAACTCCGACTACATGATTCAATCGAACGACGGCGGCGCCAATGTTTCGCTCGACGGCGGCGAGACCTGGAGCACGCAGATGAACCAGCCCACGGCGGAGATTTATCAGGTCGCGGTCGACAACCAATATCCCTATCGTATTTATGGGGCGCAGCAGGATAACACGACGGTGATCGTGCCGAGCCGGCCGATTAGCGACGGGCAGGAATTTCGCGACGGTCCAGGCTGCGAAACCGGGCCGATCATGCCGGATCTGGCGAATCCGAAAATTGTTTACGGCGGCTGCAAGGGGCAATTCAGCCGGCAGAATCTGGAAACCAACGACGAGGAGCGATATTGGATCGGGGCCGAATCGCTCTACGGCAACGGCGGGGATACGCTGATCTACCGGTTTCAGCGCGTGTCGCCGATGGAGGTTTCGCCGCACGATGCGAAGGTGGTGTACTACGGGTCGCAATACTTGCATCGCACCCGCGACGGCGGCGTGACCTGGGAGAAGATCAGCCCGGACCTGACGGCCCATCCGCCGGGGACGCAGGGGCCGAGCGGGGAGCCGATCACGCGCGACGCCACTGGCGAAGAAGTGTACAGCACGCTCTACGCGATTCGCGAATCGCCGGTCGCGAAGGGCCTGATTTGGACCGGTTCCAACGATGGGCCGGTCTACGTGACGCGGGACGACGGCAAGACATGGACGAATGTGACCCCGAAGGACCTGCCGCCGGGCGGGAGGGTGCAGAACATCGAGCCCAGTCCGCACCGCGCGGGCACGGCGTACGTAGCCATCTATCGTTACTTATTGGGGGATTTCGCGCCGTACATTTACCGCACCGACGATTATGGCAAGAGTTGGGTGCGGCTGACCGATGGCAAGAACGGCATCGCGGCCGACGAGCCCACGCGGGTGGTGCGGGAAGATCCGGACCGGCCGGGACTGCTCTACGCCGGCACGGAATTCGGCATGTACATCTCATTCGATAACGGCGGCGAGTGGCAGCCGTTCCAGATGAACCTGCCGCACACGCCGGTGACGGACATCAAGATCGCCCACAGAGATTTGATTCTCTCGACCCAAGGGCGGTCGTTCTGGATTCTCGACAACCTCACACCGGTCGAGCAATTGAGCGGGAAAGTGACGGCGATCACCGCGGCGCCGGCGTGGCTGTATGCGCCGGAGCAAGCCGTGCGGTCGAGCGGACGCGTAGGTGGAGGGCCGAGCGGCCGCGGGGCCGGAGTGCAATATCCTCTGCCGGGCGCGGCGATCGACTATTATCTGCCGGCGGCACAGGCGGGCGACATCAGCCTGGAGGTGCTGGATGCAAACGGCAAGCCGGTGCGCAAGTTTTCGAGCACGGGCGGTGGCGCTTCCGAAGAACGCGGGTTTGACGGCGGTGGCGGAGGCGACGAAGAAGAAGGCGGCGGTTTCCGCATGCGCAGCGGCCCCACGCGCCTGGATAAATCGGCGGGGTTGCATCGCTTTACCTGGGACTTGCGCTATCCCGGCCCGTGGATGAGCGCGGCCCGGCCGGAAGGACCGAACGGGCCGACGGCTGTGCCCGGGAAATACTCCGTGCGGCTGACGGTCGGCGCCTGGAGCGCGACCGAGCCGCTAAGCGTGGTCGAAGATCCGCGGGTGACGGCGGATGGCGTCACCGAGGCCAATCTCGAGGAGCAGTTCGACCACAACATGAAAGTGCGCGACCTGGTGAGCGAGGTAAACCAGACGGTGGCGCGGCTGCGCGCGGCGATGCCCAGCGCCAGCGGCGAGAAAGCCGATGCGCTGAAGACGCTGGCGGCGAAGCTGATTACTCCGTCCATTCGTTACAGCCAGCCGGGGCTGCAGACCCACATCACGTACCTCTACACCGTGACGAACGCCACCGATCAAAAGATCGGACGCGATACGATCGAGCGGTATGATTTTCTGCGGAAGGAATTGGATTTGAGGACGAAGGAGCTGGATTCGATTCTGGGGAAGTGAGGGGGAGCGGCGGGAGAGCGGCGCGCGGAGTGACCCGGCCTATTTGCCAGTCCTCATTGGATCGCCGTCGCGCCGGCCCGTTCATGCTGATCGCGGAGGCCGAGGAACAGCGCCAGCCCCTCATCAAGTGCGCCGATCTCTTCTGGGGCAAGCTCACCGAACACTCGGCGGATCCTCCGCTTGTCCAGTGATCGCAAGTGGTCGATCAGGGCGAAGGAAGTCTTGGCGAGTCCGCTTGGGCCGGGCGCAAGGGGCGGATAAAGTAGTCCCGCGCCCGGAGCGCCCGTGATTGGTACCACGCATACTAGCGGAAAGCGCTGGTCGCCTATGACATCAGGATCGCTCACCACGACGCAGGGCCTCACTCCCCGCTGTTCGTGACCGACCGTCGGATCGAGTTCGACCAAGACAACGGCACCGCGGCCCAGGTTCATTCGCTCTCCTTCACCCAGCCTTGGCCAGAAATCCATCGAACGGATTTCCCCGCGCTACGATCGACGAGAGCATCGACATCTTCGTCGGGCAGGCTGCCCGCCCATTCCTCAATCCCGTCCTCCGCCAGTTTCGCGCTTTCGGGGTGAGGGTTTTGAAGCGACCGGCGAAGCTCCGCGCGCCTGCGGCGATCCAGTTCCTTGCGGATGGCTTCGGCTACGAATTTGCTCCGGTTCTTCTCCCGCCGGTCGATATCTCTTAGTACATCGGCGGGAAGCGTCACTGTCACGCGTTCAACGGTCGCCATTTCATACCTTAAGTATGATCATATCATCTTTACCAGACCTTCCGCGCAATACATTGATGGGACAGGCCCTTCACGCGTCGCGGCGTCCATCGCTAATCGCGGTTAGCCTGCAGATGTCGCCTTGCCTTGAGCTTCAGAATGGAGATGAAATCGGCCGCATTGATGAGCGCCTCGTATTCGGTCCGTTCCTCATCGCT
>JBEKYD010000240.1:0-12088 GCA_049511335.1 Bryobacteraceae bacterium | reverse complement strand
CCCACCACCCGCTAAATCACGATCCGCGCCTCGAAGCCGCACCTCGATTATTCACTTGAACGCGAAGTCCGCCCACAGGCTGGCGCGCTGGGGCGACAGCCGGGAAATCGCGCGCGAATTCACACGCGCAGGAAAATCTCGCGGCGGTACATCCAAAACAGAAACCGCCGGGGCCTCACCGTTTCTGGCAGCGGGCACAGAAGTGGCTGGAGCGTTGCGCCACCAGCAGGCGGCGGATGGGGGCGCCGCAAACTACGCAGGGCTCGCCGGTGCGCTGATACACGCGATGCTGCATCTGGAAGAATCCTCTGCGGCCGGCGGCATCCACATAATCGGAAATCGACGAACCTCCGGCCTGGATGGCTTCGGTGAGGACCTCGGCGATCGCCTGGTGCAAGCCAAGAGCGCGTTCGCGAGTAAGGCGATGGGAAAGAGCTAGGGGATGGATGCCGGCGCGAAATAGCGATTCATCGGCATAAATATTGCCGATGCCGCGGACGAAGGCCTGGTTGAGCAGCAGGGCCTTGATACGGACTTTGTGGCGCTTGAGCGCGCGCACGAAATCTTCGCGCGGGATTTCAAGCGGTTCGGGGCCAAGCCTGGCGACGCGGACGGGGAAAGCCTCGCTGAATTCCAAACATCCGAACTGGCGGCTATCGTCGAACAGCAGCGCACCTTTATCGAGGGTGAGGACGGCGTGGGTATGCTTGCCGGTCTCGCCGCCCAGCAGCAGCCGGCCGGTCATGCCAAGATGAAGCACGACGTAACCGGAGCGGCCGAGGGATAGCACAATGAACTTGCCATAGCGTTTGATGGCAGTGATGCGCCGGCCCGCGAGCTGCGCCGCGACCGCGTCCGGATCGGCGCCGCGAAGAATGCGCGCACCGCGAATCTCCACAGCCAGAATACGCCGCCCGACCAGGGGCGCGAGCGAACGGGCGACGGTTTCGACTTCGGGAAGTTCAGGCATGCGAGTTGTCAGTCATCAGTTATCGGTTTTCAGCAAAAAGAGATTTAGCCACGGATGAACACAGATAAACACAGATGAAAACAATCAGAGGTTTTAATCGGTTCTATCTGTGTTCATCTGTGTTTATCTGTGACTAAATCCTTTCACGGTTGCCAGGATCAAAATGTCGTCGCCTTCGAGTTTCACCTCGTGAGTGCTGACGCCGCGCGACGGATTGAGGTCGCAGGCGCCGGTGCGGCAATCGAACTCCCAGAGGTGAAACGGGCAAACCAGGCGGCCGTCCTGAATCTGGCCCTGGCCGAGCGGGCCGCCCTGGTGAGGGCAAATGCCGTTCAGAGCGCGAACTTCGCCGCCCAGGTTGCAAATGGCGTAAGGCTGCTCGCCGACGAACACTTCCGTCACCGAATCCGGCGGCAGATCGGCCAGGCGGGCCACTTTGACAAAGGGCATCAGCTTACGGTTTCGGCCGCGCTCGCACCGGTGGGCACAGTTACGGGAACGGTTGCTTCGGCGGCGCGCGGGCGCGAGCAGCGGCCGATGCCGGAGTAATCGAAACCGGCGGCAAGAGCTTCCTCGGGCGGGAACAGGTTGCGGCCATCCACCAGGATGCGGGTATGCATGAGAGAGCCGAGCCGCGCCAGGTCGAGCGCGCGGAACTGCTGCCACTCGGTTACCACCACCAGCGCGTCGCAATCCTCGGCCAACTCCTCGGGCGAACCGCAGAGACGAATCTTGAGATCGGGCCGCTGGATACGGCAGGCCTCGCATGCCACCGGATCGTAGGCTTTGACGCGCGCCCCCATTTGCAGCAGGCGTTCGGCGATGTAGAGGCTGGGCGCGTCGCGAATGTCGTCGGTATCGGGTTTAAAGGCCAGGCCCAGCAGACCGATGGTGCGCCCCTTGAGGATATAAAGCTTCTCCTGAAGCTTCTGAATGGCCATCAGCCGCTGGGCGGCATTGACTTCGATGGAAGCGTGCAGCAGCTTGCTGTCGTAGCCGTATTCGTGAGCCGTGTGCAACAGGGCATGCACGTCCTTGCCGAAGCAGCTTCCGCCCCAGCCCACGCCGGGATTCAGAAACCGCGACCCGATGCGCGTATCCATGCCGATTCCGGCCATCACCTCGGTGGCTTCCGCGCCCACGCGCTCGCAGATGTTCGCCATCTCGTTGGCAAAGCCGATTTTCAAGGCCAGGAAAGCGTTGGCCGAATACTTGATCATCTCCGCGCTGGTGAGCGAGGTCGCAAGCAGGGGAACCACACCCTGCCCCGCGGGACGAGGCGCGCCGGCGGGCGGGTCGAAATCCTGCGTGACCAGGGGCCGATACAGCTCGCGCATGATCGCTAGAGTGCGCTCGTCGGCGGCGCCCACCACGATGCGGTCGGGATAGAGCGAATCGCTGATGGCGCAGCCTTCGCGCAGGAATTCGGGGTTGCTGGCCACCCCGAACTTTATGCCATTGCGCTGCTGCGGTCGGGCTTCCGCGACGCCGTCGCGAACCAGCGCTTCCACCAGATTTCCGCTGCCCACCGGGACTGTGGATTTGTTTACAACGACGCGGAAGCGGGACGGATCCATGGCCGACCCGATGGCGCGCGCGGCGGCTTCGAGGTAGGTCAGGTTGGCCTCGCCGGACGGAAGAGGCGGAGTTCCCACGGCGATGAAGATCACATCGCTTTCGGTGGCGGCGGGCTCGAGGTTAGTGGAAAAATCGATGCCGCCGCGCGTGGCCGCAAGCACCAGCAACTCGTCCAGATAGGGTTCGTAGATCGGCGATTCGCCGCGTTGCAGCTTGGCGATCTTGGATTCGTCGGTGTCCACGCACGTGACCCGGTGCCCCAGGTACGCCAAACAGGCGCCCGTTACCGTGCCGACATATCCCGTTCCGATGACCGTGACGCGCATGGAAACAGCATCCCCTTCGAGGGACGGCGTATCAAAAAGTATAGCAACTTGACGTTTGGAAGACGGGTTGGAATACTTAGCCGCGAATTCAGGCGCGGCCGGTCTTGCGGGGCGCGGAGCGAACCATCACCACCGGGATAAGCTCTTGCCGCGTGCCCGGCTCGGAGCCCCGGCGGGTGGAAAACTCGCGGTTCAAGGTTGCCACAAATTCCTGGATCTGGGCCTGCATCCGGCCCATCTTCTCGCGCATGTTGAGAACGATCTCCACGCCGGCCAGGTTGACGCCCAGGTCGCGGGTCAAATGCAGGATCACTTCCAGCCGCTCCAGATCTTCGGGGGTGTAGAGGCGTGTATTGCCCTCGCTGCGCGACGGCTTGAGCAGTCCCTCGCGTTCGTAGAGGCGGAGGGTCTGGGGATGAATCTGGTATTGTTCGGAAACCGCGGAGATCATGTAGGCGGCTTTGGATTTGGATCGTGCCATGGCCTTAAACCTTCTGCCAGACTTCGCTGCGCGGATCTTCCGGATGCAGCTTGCTGAGCTCTTTGAGCAGCTCGCGGGTGCGCTCGTCGCGCGGGTCGGGCGCCTGGATGGCAACTTCCACGATCTGGTCGCCGCGCTGGCCGGTGCGCGCATTCAGCACGCCTTTTTCGCGCAGCCGGAAGCGCTGGCTGTGGCGGGTGCCCTGGGGAATCTTGAGCAGCGCGCGGCCGTCGATGGTAGGCACTTCAATCTTGGCGCCGAGCGCCGCTTCCCACACGGCAATGGGAATCTCGATTTCGATGTTGTCGCCTTCGCGATGGAAGAACGGGTGCTCCTCCACCTTGGTGGTGATGTACAGATCGCCGGGAGGGGCGCCCATGGTGCCGGCATTGCCTTTGCCGGGCACGCGCAAACGGGAGCCGTCGCGGGCGCCGGGAGGGATGCGAACCTCGACCGTATCGGGAGTAGCCACGCGGCCCTCGCCTCCGCACGTGGGGCAGGAATCGCGCAAGCGGCCGGATCCGCCACAGCGCGGGCAGGTCAGATTGAAGCGCATGGCGCCCGCCATCTGGGAGACGTTGCCGCTGCCCTTGCACTGCGGGCAGACCGCTTCGCCGCCGCCGGCCGAGCCGGTGCCGTGGCAGGTGCCGCAGATTTCGTAGCGCGTGATATTGAGAGCGATTTGCGTGCCCTTGATGGCCTGCCAAAAATCGACGGCTAACGCGTATTCGAGGTCGGAGCCCTTCTCGGGCTGAGGTTCGGGATGAGCGCCGTGGCCGCCAAAGAACTGAGAAAAGATATCGCGAAATCCGCCGCTTTCGGTGCGTGGACGGCCGCCGCCGGCGCCGGGCGCGCCCTGGAAAGCATCGGAAAAATCGAACCCACTGAAATCGAAATTGGGCGGCGCACCGGAGCTCGGGCGCGGTCCCTGGCCCTGTCCGGCGCCGGGAAAACCGGTTTCCGAGTAAAAGCCGTACTGATCGTACATCTGGCGCTTGCGCGGCTCGCTGAGCACGTCGTAGGCTTCCTGCACCGTCTTGAAACGGTCTTCGGCCGATTTGTCGCCCGGATTGAGATCGGGATGGTATTTGCGGGCGAGTTTCCGATAGGCCTTACGCACTTCCTCGGCGCTGGCCTTCTTATTGAGGCCGAGCGTTTCGTAATAGTCGTGCTTGGGAGGAGACATTGGGGCCTACTGAAAAACTCATTTAAGCCACAGATGAACACGGATAAACACGGATAAAGAAATTAAGGAATTTATCTGTGTTCATCTGTGGCTATATTCTTTCTTGCCTTTACGGTTTACTTCTTGTCGTCGACGTCCACGAATTCGGCGTCGACCACGTTGTCTTTGCCTTTCTCGCCGCCGCCGTCGCCTTTATTGTCCGGCCCGGGCTGGGTGGGGCCGCCGGCGCCAGGCTGGGACGCGGCTTTATACATCGCTTCAGCCAGTTTGTGGCTGGCCGTGGTGAGCCGGTCGACGGCGGAATTCATCAGCGTGGGATCGCCCTCGTGCATGGCCTTCTTGGTTTCTTCGATGGCCGATTCGATTTCCTTCGCCTCCGCCTCGCTCACTTTGGCGCGATGTTCCTTCAGCGTTTTTTCCACGTTGTAGACCATGGCGTCGGCGCGATTGCGGGCTTCGATGGTGTCGCGCATCTTGCGGTCGTCGGCGGCATGGGACTCGGCGTCCTTGGCCATCTTGTCGACTTCGTCCTTGGAAAGGCCGGAGGAAGAAGTGATGGTAATCTTCTGCTCGTTGTTGGTGGCGCGGTCCTTGGCGGACACGTTCAGGATACCGTTGGCGTCGATATCGAAAGTGACTTCGATTTGCGGGATGCCGCGCGGGGCCGGCGGAATATTGCCGAGCTGGAAGACGCCTAGCAGGCGGTTATCGCGGGCCAGTGTGCGCTCGCCCTGGTAGACCTTGATTTCGACCGAGGGCTGGCTGTCCGAAGCCGTCGAAAAGACATCCGTCTTGCGCGTCGGAATGGTGGTGTTGCGTTCGATCAGCTTGGTAAACACGCCGCCCATGGTTTCGATGCCAAGCGAAAGCGGGGTGACATCGAGCAGCAGAACGTCTTTCACTTCGCCGCCCAGCACGCCGCCCTGCACCGCGGCGCCCACCGCGACCACTTCGTCGGGATTGACGCCCTTGTGCGGCTCGCGGTTGAACAGGTCGCGCACCAGTTGCTGAATGCGCGGCATGCGGGTTTGGCCGCCCACCATCACCACTTCATTGATCTGCGCGGGCGTGATCCCGGCGTCGGCCAGCGCCTGTTTGCAGGGAGGGATGGAACGCTGCACGATGTCCTCCACCATCTGCTCGAACCGGGCCCGGGTCAGCTTCATCTGCAAGTGCTTGGGTCCGGAAGCGTCGGCCGTGATGAAGGGCAGATTGATTTCGCTTTCGAGCAGCGTGGAAAGCTCCATCTTGGCCTTTTCGGAGGCTTCCTTGAGGCGCTGCAGGGCCATCTGGTCGCGCGAAAGGTCGATGCCGTTTTCCTTCTTGAACTCGGAAACGATCCAGTCGATGACGCGCTGATCGATGTTATCGCCGCCCAGGTGCGTGTCGCCGTTGGTGGATTTGACCTCGACCACGCCGTCGCCCACTTCCAGAATTGAAATATCGAACGTGCCGCCGCCGAAGTCGTAAACCGCGATGGTTTCGTTCTTTTTCTTATCCAGACCGTAGGCCAGCGCCGCGGCGGTGGGCTCATTGATGATGCGCATCACTTCCAGGGCCGCGATCTTGCCGGCATCCTTGGTGGCCTGCCGCTGCGCGTCGTTGAAGTACGCCGGCACGGTGATGACCGCCTGGGTGACTTTTTCGCCCAGGTAGGATTCGGCCGCTTCCTTGAGCTTGGTCAAAATCATGGCCGATATTTCCGGCGGGGAAAGCTTCTTGCCGAAGGTTTCCACCCGCGCGTCGCCGTGATCGCCCCGCGTCACCTTGTACGGGACCATCTTCATTTCTTCGCTGACTTCGTCGAACCGGCGCCCCATGAACCGCTTGATCGAAAAAACCGTATTTTCCGGGTTGGTAATGGCTTGGCGCTTGGCCACCTGCCCCACCAGCCGTTCGCCGGACTTGGTAAAGGCGACCACCGAAGGCGTGGTGCGCGCGCCCTCCTGATTCGCAATGACCGTAGGCTGGCCGCTTTCCATCACGGCAACCACGGAATTGGTGGTGCCCAGATCGATGCCGATGATTTTACTCATAAACTGATAACTCTCCTCCTTGCAGCAAATTGCATATGATGACGGAGCCCATCGAAAGGGCTATCGCACAACTTGAGTATGGATGATTGAGTGCGTTGTTGTCAAGTTTTCTTGAGCACATTGTCCGAACGGTCGCGAAGCGCCGTCACCAGCCCCGGATGCCCATCCAGCGATGCCGTAACAGAGACCTCTATATCCTTATTTTCTATAGAGATATCTCGAATCAGACGGGGCAGGTCGCGGTCCAGGTGAAGTCCGGGCGTGAGGAAGTAAGGCACCACCACAAACTGGCGGAAACCCTGCCCGGCCAAGGTGCGGACGGCGGTGGGGAGGTCCGGTTGGCCCAATTCGAGAAAAGCGGCTTCTACTCGTGGATACCCGCCCGCCTCGGCCAATTGCCTGGCGGCGTCGCGGACGGCAACATTGGCAGCTTCGATGCGCGACCCGTGCGCAAAAACGATGATGGCGGTGTCCGGGCTGGCCACGCTTCCATGCTACCGTAGCCGCAAAGCGACAATTGGGCCGCTCCACCGCACCAGTAGGGCGGACCCCCTGGTCCGCGCGGGACGCCCTCGTCCCGCCTCTGCGCCGAGAGCCAAATCCGCGCCCAGTCCCCAGCCCACTCAGCCACGCTCACGAGCTGTGGATATAAGCCCGCATGTGATGCAACTCATCGGTCTGGCGCGAGAGTTCGTGGTGCATCAGGTCGCGCATGGAAAGAAAGGCCACAGCCTGGTCGCCGCGCGTCACCGCCAGGTGCCGGATCGCATGGGCCTGCATCCGCTCCATGGCTTCCTCGGCCGTGGCGGTCTCCTCGACCGTCACCAGCGTAGTGGTCATGACCTCCCTTACCGGGGTAGTTTCGGGGTCGCGGCGCTCCAACACCACGCGCAGCATGAGATCCCGCTCGCTGAAAACCCCCCGTAACCGCCCGTCGTCCAGGACCAGGATCGCTCCGCATTGCAGTTCCGCCATTCGCCGGGCCGCCGCGGCCACGGTATCGCTCTCGCGAATGGAGTAAAGTTCACGGTTGCCCACGATGTCACGTACCTGGGACATCTCACCTCCAGAGTATTGGGCGAGCATATCACGGCTGGCCGCCGGAGGGAAGGGCCATCGTCAATGTCATCAATTACCATCGTGCGCCGTAACGCCAAGAAACCAGGTGGACGGCTGCCCCTGTTTCTCATAGCGACCCAACTGAAGGGGAATCGGCGCGGGAAACCAGGTGGGACAGACGATCGTTCTTTGTCGTCTGTCAGGCTCTTGTGGCTTGGCGAAGGCCTGACAGACCACGAAGAACGATGGTCTGTCCCACCGAAAAAAATTGCGCCGCGGCTGTAGCAAAACGGGCACCTGACGGGTCTTTGTAGCGGGCAATGAATTTCGCATTCAGACTGTCCTACCCGCTTGGGCGTTGGGCCCAGCGGCCGCGGAAAATTTTATCGGCATGCGCGATGGGCCGGCATTAATGGGCCCGTCGAGCGCAGCCCCGTCATCCTCGAACCTTCGCGCGAGCCCCGGGTCAGAGCTGCGTCTGTGAAGGCGCGGTTGCCGGTGTCTGCCGATTAGCTCCTGTTCGGTTCCGGCTCTGCCGGGTGAGAGCCACCTCGTGTTTTATGCGCGCCGCATGTTCCTGATGGACCCTCCGCTGACTCTGCTCACCGCCTTGGCGCTGGCGGCGCTGGCGCGGAATTGGCGCCGCCGCAGCGTTTCGCTGGCGTGGCTCTCTGCCGCCCTGTTCGCCCTTTTCGTCTTCCGCTACGCTTAAGCTCTGAAATGCAGAGACTTCCACAGCGTGTGGGGCAGGTTGGTAACCTGCGGACCGATTGGCAATCGGTCTAGCCGGGCACAGCCCGGCCGCTCCTCAGCCAAGTCCAAAACCTGGCCCAAGCCCAATTTTACGAAGCCCCGGGGTTCGGAGGCCTGCCGTGTCCGCGCCACTCGTGAAGCGCCCTCAGGAAGTCGTCGATGGACTCTTCTTCCGGCCAGAAATCGCCGAGTAGTTCGACAGGATCCGCCCGGAACTTGGCGCCCTGTTCGGCGACGAGTTCCTCAATGGAAGGATGACCGTTACGCGCATACTTTTCCGCTACACGCTGGCCTATGTCCGGCTTCTCCACGATGGATTGACCTCACCTTCAGTCTAGTAAGAAAGCGAATGTGCCGCGCGGGAACGGACCCCACGCGTAGGAAACACGCGGGCTGTCCCCACGTTCCCCACCGCAAGAGGTCTACACCGATGCATGGGAGCGCTGCAAGCTGGAGCGGAGTGGAAGACCGCCAAGGGCAGAGCAGATTCAAGTCCTGGTGACGGCGTGGAAAGCGCTGAGGAAAACGAGGTAGGGTTTGGCGACACTGAGGGGAGGCTTGCGGACGCCTGGAGCCACCAACGGACCGCTAAAACGGCACCAGTGGGACAACCGGTCCGCCAAAGGCAACACCAACCTTGTCACCGGTAACGCGGAACGAAGACTCCGAGAAAATAAAAGTGGTTGGGTGGCTGCCATCAAAGCCCGAACTCATGCTTCACCACCTGGTACAGCGTGTGGAGGAGGCAGAGTAAGGCGACAACCTTGATGACGATAATTTCGACTTCTGTAATCCAGCGAGGGTCGAATCGAGGGCTCTTCAAACAAACCTCCCGTCAAGGTGCCGGGCATTTTCGAGGCCCGGAAATCTCGGGGGGAGGCGGAGTGAAACATTATCGTACCACAGCGGCTCGGAGCCGTGCCACCACGTTCTTTGACAAGACGGTCGAATTGATGTGCGGCGCGACCGCCCGCATGTTGTCCTGGGGCTTCATCGGAACGATTGGAAGCATGAGCCGTTCCATTTCCTGTACCGCTTTCTGGGAGGCGGCTCACTGTAGAACAGCCCGCCTCATTTCTGTTTTGATCCCGTTGCACTGGGGAGGGCGAAGGAGTAGGCTGAAGGCGGTGGGAAGTACTCAATGCCAGAGCCAGAGTCCAAGCGGAAGAAGCACACGCCAAAGCAACTCCGGGTGGTCTTTGACACCAGCGCTCTCTTTACAGGATCTGCTAGTAACCTCGTAAAAACCGATTTGGCAGCCCTGATTCATCGAAGCGTATACCCAGACCTGAAGATTCTTTGGTACCTGCCCAACGTTGTGCGGCATGAACGCCAGTATCAGATGCAGACCAAGGCATTGGAGTTGATTCCATCGATTCACAAGATGGAGCGGCTCTTGGGCCATGAGTTGAACATTACTGAAGAACTCGTCAAAGGGCAGGTAGAGAGCGCGGTTCTTCGTAACCTAGAGGAATTGGGGCTGGAGGAACTCAAATTGGATCACGCCAAGGTGGACTTGAACCGACTTATGCTCGACTCCGCCTATCGACGCCTGCCGTTCCAACCTGGAGAAAAGGAGAAAGGGTTTCGCGACGCTTTGGTGCTGGAGACCTTCGCGCAACTGGTGGAGGAATCCCCAAAGTCGATTCAAGTGTGCAGGCTGGTGCTCGTGTCGAGCGATGGGCTGATGAAGCAAACAGCAGATATCAGATTTGCTGATATCCCCAATGTGAGGGTGCTGGCGACGATTGAAGAGTTGACGGGCCTTATAAACACGCTGATTTCGGATGTGGATGAAGCCTTTGTGGCTCTGTTGAGGCCTAAGGCGAGCAATCTGTTTTTCAGTTCCTCCGACGCAAAGGGCGCTTTGTTGTATAAGGCCAATGTCATGGCCAGGATTGAAAAGCAGTACGCAAAAGAACTCAGTGAAAAGCCAGAAGGAGCAGACGCGAGAACTAACACAACTTGGACCGTCAATCATCCCAACTTCATCAAAAAAGAGGGGCAGCGTATGTTCTGGTTGACGAAGATTGAGATCGAGTCTACAGCAACGAGGTCTATTGAGCCGGCTCCAATCTACGCAAGTGGTATTATGCAAGGCGCAACACTACCTACCGATTACACTTATAGTTCAACGCCTCTCAAAGATGCTTCGGAGCGGTGGGAGGGGTGGTTTGAGCCTGCCACTCCGACTAAGTTCGCACGATACTCCTCTCCTTATTCTACCTATCCCTTAAGAACGGAGGTGACCCACAAAGGTATCGACACGTACGAGGTAGTATGGAGCATTGAGGTCACTATGGCTAAGAACCTTCGGAAGCCCAAAGTGGAGGAGGTCCGCCATGCGGGATTGGTGTGGCAGCCTGTCTAAAGCGGGTCATCACCTGGAAAGCTACTTGCTTTGGGTAGGTGTTGGCAGCCAGGTGGCTCGTTACCTTCGTGCAGCGACTTTAGCTCCTTCTGGCCCACCAGGGGGCCGAATCTGATGTTGTAGGTTCCGGTCACGGAATCTGGTAAAGCTTGGTTGAATGCTCACTCCGGAACAATATGAGGCCGTTGGCCGACTTTCGCTTGCATTTAATGAACTCGAATATGCAATCGAGCTGTACACCGCCTTTTTGATCTCCACTCCCGAATGGAGCGTGTCCGAGAAGCTCGCCGGGCAGGGAACATTCAGGCATAAGGCAGAACGCTTCAAGGACATTCTGGAGGCCATTGGCCAAGAACACCCCATCCTGTTCCCGCGAACTGAGGAACTGACGGGACTCGTAAAGCAGGCTCAAGCCCTAGCGAAGGAGCGCAACCGATACGTGCACGCACTCGTCGTCCATGACTTCCAGCACAACACCACGCACCTGCGCGGACGTAGAGGGGATTTCGAATGCAACGAGACGGAGGTCATCTTTCTCGCAAGTTCGGCTGATGCTTTGAGCTTTCAGATCGCCAATGAGGGTGCGGCATTGCATGAGGCGCTTGTCGACCTGCGCGCAATCGCCGATGAGGGCGGATGAGGCGACGGTGGCGAAACAGGAACCGCACTACCAGGTAATTCACAGCCAGCAGGGTGAAAGTGCCAATCAGGCCGCCGCTCCGGGAATTGTCGTTCCCGATGATGGCGCTTTGCACGGTGCTGGAGAGCGAAAGTAGCACCACCAGGCGCAGTGCACGGAATCTGGTAAAACATGCGGAAGAGCTTTTGTTCTTGGGCGACTGTGGAAAAAGTCTGTGCACGGAGGTGTAAACTCATGTGGAACCAGCCACGTTTGAACGATTTCCCGCGTCCACAGACAAAAGCCGCTCAAGATGTTTTGGGGTGTCGAGTCGCGCTTCCGATATGGTACCTATTATTACAACGTTAAGTATTAGGGGCCGCAGGCGTGCTCTGCGGGACACCCGCAGTAGGCGCAGAAACCTGTCCAGGTGAATAACACATACTGGATCTCACGTCGCGTCCGTGGCAGGGTCCACCCGGAAGTTTTTTTTAGTGCGGAGACTTTCCAGGGTTAAGAATGCGTGCGCCATCATGACCATGCTGACGTGGTGATGCCACCCGGCCCAGTTCCGTCCTTCATAGTGATCTAGCCTCGATTTCCACGGGAGGTCTGGCGTGTGCAATGGCACAGGACGGAACGCCGACCTTGAGCCAGTCGCGGGTTCCGCACGACCTGTAGTTAGTGCCATCCGGTTCTGAAACATTTT
>JBEKYD010000239.1:0-12227 GCA_049511335.1 Bryobacteraceae bacterium | reverse complement strand
CATTTCGGGATTACCTCACCAAAAGTTAGGTTATCCCGAAACGTCAGGAAGCTGCCGAACGCCCTGTCAACCCAGCACTGCGACCAAAACCCCCGCCCGGAATGCGCCGGATCCAGGTATTATGGATTGCATTTGTCTCTCGTTTCCTTCTTTCCGCGGCTGTGTGGCACCACTTCCGGTCTCCGTTCAGCGCCGCTTACTGATCCATATCGGCGGAGACACACCGACCCATAAGAGTGAAAAGACACCTAGCTCATGTCTTGGAACCTAAGTACCGTCGCGATGGACCGAGCGATCTGGCGATGACAGCCCGAACGCTGCGGGACGATGTGGCGGGCAGAGGCCGTTTATCCCGCCTGAAGTGCCGCGTTCGAGGGGCCTGTTCACCCGCAGCCGGCTAGCGACGGCAAGTCCTTTGGGGCGTGTCCCTGTTCAGGCCGCGGTGGTTTGGGGTTTGTTCAGGCAGCAGCGCTTGTATTTCATCCCGCTGCCGCAGGGGCAGGGTTCGTTACGGCCGGTTTTGGGTTCGGAGCGGCGGTAAGGCTGTTGTGCATTTTTGGGCAAATTTTCGGTTTCGCGATTTGGCGCCTGGGAGGGCGCGGCGGGCCCTTGGCCGTCTGTTCCGGAGTTGAGGATGTTCTTCAATTTCATGGGCTTGGCCGGTTTGGCCACGACGGATGGCAGGGCGGTTTGGATGATGAAGATGGCGGCCTTGAGGCGGACGGAGGGGGAAGACTTGGGATCTTTCAAGATTTCTCGGAGGGAATCGAAGGCGAGGCCGGCCAGATCTTCGGCTCGTTCGCGGAAGATGAGCTCGCGGCCGGATTGAGCTTGCGACAGAGCTTGTTGGAATTGCGGGAAATCGCGCTGCCAGTTGGCGATTGTGTTGCGGTGAACGCCGGCTTGGGCGGCGGCTTCGGTGAGGCTCACGCCGCTGGACAGGGCGTCGATGACCTGGAGTTGTTGAACGGAAAGATTAGACGGGTTCATGGTTCCACTTTCGGTTCCACGATAGCGCGCGAGCACTCCAGGGACGGGTTGGCGGGAGGGTATAGATTGGCTGTATCGCGATATAATAGAGCGACTTAGAAAATATTTTGAAAGTTTGTGACCGAGGTTGTGAAGAAATAGCGAAAACCGCCGGGGCAAGGCCGCCGGCGCTACTGCCATGCCATATTTCCGTATCTTGTTCGCACTCGCCTGCGCCGCGCTCGCGCAGCAGGTCCACGCCGACGATTGGACCGGACACTGGGTTGTCGAACCCTCCGGCCAGAACGCGCCCCAGCCGGGCCGTGGAGGCCGCGGCGGCGCGCCATCCATTTCGCTGTGGCTCAAAGCCGACGGCGGCCGCCTGGCCGGATATGTATCGGGCCGCGGTGGCAACACGCCCATCTCCGAGGGCAAGATCGAAGGCAATCGTTTTTCATTCGTCGTGGTTACCGACTACTACGGCGAAGAGCGGCGCGCCAATTACTCCGGTGAGTTGATGGGCACGGAACTCCGCGTCACCCTGCCGGCCGCTGGAGGCCGCGG
Organism: Bryobacteraceae bacterium; assembly: GCA_049511335.1. Lineage (GTDB taxonomy): Bacteria > Acidobacteriota > Terriglobia > Bryobacterales > Bryobacteraceae > JBEKYD01. Next base: position 10,694 of record JBEKYD010000239.1, on the reverse strand, counting down.
GCCGCGCGAAGTAACGCTTACCCGCGCCGCGACCGGCGATCCGCCTCCTCTGCCCCTGCCGGCGCCCAAAGTCAGCTTGCCCGCGGCCCAAGCTGTGCCCTACAACGGTCTCGCCAAAACCCCGCCCATGGGGTGGAATAGCTGGAACAAGTTCCAGGCCCGGGTAAGCGACTCACTGGTGCGCCAGGTGGCCGATGCCATGGCCACGAACGGCATGAAGGACGCCGGTTACGTTTACGTCAATATCGACGACACCTGGGAAGCGGGGCGCGACGCGCAGGGCAACATTCAAACCAACGATCGTTTCCCCGACATGAAAGCCCTGGCCGATTACATCCACGGCAAGGGGTTGAAGTTCGGCATCTACTCTTCGCCCGGTCCCAAGACATGCGCCAATTACGAAGCCAGCTTCCGGCATGAAGAGCAGGATGCCAGGACCTTCGCCGCCTGGGGCGTGGATTATCTGAAATACGACTGGTGCAGCGCCGATCAGGTCTACGATTACCACTCGATGCAGGCGGTCTACGCGAAAATGGGCCTGGCGCTCGAAAACTCCGGCCGCCCGATCGTCTTCAGCCTCTGCCAGTACGGCCTGCTCAAGGTGCAGCAGTGGGGCGCCAACGTGGGCGGCAATCTGTGGCGCACCACCGGCGACATCGGCGATAACTGGCGCTCGATGTCGCACATCGGATTCGACCTGCAGGCGGGCCTCGAATCGGCCGCCGGCCCCGGCCATTGGAACGACCCCGACATGCTCGAAATCGGCAATGGCGGCATGACCGATACCGAGTACCGCACCCACATGAGCCTCTGGTCGATGCTGGCCGCGCCGTTGCTGGCCGGCAACGATCTCCGCGATGTGCCGCCCCATATTCTGGAGATCCTGACCAACAAAGAGGTCATCGCCATCGATCAGGACCCGCTGGGCAAGCAAGGGAAACGCGTGGCGAAGAGCGGCGATGTCGAAGTCTGGGCGCGGCCGCTGGCGGGTGGCGACTGGGCCGTGGGCCTGTTCAACCGCGGCGACGCCTCGGCCAGCGTCACTTTCCACGCTTCCGACATTGGCTTGAAGCGCATCGCCAAAATCCGCGACCTGTGGGCGCATGCCGACCGGAAGGGGACCTCCGAATACTCCGCCGAAGTGGCCTCCCACGGCGCAGTCATGTTAAAGGTCAGGGGACGATAGAAGGCCACGGGGCGGGCCATCATGTCTGGTGGCCTGCCCCGCTTTGAGCCATGCTCCTCCGAATTTCGGCCCTATCCACTTCAGCCGGCCGCGGTTAGCCCTCTGGCTACGTACCCCGTTCCGCAATTACGGTCACGTATTCGGCCACCGCTCCTTGACAGTCGCGGCTCTGACCCGAACATTCGATCCTGATGCCAACGCGCTCGAGTTTGCGAAGGAGCCGCGAGTCAGAGCCGCGACTGTCAAGGAGCGGTTCGCCCTGGAATACGTCACTGAACTTCCGAAACTGAGTACTCATCTAAGCTAGTGTTTGGGCCGGTAGATCTTTCCACTCATTTCCGTTTTTTCTCTGCGTGGCCAGTCGGGTCACATCCCGATAAGCGCCACCGAGCGGAGAAAGTTGCTGCCTCGGCCGCTAAAAGCGTTTCATGAAATCGGCGCAACCGAGAGGCAGAATTCGGGTTGTTACGTCCTTGGGGAGCCTGGCGGCTCAGCGTTGACGCAGCGGGCTCAGTTTGAAGTCCATGCGTCCCTGGAATTTCGTGTCGTGGGTCGGATCGTACTCCGGGTTGTCGGAGTAGATCACGTCGCCGGTGCTGTTCACCCAGCGGTATTTATACTCGTTCGACCCCTGCTCCACTTCCCCCGTGTGCGGATTGACATAGTCGTCCTGGCCGGTGAGAAAAAGCCAACTGCTGTGGCGTGCCTCGGCGTTCACCTCCCGCTGGCGCTCCACAATCTGGTGACGCTGCTCCTGAAGGTAACGCTGCGCCTCGAGGGCGTTGTGCGCGCGAATCGCGGCGCCGCGATTCTCGCCGGCCGCCCACTGCCGGTTGCCCTGCAAAGAGCCCACGATGAGCGCCATCAGTGGCTCGGTCTTGGCGAACTCCTCGGCAGGCGCCCTGACGGCCAGCGTGTCGTGATTCGTCCACATGCCCAACCCCTGTCCCACCACGTTCTCGATGACGGTCTTCATCTCTTCCCTGTAGTGTGTGCCGTTTTCGTCGTACGCCAACGCGATGGCGCCCGCCTCGTAGTGCATGTTGGGCGCCGCGGCATGCTGCTGGAATTGCCGCGCCAGATCGGGAAGATCTTTCCGTTCCACGATCTGGACGTTGCGCGCCTGAGGCCGCTTTCGCCGGAACACAAACTGCGCGAGGAACGATTGCGGGTCCTGCAGAGGATAGACCATAGAACCCATGTAGTTGCTGCCGACAGGGAAGTTGCCTATCAGGTAACGTGGATCTTTGTACGTGAAGTTCGGCAGCCAATGGATCTCGACCGACCCGGCGCTGTCCTTCTTCACGGCGATGTCGATTTTGGCGCCGGCCGAATTGGTTGGTCCGAGCCTCGGGTCGATGCGCAGCACGCCGCCTTCGGCGGTCCAACCGGCTGGCAGCAGCAGCGTGCAAGCCCCCTCCTTGGGTTCCACCCAGCGATGAAGGTACAGAGCCGCCGCGGCGCCCGGTTCTTTGGCCACCGATGCCGGCGCCAATGGCGCTGGCGCCGCGGACATTGGCGCCGACTTAGCTGGCGGGGCCTGGTCGGCCGTCTTGCCTCCCTTGGACTGCGGCGCCTCGCGGCAGGCGCTAAATCCGCCCGCCATTGAGGCGAGTCCGAGTAAGACCGAGAGCCACACTTTTGAGGACATAACCTCCTCCGTTGCCGGGTATCAGACTAGCATATCCGAAAATGCAAAACCAGGCCGCGAAGTGGGATGAGTAAGACGCAGGCGGTCATTCCGGCCGTCATCCGGGACCTGACCGGAGTGTTGGCCGCCAGCCCTCGCTTCAAGCTAGAATGTCGAGCGGTGCCCCTGCCCCCCGCCGCATCCCGGCCGAAGCTTTCCTCCAGCCAGCGCAGGGTTCTGGCGCTCCTCGTCATCTCCGGTTTCCTGAATTATTTCGACCGGTCCAATCTCTCCGTCGGCGCCACCGACGTCAGCCACGACCTCGGCCTCAACATGGATCAGCTCGGCCTGCTCCTGTCGGCCTTCTTCTGGTCGTATGCTCTGTGCCAGCTCGCCGGTGTGTCGGGCTGGCTGGTGGACCGCCTGAACGTCTGTTGGGTCCTGGCAGCCGGATTCTTTCTATGGTCCGGAGCGACCGCCATCACAGGCATAGCGCACAGCTTCGTGCTTGTGTTCTGTCTCCGGTTGGTGCTGGGTATCGGCGAATCCATTGCCTACCCATCGTATTCCCGCATTCTCGCGAACACGTTTCCCGAGCACCATCGCGGGTTTGCCAATGCGTTTATCGATGCCGGCACGAAGTTCGGCCCGGGGATGGGGACGCTGCTGGGCGGCCTGCTGATGGCGCGCTACGGCTGGCGCTTTTTTTTCGTGGCGCTGGGCGCCGCCAGCCTCCTGTGGCTCGTGCCCTGGCGCCTGGTGATGCCGCGCGATCCGGGGCTCGCCAGCCGGCCGCCGGCCACCGTGGATCCGGCCCACGCCGCGCCATCGCTCGTCGAAATCTTCCGGCATCGCTCGGCCATCCGCACCGCGCTGTTGCTGTTCTGTTCCAATTACTATTGGTACTTTCTGCTCACCTGGCTGCCGCCCTACCTCGAGAAGGCCCGCCATTTCTCTAAATCGAAAATGGCGTTTACCGGATCGGCGGCCTATTTTCTGATTGCCGGCGTCGGCGTCACCGCCGGCCGCCTTTCCGATCGTTGGATTCATCGCGGCTACACTCCTACCCTGGTTCGCAAGACCTTCGGCGGGCTGGGGCTGCTGTTTTCGACGCTGATTTTGCCGGTCGCCCTGATTCGTGACGAGACCGGCGCGCTGGTGCTGCTGATGCTGGCGAGCATTGCTTACGGCCTCTACACTCCCAACGTCTGGGCCATCACGCAAACCCTGGCCGGTCCGCGAGCCGCCGGCAAATGGACCGGCGTTCAGAACGGCTTCGGCAACCTATCCGGAGTGGCCGCGCCCTGGTTCACCGGCTGGGTAGTGGGCCGCACCGGCAGCTTTTTCTGGGCCTTCGCGGTGGCCGCCGCCGTGGCGCTGGCCGGCGCCGCCATCCTGGTGTTCGGCATCGGCCGCATCGAACAGGTAAAGTTTCGGGAGTGACATGCCGGCGATTGTAGCCCGGGAATATGTCAGCGAACTTATGAAATTGTGTACTTAGGGAGCGTTGCACCTGGATAAGCAACCGATGAAGAAGATCCTGGTTATTTTGGGAACGCGGCCGGAGGCTATCAAGCTCAGCCCGGTGATTTTGCAGCTTGGCCGAAGCGGCAGCTTTGAGGCGCGTGTGTGCGCTACGGGCCAGCACCGGCAGATGCTCGATCAAGTGCTGGAGCTTTTCGGTATCGTGCCGGACCATGATTTGGACATCATGCGTCCCGATCAATCGCCGGCCGAAGCCGCTTCGCGCATGCTGGCGGCGCTCGATCCGGTTCTGGAGCGCGAGCGTCCGGACATGGTTCTGGTGCAGGGCGATACCACCACGACGTTGTGCGGCGCGCTGGCGGCGTTCTATCGCCAGATTCCGGTGGGGCACGTGGAGGCCGGCTTGCGCACGGGCGACTTGCGCCAGCCGTTTCCGGAAGAGATGAACCGGGTGGTGACGGGGCGGCTGGCCGCTCTGCATTTCGCGGCTACGGAAGGCGCGGCCGAAAACCTGCGGCGGGAAGGAATCCCCAGCGCGGGCATTCACGTGACGGGCAATACCGGGATCGATGCCGTGCTGCACGTGAAAGCAGCGCTGGAGGCCGGGACGCTGGCAAGCCGCGATTTGCCGCCAATCGATCCGGCCGCGAAGCTGATCGTGGCGACCACGCATCGGCGCGAGAGCTTCGGCGAAAGTCTGGACCGCATCTGCCAAGCATTGGCTGCATTGGCAAGCCGCGAAGACGTGCGGGTTGTGCTGCCTGTGCATCCCAACCCCAAGGTGCGGGGCCCGGTCACGAGGTGGTTAGGCGGTTCTCCGCATGTGCGCCTGGTGGCGCCTATGGATTACGTCTCCTTCGTCGACCTGATGCGGCGCGCGTACCTGATCGTGACCGATTCGGGCGGAATCCAGGAGGAAGCGCCTTCGTTAGGCAAGCCGGTGCTGGTGGTGCGGGAGAAGACCGAACGGCCCGAAGCGGTTCGGGCCGGGACGGTCAAGCTGGTAGGCACGGACTTCGACCGCATCGTGGCCGAAGCCACGCTCCTGCTGGATTCCCCCGGCGAATACCGCCGCATGGCCGCGATTCACAATCCGTACGGCGATGGGAAGGCGAGTCCGCGAATTGTCCACGCGATAGCGGAGTTTCTGAGGGGGTGAAGCCAGAAGCCGGCGGAGCATCTGGAACACCGAGATTCTGACTCCCTCGGCTCCCTCGACTTCTGAATTCTCGCCAGGCCCCGATAGTATGGGTCATAGCGGGAAGACGAGGTTTTCGAGAGTCCCAAACCCGGTCTGCAATTCCAGCAGCCATTGCGGGAGTAACGCGCAGCGTTTAATTAAGGTAAACCAGACACAGTACGCAGCCCACAGGTTGTCCCACTTCTTTGAAAAAGCTGTCGCGCTGGACCTGGTTGCGGCCCTTACCGGCCTTCACGGCTCCGATCCGGCATGAATGGCATGTCACTGTGAATCTCCTTGAGATCCACAGCCAAAAGCCGGATACTGAGGTTGAGGGACTCGTACGGCTTCGGCTGTGCGGTTCTTGCCCTGGTGGAGGTTAGCGGTTCTGCTAGGGCGCAATTGCTATTCTGGCGGCGGGGAAGGGATTCGAACCCCCGAACGGCGATTAGGGCACCGTTTGCCGGTTGTAAGCCGGTTGCGTTCGACCACTCTGCCACCCCGCCGCGGGAAAGACAGAGGGCCAGCAGTTCCAGTTTAGCGACTAGGGGCTGTTGGCCTTTTGTTTTTGGGCTGTTCACCTTAGACGATATTATGCAATATTGTATATTGCCAGTCAAGCCAGAATATGCAATATTGCATTCGGGCGTGAATTGAGGTAATATGGCCCTGTGGAAGTTTATGGATTTCCACTCGGAAGCCAATAACAACCTGATTGAGGAATGGTATTCGAAGCTCGATGCACAGGCCAAGGCCGACTTCGATACGACACTGAGGAACCTCTCCATCTCGCCAGACTGGCGAGGGATGAAAGAATTCAAGCATTTAGGGAGAAAAGGGCTCTGCGAGATTCGCTTCAAGACGGCAAACGTCCAACACCGAGCGGCCGGTTTTTTCGGCCCCGGGGACCACACATTTTCTATCTTCGTGGGCGCAAAGAAAAAGCAGCGAGTGTACGATCCTCCTGATGCATTTGAACTTGCGCTCAAGCGGAGAGACGGACTGAAGCAAGGAAAGGGCAGTTTACGTGAGCGTATTCTCTAGTCTCTGGGGGAAACTGCGGGACAAGGCGTATCGAGAGGCCTTCGTCGTGTCACAGCTCAAGCGCGGGCTTCCCATGCAAATACGCGTGATGCTCAAGGATCGCGGGTGGAACCAAGGTGATCTTGCGGAGCGCTCCGGGCTGAAACAGGGCGTTATATCAAGGGCAGCCGATCCCGACTATGGCAATCTCACCATTAACACGATTCTGAGGATCGCGTCTGGGTTCGACGTGGCCTATGTCGGCCGGTTTGTTCCGTTCAGCGATCTAGCACGATGGTATGCAGATTTATCCGAGCCAGCTCTGAGCGTTCCGGGATTTAGCGATGACAATGGGCTCGTTGAGCTCAAGCAATCGGACGCTACCGCCGCGCAGCAGCACTCGTCACGCCCTCGCGTTGCGGAGGTCGCGTCCTGGGTTTCTGACACACCTGCCGGTAATGCATACTTGCGGGCATGGGCCGAGCAGTTTTCAGAGGGGATGACCCTCGGCGAGATGGCGCAGCCTCTGGCTGCCGCTACCGCCGCTCCAACTCGGATCGAGCCGAAAACTGAAAATTCAAGTGCCGCAGGGAGCGTTCCTTCTTTGGTGCCTCGGCCCTTTGCTCCCGTGATCTCGATCAATCACAGACGCGGAACAGCTAGACATAGAAAAACTACAGGATTCAGATCCCCTGGACGGAGGTTACGTCGTGCCTGATGATCCAACTGAGAAACCGCTAGAGAAACTCGCCTTCACGCGCGATGAAGACTTCGTATCCCTCTACGCAAATAACGTTCAGTACGAGCCCAGCGTATGGGATCTTAAAATGGTATTCGGCGAGCTCGATCAGTCGAAAGGACCATCGGCAGTGGAACAGCATACTGCAATAACGCTATCGTGGCCGGAGGCAAAGATAGCGGCCTACTTTATGCTGCTTCATATAGTTGGCCATCAGGCGAGGAATGGGTTTATCCAGCTACACAACTCGGTAATCCCGCCACGCCCCGATCCAGAGGGTCCCACGGTGGAGGTGAACGACAAGGATCTGGTTCGATACTTCGCTTGGGTCCATGAGCAGTTCTTCAGCGGCCATCCGTATCTCCCACCTACTTTGACTGGTGATCCCGCGAAGCCTCCAGAGTAACGTGGCGCATGAATCGCCTCTGTGGTCGCATCACGCATGGCCACACGGCCCAAGCCCTTCGGTCGCGCAGCTTACAATAGTAGTCACTTTGCTGGAGCGCGTTTGCCGCACGATCGAGCGCCACCGGATGATCCGGCCCGGTCAGAGTGTGGGGGTTGCGGTGTCGGGCGGGGCCGATTCGGTGGGCATGCTGGCGGCGCTGCGGGAGCTGGCGCCTCGCTTCGGGGTTTCCCTGCGGGTTTTGCATCTGGACCACGGTTTGCGCGGCGAGGAATCGCGCGAGGACGCCCGGTTCGTGCGCGATCTGGCGGCTTCGTGGGGTCTGCCGGCGGTGATTCAGGCGGCACGGATACCGCCGGATGGAAACCTGGAAGAGGCGGCACGCAAAGCGCGTCTAGAGTTCTTTCGCCAACAGATGGCCGAGGGCGCGGTGGACCGGGTGGCGCTTGGGCACACGCGCTCGGACCAGGCCGAGACCGTGCTGTTCCGGTTTCTGCGCGGCTCGGGAACGGCCGGCCTGGCGGCCATCCGGCCGGTCACGGCGAGCGGGCTGGTACGGCCGTTGATCGACGTCGAACGGTGCGAGGTGAGAAGCTGGCTGCGGGATCGCGGAATCGCCTGGCGGGAGGATTCGAGCAACCGGAACCCGGCTTTTGCCCGGAACCGCATCCGCCATGAGCTTCTGCCCAAGCTTTCGGGCGATTGGAATCCCGCTCTGGAGGCGACCCTGGCGCGCACCGCCGATTGGGCGCTGGCCGAGGAAAGCTATTGGCACGAAGAAATCGGCCGGCTTGCCGAAACGCTTTTCACGCGCCGGGGGGGCTCGGTTGTGGTGAGAGCCGACCGGCTGGCGGCATTGCCTCTGGCGGCCGCGCGCCGCCTGGCCAGGCGCGCCGTGGAAGAGGTGAAGGGCGATCTGCGCGGCATCGATTTCGATCGCATTCAGGCCGTGGTGGATTTGGCCGCCGGTTCCCAGGGCCACGGACGGGTAGCGGCGCAGGGCGCGGAGGCGGTGCGTTCGCTCGATTGGCTGCGCTTCGCTCCCAGCCCGCTCGCCCGACCGGGCTTCCGGCTGGCGGTTTCCCAGCCGCCATGTGTGGTCCGGGCCGCACAGGACCTGGCGATTTGCTTGGAACTGGCTGAAAACAGGGGAACTTTCGCCCCAGACAATTCCGTATATAATAAGGAGATGGATTGCCTGGACTGGCATGCGGTGTCCGGTCCTTTGGAGTTGCGAAGCTGGCTGCCAGGCGATCGTTACCATCCCGCGAGGTGTTCCGCCGAAGAGAAGCTTAAATCCCTTTTTGAGAGACACCGGGTTCCGGTGTGGGAGCGTTGGGAGTGGCCGGTCCTCACGGGCGGTTCTGCAATTCTCTGGAGCCGCCGCTTCGGGCCGTCCGTCGAGGCGGCGGCGGGAGCGGAAAGCCATCTAGTACTCCGGATTCGGGAAATTGCGCCGGCGGGGGCAGAGCAGGAATCGGGAGTGCCGGATGGTGCGTCTAAGGGTATGGGGACCGAGTAGGGAGGTTTCGTGAATTCGAACGTAAAGACAATCATCTTCTGGGTGGTGTTGATCTCGGTGGCGGTATTGCTCATCGCGGTGGTCAAAACCGGCCAGGGGAAAAAGGAAGACGCCCTTACCTTCACGGAGTTTCTAAACAAGGTACAAGCCGGCGAGGTCAAGGATGTGACCATCACCAGCGACGAAGTGCACGGCGACTATGCCAACCGCAACCAGGGTTTGACCACCACCATTCCTCTCAATTACCCGGACCTTTATAAACTCCTGAACGATAAGAACGTGAACGTGACCATGAAGCCCGCCAATTCGAGCGGCTGGGTTTCGATTCTGGTCAACGCCTCGCCCTTCATCGTGGTGCTGGCGTTCTGGATTTTCATGATGCGGCAGATGCAGAGCGGCGGCAACAAGGCGCTCAGCTTCGGCAAGAGCCGTGCGCGGCTGCATTCCACCCAGCAAAAGAAGGTGACGTTCAAGGACGTGGCCGGCGTGGAGGAAGCCAAGGAAGAGCTGCAGGAGATTATCGAGTTTCTTCGCGAGCCGCAGAAGTTTCAGAAGTTGGGCGGCCGGATTCCCAAGGGCGTGCTGTTGATCGGGCCGCCCGGAACCGGCAAAACGCTTTTGGCCCGCGCCATCGCCGGCGAGGCCAGCGTGCCGTTCTTTTCGATCTCGGGTTCGGATTTCGTGGAGATGTTCGTGGGCGTAGGCGCGAGCCGCGTGCGCGACCTGTTCGAGCAGGGCAAGAAGAATGCCCCTTGCATCATCTTTATCGATGAAATCGACGCGGTGGGCCGTCACCGGGGCGCCGGTTTGGGCGGCGGGCACGACGAGCGTGAACAGACCCTGAACCAGTTGCTGGTGGAAATGGACGGCTTCGAATCGAACGAAGGCGTGATCCTGGTGGCGGCCACTAACCGCCCCGATGTGCTCGACCCGGCCCTGCTGCGCCCCGGCCGTTTCGACCGCCGCGTGGTGGTGGGCCGTCCCGACGTGCAGGGACGCGAAGCCATTCTGCGTGTGCATACCAAAAAGATTCCCTTGGGCGATAACGTGGATCTGTCGGTGCTGGCCCGCGGCACGCCCGGTTTGGCCGGCGCGGATCTGGCCAACGTGGTGAACGAGGCCGCGCTTAACGCCGCCCGGCAGAACCGCAAGGTCGTCATGATGGTGGATTTCGAGGTGGCCAAGGATAAGACCCTGATGGGCGCCGAACGGAAATCCATGATTCTGAGCGATACGGAAAAGCGCATGACCGCCTATCACGAGGCCGGGCACGCGCTGGTAGCGGCGGTGCTGCCCAATGCCGACCCGCTGCACAAAGTCACCATCATCCCGCGCGGTATGGCGCTGGGCGTGACCATGCAGCTTCCCATGGACGACAAACACTCCTACAGCAAGGAGTACCTGGAAGCGGAGATTGCCATTCTGATGGGCGGGCGCATCGCCGAGGAAAAGTTCATCCACCAGATGACCACCGGCGCCGGCAACGATATCGAACGCGCCACCGACATGGCGCGCAAGATGGT
>JBEKYD010000238.1:0-12239 GCA_049511335.1 Bryobacteraceae bacterium | reverse complement strand
AAAGTCACTATGAGAAAATCCTATGGGTTCCGAACCTTCCGAGTCACCGAACTGGCGCTCTATCATTCACTTGGCAAACTGCCCGAGCCGGAACTCACCCACAGATTCTTCTGACGAATCTTCCGAAGAAGTACTCATGCGAGTATTTGGAAGGAATCCTTCGGGCAGCTACGCCAAGTTGGGTCTGGTTTGCCAAGAACTACTCACCCAGGCGCGCTTCGGCCCTAATGATCGGGCATTCGCTTGGAATCTGGTTCACGACGGCAGAGTCCACCCCGACTGGGCGGAGTACTGGTACCAGGAATATGGGACACCTTTTTCGCCCATCGGCCTGGGAACCAGCCTCAACGCTTACCACAACGATCTGCGCGAGCGCTCCCTGCTCACGTACGCGGAACTGGAGAGCCGCGGGAGGAACTTCGTGCGGACCAGCACGCCGGGAGCACCGGCGGAGAACGATCTTCTAGTGCACGTCCTGGACTTGTGGTCGGCTGGCGCCCGGCGTATCTGGAATCATGCGCGGCGGCGTGAGATGCCGATTCTGGCCGAAGCAGCGGACTTGGGCCTGGAGAGGGCAACGCCTCCGCGGATCATCACCGACACGCTGGAGAGCGGCACGCTCGACGGGCAGCGGGCGATTATGACCACGTTCTTCTCAGCTCTGGAGGATTACCTGGAGACAGTTGAGGACGCAAGGCGGCATCACACCACAATGGCGACACTGAATCCGTATTGGGTGGCACTTTGGGATCCATGGAGCAAGCGCGTCGGAGAGTCGGGCGACGATTGGTGCGAATCGGTCGGACTCTCGAAGAGCGTCAGGCAAAGTCCTGCCTGGATGGCGGTCCTGCGTTACCCGGTGCGAAGGGCGCACCGCTTGATTTGTCCGACTCAGTTGGAGGCTCATTGGTACGGGCGCCACTTCCCGACTTCTCCCGGATGCCGCTTTCAGGAGGGAGGCAGAGTGGTGGAAGGACGGCTATCAGTGTTCTCCGATCCAGCCTACGCACCACTGCGAGAGTACATTCACGCGCCCATCCCACTATACGTTACGGACTGGTTAGGCGCTGGTTTTCCGGTGTTGCGGACGGCTGGGCTTGTGGGGCGGGAAGACTATCTGGAACGGGATCGAGCGGCGCACTGGCGGGCGCTTATCAGGGAATTCCCCGATACGGAGAGCTGGATGGCTGAGCCGAATGGTAGAAATATACCGCTTGCAATATAATTTCAAGTGATGTAGGATTAAAAGGATGTGCCGATGACCCTCCTTTGGGACTACCTTCACGGGCCGGGACGCAATGAAATGCAGTCCTGGGCGAAGAAAGAAAAGCTTGGGGTTCGTGAACGGGCTCAGTTGAATCAAAAGCTGGATATGCTGGAACGAATCGGATTCGAGACGGCATATCATCTGGCTTTTTTGGCTGGCAGCTCGGGTGAGTTCAATCAAATTTTCAAGCTGATCGTAAAGTCGCAACGGATGTTGCGCCCCATGCTTTGCCGTGGCCCGGCGGACATTCAAACGGAAGTGACTCTGCTGTGCGGGGCCATCGAAAAGGATTTCGAACTGGTACCACCGACGGCCGCGGAACTGGCGGACCGTCATCGGCGGAAGCTGATGGCAGCCGGCGGCGCGGAACTAAAGAGGCGTGTGAATCATGAGCGATTTTGAAATGAGACTTGCGGCGGATCTGAGCCAGGGTCAAGAGTATCGGGACGCCTATTCGGAAGCCTTCAGCAACGAGTACCTGGCCACGCAGATTCAGATCCTGCGCAAGCAACATGGCTGGACCCAGGCCGAACTGGGCCAGAAGATCGGCAGCAATCAGGGCCGCGTATCGGTATACGAAGACGAAGATTACGGGAAATGGAGTCTCGAGACGCTACGGAAAATGGCCAGCGTTTTCGGTCTGTGGGTGAAGGTCAGCTTCGAATCGTACAGCTCCCTGATTCAGGAAGCGGCACATTTTCAGCCACAACAACTTTTGCGCAGCGACTTCGAGAACGATCCGGACGTGCGGCGCTGGCTCCCGAAACAGGAGGCGTCTGGCGGCGAGGACGGAACGTTGAGCATCGTCCTGCGCTGGGCGGAGGCCGAACGGCCGGACAGAGCGCAGCTCATCGGCTGGCTGCAAGGTTTTGGCCTGCCCCAGTTCAGCAATCGGGAATTGACGCCGGTGCAGGAAATCCTGGAATCTGTTCCGGTAGGCGAGGAGCGCGTATGGAATGTGCTCGCGCGCGAACTGGCGGACGTAATAAGTGCCGACGACAACGAAGCCGCGCCCCTGGTGCGGAACATAGCGACGTACCGGGAAAACCTGTTCGGCCTGGCGAAAGCGATCGGCCCGCGCCGCGAACTTCAGGACGGGCTTGATCGCGCGTATCAACGGGCCTGGCAGCGGTTTGAACGCGAAGGGCGATCCGGTTTGGGTTACGAAGGCGAGACGTGGCTGCTGGAAGCGATGATCCGCAATCAAGTGGATGCGCGGTGGGAAGAGATCTGGAACCGCTACTTGAACGGTGGCGGGCACCCCGAAGAATTCAAGCGGCCTGCGCATCCGTTTCTTCCCGGAGGGGCGCTGACGGGTATCCGCGGGCTATTGGGAATGCCACAATCGCCGGAATACTGGAGAGGAATCGCTCGCGGAGTGCGCGATCTGGAACGGCGGCTATTGAGCAACGGCTATGCCAGGCTGGACAGCAGTCCAAATGTGATGGACGAGTTGGCGAAAGCGATCGGCTTGATTTTCGACTGGTGGCCGGACCCTCGGGCGGCGCAAGCACTGCTGCAGGGGTCGATCGATCTGATGAGCAGCGGAACATGGTCGATGTACTCGCAGGCTGCTTGGGCTTACGGCGCATGTCGAAAGGGATGGTCGGACGCTGTTCGAACGGGAAGAAACGACCTGGAGCGAAAGACTTACGCAGACGTTCTGGCAAGTGGTTTGAAGCTTTACACAGACTGGCAACTGGCTCGCAGGGACCGCAGTCCCTCGGCCGCGGATTCCGCGGAGATCGAGAAGCTTCAGAAGGACAGTGAACAAAGTAGCATGGTGGTTATCGGCCGAGCGGCCTGATTCTGTCCAGCAAGGTGGCATAGCCGCCGCCGCCCTTGTGGATGATCTCGAAATCGTCGCTAGGCTTGCGCGGTATCGCGCTGGGAGAGAGCGCGGTGAAAATGATGCAGCGGACTCCTCTGGAAGCGAGCGAGCGGCAGCAACGAAGCCCGGCGGTGTAAGAGCCTTCCTCAATGACGTCTGACGGCGGCAGTTCCATATCGGGCGCGGGATCGGTCCATCGGAGCATCATGTCGACTACTGCGAGGGAATACCTTTCCACGTCCGCTTCCTTGAGACGCTTTCGGAACTGAGCTTCGGTGGAGATCACTTCGACGGGCGAACCAAGCCGTTCCAGACTATGTTTCAGGTCCTCGGCCTGAATCTGGTCGTCTTCGATGATCAGGATTCGGGGATTCGTCATAAATAGCACCTAAAACAGAGGCGGAAGTCGAGCCATCCTTCATCGTTAGGCGGGATAACATCCAGGCGGCCGGACATGGCATGCATGATTTCTGCCACAGTCCATAGACCGATCCCGCTGCCTTCCGGCGAGGTCATACGCGCCATTTCGCCGCGATATCCGCGGTCCATTACGCGCTGTGAGTCCGCGGGCGATAGGGGCAGACCTTTGCTGCGAAACGAAAAGTGAACTTCCCGCCCATAGTTGGCCATGAATACCTCAATGAAAACGCTCGTATCAGGATAACTGTACTTCACCGCGTTATCCAGCAAATTATCAACGGCCAAATCCACCAGTTCCGGATCTGCCATGAAGAACGGCAGCGGAATTGGGTACTCCTTGCGGATTGTGAACCGGATGGCTTTGTTGAGCGCTCGCTGATTATAGGGAACCTTGGAAGCCTCTTCAATCGCTTCCAGAGTCTTTTCCGCCGATAGCCGGACCAAGGAAGCTCTGATCCGTTTTCCGCGCGAGAGGGCCACGAAAACGTGGAGATTGTTAGCAACAGTGGCAGCGCGGCGTGTGGCTGAGGTCAGTTCCTCGAACGCGGGATGCAACGCCGGATTGCGGAAGAAGCGCTGCAGATGTTGCAGGGAACGCCGGGCTATGAGAATTGGGGATCGCAACTGATGCTGAAAGTCAAGAAAGAGGTCGGCCTGCTGCTGGACTGACTTCTCGATCTCGGCTTGAGTCTCTTCCATGGCACGGATCTGGTTTTGAAAATCGAGATAGAGCGCCAATTGGTCGGCCAGGGAACCGGCCACACCGGCAATGATGGCGGGCCACGGCGCTTCGCGAGTCGCGCCGAAAAAGAGAACTCCGCGGGCTGCCTTGGAGATGACGGGCGCCACGGTGAAGCTGAGGACATTCTTATCGGGCGGCGCGAAGGCAAACGCCGATGCCTTGTCGGTATGCAAAACGATGGGTACGCTCAGGGCATTGCGAAAGGCGTTGCGTTTTCCCTCGCCTATGGCCTCGCCGGTGGAAGCCTTCTTGCGGGGAGCCGACGCTGCGGCGCCGAACTCGGCGAGCGCCAGTACGCCCTCGGATTCCTCTATCCAAAGCTCGACGATATCCGCCTGGGGCACCGACTCGCGGCACAGGTCGAGCATGCGGGAGATAATTCTCTCGACGGCGGCGGAATGGTGGACGTGATCTATGGCGTAGCGGGCGGCGCTGCCGATGGAACGGACAATGGACAGGGCGGATTGGCGAGCTTCTCTCTCCTGCTGGGTATGTGTCCAATTGGTCCACCAATCGGAAATGAGATCGGCGGCGGTGGTGAGCGCCGCGACGGCGTCATCGTCGACGTGATAAGGGCCTTTGCGGGAAATGCAGCAGCGAAGAGCGCCTGCGATTTCGTTTCCATCGATAATGGGCACGCAGACGTAGCTCAGGGGCCAGACTTCGTCCGCCGATAACCCGAAGTAGCGCCGGACCTCGCTTTTGATGTCGAAACGATCCGTCCAGACCATGCCGGGATAATTGCCCTCGTAGTAATCACGATCTTCCGTGTAGAGGACGAGGTCGAGCAGGCGGAGAGGTCGGCCGGTCTGCAGCACCCACCCCAATCCACCGTCGCCCGGGTAGTAAAAGTCGAGCGGCTTGGCGCTCCAGGGCCAGACCTGCGCCACACGGGTGAAGCGGCCGGCGGGGTCAGTGGATGGGTTATGGAGATAAATAGTGGCTTCGACGAATCCGAAGTGGCTGGCGATGCGGTCGAGCACTTGCTGCATGCGGGATTCGGGCTGTTCCGGCGGGAAGTTCTGGGTGCCGGCTCGCTCGTCCGGCGTCGGCACCCTGCAGCGGAGGATGGCGTGCACCTCTTTGACGAGAGCGCGTGATGCACGTTCGAGAACGAAGCGATAAGCGGGCGCAAACAAAAGCGCTGCTTGTTGCAGTTCCTCGGACTCTTCGGGAGTAAACCAACCGCGCTGGCGATAGAACGTGAGAACTGCGTCGGAAGCACGGTCGGAGTGAGCGGTCAGATGAATCGGGATACTTACGAAGGAATCGATTCCCACGCGATCGAGGACTTCGGGATAGGAGACTGGTATATCGGAATCCCACCCGGCTTCGGTTCGGCGATGCAACGCCGGGGTGTTCTGCCGGACGGTACGGCCGCTAATGGAAGAAGCGACGTCGAGGTGGTAAAAAGGGGCGTGTTTCAGGCTGGGGAAGCTCTCGGCTTGCAGAAATAGGCGCCCTTTTCCGCCTGCTCCGAGCCCGCCTACAAAAACCCACAAAGCGGCCCCAAAGGCTCGGAAATGCTGGACGTAGAACCCCAGGATTTCGCTCACGGCGATCAATCCATCAACATCCGTCAGACGTTTGTCCAGAGCCGCGGCGAAACCAGAGGGCGACAAAAGCGCATCCGCTTCGCGTCCAATCATATCGTACATGATATGTCCGGAAGCCGGCTGTTTGCAAGATAGTTATTTGCGGGGCTGGACAATTTCCAGCCGATCCGGAAGTGGGTAGATGTCGGCTAGCGGTTATCTGAAGTCAGTTCAATATTGAATTTCAACATTAGGGAATGTTTCATTGCGCGCCTGGTAACAATGAGTTAATATTGACCAAACACTAACCGGGTCCTTGTGATGACACACAAAGATCGACCTGCGGTCGGGCTTTTGGAGCAGGTGCGCAACTTGTTTGCGACGCTCGGTAAGTCCCGGCGTCCTGGCTATATAGGACGACTACCGTACCTGCTGATCCTTCGCTGGTTTATCTTGCTTGGGATCGCGTTACGATTCCTGCTCCACAAGTCGGAGTATGATGGCCGCGTTTCTCCCGTTGTTGCCGCGGGTCTTGTGGCTCTCACGCTGGCTGTCATTCTCAGTAAGTGGCGTATCGATCCGGGGGTCGGTTCGGCAACGTGGAAAGCTTTGGTTGTGGTGGTTTTAGACACCGCGGTGATTTCGGTGGTGTATTTGTCTACGCAACGACTCCAGTCGGATACCTTCTTATTCTTCTTCCTTCCTCTTCTGACAACGGCCGAGTACTTGACGACGCCGTGGGTCGTTGGATTATTCGTGGCGATTACGGCCACCTTCTACGGCATTATCTACCAAATTCATTTCGTCGACCACACAGCGCATATGACCTTAAAAGAGGCGTTTGCGCGGGTGTATCTAGGACGGGAGTTCTTCCTGTTCGGCTTGATTTGCACGGCCTGGTACCTGTTCCAGCACGAGCGGCAGCAACAGACAAGCCTCGAAAATGCGCTCGACGCTCTGGATCGGGCGAGCGATGAGGCGCAAGCCTTATTCACCTTCAGTGCCCAGTTGGATCAGCTCTTTCTCGGCGAGGACCTGGTGCGGGAGGCCGTAACGCTGGCGACGGACACAGCCAAGGTGGATTGGGGAATCGGAGTCCTCTTCCAGGACGACGGGCGGCTGTGGCAATTCCACTATCCTCCCTCCGAGAGTGGTGTCATTCCGGATGTTACGGCCGTGCAGGAGATGATACGGGCGGCACAGGAAGGGCAAGAACCACCGAAACGAGAGGGCTTTGCGGTGGAAATGCTCGACATCGGGGACCGCAAACTGGGACTGCTGGCGGTGGGAGTTGTCGCGCGGGTGCTGCCCGAGACAATACCGGCGTTTCTCAAGGCGCTCACCGGTCCACTGCTGAACGGCTTACGGAGGAGTCTGTTGGTTTCCTCCTTACGTCGTATCAACAGGGCCACGCTCAGAGCATTCGACTTTGATGGCGAACTGAACGAAATTCTTCGCGAGGTGACCGAAGAACTGCACATGGAGTTCGGAACCATCACGCTCAAGGACGACTATCGCGGAGTCGTGGAGACGGTGCGAGGGCGCAATGTTCCGCCGGGATTGCTTCGCCGATCGCGATACCGGGTGGGCGAATCTGATATTCAGACTCATGTGATCGCGAACGGACAGACGGTAATTCTGGACGGCAATAGCGACCTGTTCAACCAGGAAATTTTCGAGTTCTTCGAGCACCATAAGCTAGCGCGCGTTTGGGTGCCTATACGAAATGGCGACGAGGTGATCGGTACGATCGAAGCGGGGTGCGCGAAGGAGCGCAGGCACGATGTATTGACCGAGGAGAATTGCCGCGCGCTCGAGAGGCTGGCGGCGCGCAAGGGACCGATGCTTTGTAATCTAAGGCCCCAGGCGCTTCTCAGCCTCATCGCTCAGGAGGCGATCGGGCTGATCGCTGCGGATTCGGCCAGCGTCCACGTTTTTCAGGCTTTGGAAGGGCTCCCGCAGGAGCAACTGCATACGATTGCGCAGGAGGACTTTGCGGCGCACTTTCATTGCGAGGAGCCCGTTCTGGCCGCGGGCGCCGGGAAATCGGGGCCGGAGTTCATTCGGAAGTACGCGCCTCGCCCTCACGGCATAGGCTGGAAGGCGATTCTGGCGGCGTGGCGAGGCGATCCGGACGGCTGCCAGAGCGTCGATAACGATCAACTGAAGACGAAAAATGCGGGGATTTACGGTGAGGGCGTGCGTGCAATCTTGGCCATTCCGCTGCGTGTAGGGTCCAACCTGGCCGGCGTTCTTTACGTGCATCATTGGAACCGTCGCCAATTCTCCGCCCAGGAGATCCAGATCGAACGGGTTTTTGCGGCGCAGATCGAGGTGGCGATTCAGAGCTATATTCTGCTTCGCAACACGGCCGTGGCAGTGCACGACTCGCGCAGTCTGCTGGATTGGTTGAACGTGATGCAATCGCCGGCAGCGCTGGGGGACTCGGCGGCCGTGATGGAGGAGCTGGCGCAGAGGCTGCTGCTCGTGGCGGACGCGAACAATGTGGTGCTGTATCAGTATGTGAAAGAACGGTCGGAATTCCTGCGCCCGATTCTGAAAGGCAAGTTCCTGTATCCTGCCGCAATGCGCACGGAGGTGGAAAAGGGCCATCTGGTTTACCAGTTACTGGGCGAAAAGCTCCCGCATTTCTATGACGAGATAGCCAGCCAGAGGAGCGGCGTAGTGGAACTTCAGGGCGACGCTTCGCGCCGCCGGTTTGTAGATCGCGAGCAAATTCGGTCATGTGCCATGCTGGAATTGCGCGCGCGGCCCGACGATGAGCTTTTCGGGTCGCTGTTCGTGAACTACCGCAAGCCTCAGCATTTCACTCGGGAACAGAAAAACACCATGCAGGTGCTGGCCGCCTCCGCGGCAGCCGTAATCAGAACCGCACGGTTTTACGAGTGGCTGAAGAGGCGCCAGCAGCATATCGACTCCTTGCGCGAAATCGACGCGGCTATCGTAGACAGCGCGAAGAAACTGAATCTCGACGCCATATTGTCATCGATCCTGACGGAAGCCATGCTGACGTCGGGCGGCTGGGCGGGCGCTGTTTTTATGCGTAACGCAGGAAACGAATTGGAGGCGCGAGTCGCCAGCCCGCATGACCATCGGTCGACGCACCGCATAGGAACCGGTGTGGTGGGAACCTGCACTGTCACGAAGAAGCCGGAGCCGGTGGCAAGGATTTTAGAATCCGACGGGCCCACGGTGCGTTCCGGCAGCAAATCGTGCCTGGCGGTTCCATTGCTCGATGGAGCAACAGCCCAGGGAGTGCTGTATGTGGAAAGCGAGCGCGAGGGGGCTTTTGCCAATGAGGATGCGCGAATTCTCGAAACTCTGGCGGTACAGGCCGTCATTGCGCTGCACATGATCGACAGCTATCGCGAACTCGATAGGGAACGGTCGCGGGCGGAGGCACTCAGCCTGGTAGCAAAGCACATTCAAAACAGCAAATATTCGCTCGACCTGCATTTGTACATCATTCTGACCGGGATCACTGCGGGTGAATCGCTGGGATTCAGCCGGGCTATGTTATTCGAGCGAGCCGAGGGGGCGGATGTTTTGAGGGGTCGCTCGGCGATTGGCGAAACCACGCTGCCGCGAGCCCGAGACGCTTGGGAGGGCATCGGCAGCCGCTCCGTGGAACAGGCGATCCAAACTGCTATTCTGCATTTTCAATCCGGTGCCGCCGCCGGCAATCCGCTTATACAGGCAGTCCGCGGCATGGAGATCCCTCTAACGGATTCTAGCGGAGCGATCGCAGAATGCGTACTCAGCCCGTCCAATCAATACCGCTACGTGAAGCAAAACGAGCCCGACCGTCTCCGCGACCTTATAGCGACCGATTATTCGGTACCGTTCGCCTGCATACCGCTGGTGGGGCGGAAGGGGAACTTGGGCGCGCTGGTGGTGGACAATCGATTTCAGCCCGGCGAGACGGAGCAGTTATCGCCGGAGATGATCGGCAGGGTGGCGGCATACGCCGAATTGGCGGCAATGAGCATCGAAGCCGCCAGACTGCTCGAAAAGACGCAAACCCGAACGTACGAAGACCTCGCACACCAGCTCCGAACACCAATCTTCAAGGCTGCCAGATATTGCGAGGAATTAACAGCCTGTTCCCCTCTATATTCCGAGGAGGCCGGATCTACGCTACGGAGCCTGAAGGCGTCCATCGACGGTGCGGTCCACATCAGCCAAGGCTTGCAAGACTACGCGGACCTGGCGAACGGCAAGCCGCTCCATTGCGAATTGGTCCGCGTAGACTCGGCGGCATTGCTCCAATCGACGCAGGAATCGGTCCGCGACTTTGAAATCCTGGATAAGAGACACAGGTTCCGATTGCTGGACAGCGGCTTTTCGGTGCTGGCGCAAATCGCAGTTTTGGGTGACCTGCGCTTGATGCGGGAAGCACTTGAGAATCTCTTGGACAATGCCGTTAAGTACAGCTATCCGGATAAGGTGATAGAGATCGGGGCCACGGCAACGGAACAGCCAGTCGGATTCGAACTATACGTGGAGAATGAGGGGTTGCCCATCAGAGCCGAAGAGATCGACCGACTCGCGGAGCGTGGCTGGCGAGGCCCTTCGACCCGTGCAGTGGCGGCGGACGGGTCGGGCATAGGTTTGTGGGTGGTCGACGGTATTATGCGCACGCTTGGAGGTCGTCTGCTCCCAACACCTATGACGCCGGAAAATCGTACACGTGTGTGTCTTTGGCTTCCGGGTTCAAAAGCGTAAGGGACAGGCGCGCGCCGCCCTGGACGACGTCCGCGGGTTGAACCGCGGGTCGGGGTCACCTTAAGTTAAGTTGGCCGGTTTGACCGGCGCTCATCGCAACCAGCCTGATGACCGGCACCATACCGGGTGCGGCCCTTGTGCGGCCCCCCTGTTGGGCCGCTCGCGATGGCGACTTGCACCACTGGATCTGTCGACGCGATCACACACTGGGCCGTGATCCTGCTGTCACGTCGGAGGTCGCGGGTTCGAGCCCCGTCGTCCCCGCCACTCTCTTCCATTTACTTTCAAACACTTCCCGAGATTGGCCGCGGCCCGTGCAAACATTTGCTAACCTCCGCTCCGCGCCAGCTTCTCGGCTGTCCGAAATTACGTCCGCCATGGCGTCGTTCCAGATCTTCGCTGCGGCCTTGGTGTCTGCCGGCAATGCGTGGGAGTAGATGGAGAGGGTGATGTTCTGGTCGGCGTGGCCCAGACGCTGTGAGACCACGGCAATCGGCACACCCTTGCTCAGCAGGCTGGTGGCGTGGGAGTGCCGTAATGAATGCAAGCTGACTCCGTCGAGGCCGACCTTCCGCATGAGTTCGACCACGCGGGCGCCCAGACGGTCGGGCGAGTAGTAGGCGCCGTGGGGCTGGCAGAAGACGAGATTGTGATCTTCGTAGTCCGGGCCGAAGAGTTCGCGGTCGCTCTGCTGCTCCTGCCGGTGCGCGCGCAACACCTCGAGCGCCCACTCGGGGACGGAGAAGTGCCGCGGTTCCTCTGACTTCGTACACTTGATCCGGAGGCCGGCCTTGGTTTGTTCCAGCGACTTGGAAACGTTGATTTCGCTGGTGGCTTCGTCCAGGTCACTCCATTCGAGCGCCAGCAACTCGCCTCGGCGGCAACCCGTGGCGGACGCCAGCACAACCAGCGGATAGAGCCGGGTGCCTCGCGCGTGGTCGAACAACGCCCGGAGTTTCTCTTTGTCGAGCACCGGCGGCCGGCGCTTCGGTAACTTCGGGATGTCGAGGGACGGTTCGGGGACCAGATGATGTACAGCCTGGTGAACAACCAGGTGATGTACCTGGATACGGATGTGGCCGCCAAGATCAACGCCTTGGAGCTGCGCAAGAACGAACCATTCTGGATCTGCAAACGGTGGACCGGTAAGAAGGGGGACCAGATCCACTGGGACATTTATCGGCTGGACGGCAATTCGGCCGCCGTGGCCACCGGCATCGCACCCACGGCCATCGAGTCGCAGATTGCGGCTCAGCGGCAGCAGCCCATTCAGCACATGCCCGCGGCACCCACGGTGGGCCGCGTGGTGTTCGCTAACGGGTCCGGAGCGGGTGTTGGAGCACCCGCCCCGGCAACGGCAGCTTCACAACCACCGTCGTTCACCAGCGGCCACGGCGAAGGGTGAAGAAACGGCGCGCGCCCCAGCGTCCGTCGGCGGCGCTCGACGGCGAACGAACAAGGCCGTCGCGCTCGCCGCGAACTCCAGCGCCGCCGCGTCCATCCGTGCCGCGGACCCGCGCGGCAATCGTGCGGCGCCGCCGGAGCCCGAAGCGAGTGTGCGCGGCGAAGATCGAAGAGCTATATAGGTGCGCATAAATAATTCGACATCATTGGCAAAATGGGCGATGATGGGCTATATGCGCCCGACATTTGCGCAAGGGAGGAAGGCATCCATCGCGAAGCTGCTGGAACTGCGAC
>JBEKYD010000237.1:0-12265 GCA_049511335.1 Bryobacteraceae bacterium | reverse complement strand
TTCACCCTCTCAGGTAATCACGAATGAAATCGTTTTGAGCTGCTTTCCTTGCAAGTATATGAAAACTAGCTGGTTCTCGAAGCTGAGAAAAATTTAACGGGACAGGTGTGCGTCTGTCCCACCTGGTTTCCCGTCATGCTTCCCCGCGGTTCGCGCGGGCGCGCTTCTTTGCCGATTGGGCAGCGGGCTTCTGCGCCTCGCCGATCATCTCTCGAACCTTGCTCACCACCGCCTTGGCCGTAAAGGGCTTCTCCAGCGTTCCGAATGCGCCGACGAATCGCATCGCCTCCAACTGTTCGCCCTTCAGATATCCGGAGATCACCAAAACGCGCAGATAGGGAAACTGGGTTCGTTCGATCCTCAGCAGGTCTATGCCATCCGGTTCCGGCATGTTCAGGTCCAGAATCAGAAGGTCCGGCATACGCACCTTGAGGAGGGCGAGAGCTTGGCTGCCGGAGCTTGTGGCGGCTACGGCGTAACCGCTTTCCTCCAGCGCCTGCTTGAGAAACCGTAGTATATGGCGGTCATCGTCCACCAGGACTATATAAGGCTTCATAGGGCTTCTCCCTGCATCACGCGCGCCACGGCTTGGAGCAGTTCATCGGGTTGAACCGGCTTCGCAAGCGACGCGTCCGCGCCCAAATACTCCGCGGCTCGCAACACAGAGGCCCCAAACTGGCCCGATATGGCGATGGTCTTGAGCCCCGGCCGGCTCCTGCGAAGCATCTGAATGGTCTCGATGCCTTCCTGCACGGGCATGGCGAGATCGGTAATCATCAAATCCACGTCCGCGATTTCAATGTAGCGCACTGCGTCGGCCCCGTTACTAGCTTCGGCAACGCGATAACCCGCTTCCACCAGAATCTTACACAGGAAGTTGCGAGTCGCGGGTTCGTCGTCCACAACCAACACCGTGCCCATCGAACGGGGCGCTCCCAGCACGTCGAACACTTTGGCCGCCAGCGCTTCGGCCGAAAACGGCTTGGCGAGATACGCATCCATTTGATCCGCGCCGCCGGTATTCAACTTGACGCGGTCGCTGTAACCCGACATGAAGACGATCTTCATGGACGGCCGCAAGGGACGGATCCGTTCCGCCAGCTCGTATCCGTTCATACCCGGCATCACGATATCGCTCAGCATCAGGTGGATCGTGCCGGCGTGCCGGCCGGAGGCGAGCAGCGCTTCCTCCGGACTGCCTGCCTCCAGCACCTGGTACCCATGCGCCCGCAGCACGCGTGCGGACATTTTGCGAACCTGCTCCTGATCTTCCACCAGCAGGATGGTCTCCGTGGCGAGCAACATTGAGGGCGCGTGGTCCGCTTTCTCCTCCGCGCTTGTCCCGTTCGCTCTGGGAAGATCGATGGTGAACGTCGTGCCTCGATCGGGGTGGCTCGATACCTGGATCGCCCCGCCGCATTGTTTGACAATGCCATACACGGTTGCCAGGCCCAAGCCGGTGCCTTCACCCTGCTTTTTCGTGGTGAAGAAGGGCTCGAAGAGATGTGCGAGGACCTCCTCGGTCATGCCGGCGCCGGTGTCGCTGACCTTTAACCGCACATAAGAGCCCGGTTTCACCCCGGTATATTGGTCCACGGCGCTGGCATCGAGGTCGACATTGGCGGTTTCGATGAGCAACGTTCCACCTTGCGGCATGGCGTCGCGCGCATTCACCGCCAGGTTCATCAGCACCTGGTGCAATTGCCCCGGATCGGCCAGCACGCGTCCGAGGGATGGGCTCAGATCCGACGCCAGCCGCACATCCTCCCCGATCACCCTCCCCAACATCTTCTCCACCTCCCGGACGATGTCGTTGAGGTTCACGTTCGCCGGCTGAATGACATTCTTTCGGCTCAACACCAGCAATTGCTGGCTCAAAGCCGCCGCGCGCGCGCCGGCAATTCCGATCTCGGTCAGGTCCGCGTGAATCGGGTCTTCCGGGCCGACCTGTTTGAGCAGCATATCGGTGTAGCCGTTAATCACCGTGAGCAGGTTGTTGAAATCGTGCGCCACTCCTCCCGCCAGCCTGCCCACGCTTTCCAGTTTCTGGGCCTGCTGCAATTGTTCCCGCAGCTTGGCCTGTTCCTCCTGCGCGCGCTTCTGTCCGGTGATGTCGAGCTTCACGCCGATGAAGCGGATGGCCAGCCCGCGCTCGTCGAAGAAGACGCGGCCCCAGGAAGAAATCCATCGTTCGACGTGGTCTTCGATCCCGATCGTTCGATACTCGGCGGCGTACTGGCCGTCGCCTCCGGGCCGCAGCAGATCGTGAATGGTTTTCTCCATGCGCTCGCGATCGTCTGGATGAAGACTTCGGAGAAACGTCTCATAATCGACCTCGGCTTCGGGCCGTAATCCAAATTGCCGCTTCGCCTCGGCGGACCACACGATTTTGCCGGTCTGGGGCAGAAAATCGAAGGTGCCCAACTGCGTCGCCTGAATGGCAAGGGCGAGCCGTTCCTCGCTGTCGCGCAGGTCACGGGCCGCGCGTACGTGCTCCCTGCGCGCGCGCGCCTCCCGGAGCTCCCGCTCCACCACCGGAACCAGGCGAGCGAGGTTGTTCTTGAGGACATAGTCGTGCACGCCGGACTTCATCATGGCCACGGCCAATTCCTCGCCAATGTTGCCCGAAACGATGATAAACGGAAGGTCCCGCCCGGACTCGCGCAGGATTCGCAACGCGGCGGGCGCATCGAATTGGCCCATTTGATGGTCCGAGACGATCAGGCGCCAATCCCGCCGGTCCAGCGCGGCGCGCATTTCGTCCGGAGTTTCCACCCGCTCCCAGCGAACGTCGTACCCGGCTTTTTCGAGAAGGCGCGCCACCAGCGCGGCATCGCTTTCAGAGTCTTCGACCAGCAGTAAATCGAGCGCTTCGTTCACCGTGCCCCCCTCATCCCGGCGGCGGCTCATTTAAGACCAGCCAATACAAGCCGAGCTGCTCGATCGAGCGGGCGAACTGTTTGAAGTCCACCGGCTTTCGAATGTAACTGTTGACGCCTAAGTCATAGCTGGCGGCCAGATCCTGCTCTTCGATCGAAGTCGTAAGAATCACAACCGGCAGCCGCCGGGTGCGCGCATCGGCCCGGATGCGGCGAAGCACTTCCAGCCCCGGGATTTTGGGCAGCTTGAGGTCGAGCAGCGTGAGAGCGGGCAACGCGGAGGCACGACCGGCTTCGGAACCGTCTCCCATCAGCCACGCGAGCGCTCCTTCACCATCTTCGGCTACAACCAGTTTATTGGCAATACGGCCTCTCTTCAGCGCGCGCTTGGTGAGCTCCACGTCGCTGGGGTTGTCTTCAATCAAGAGGATCGCTTTGTTGGTTTTCATGTGCTCCTAGGGTGAAATAGAAAGTTGCTCCACGGGCGGGCATCGCCTTAGTCCAAACCCGCCCGCCGTGACGGTGGATGACGCGCTGCACGATGGCCAGCCCGATTCCCGTTCCCGAAAATTCGGAGTTCTTGTGCAGCCGCTGAAAGGGCCGGAAGAGGGCGCCGGCATATGCCATGTCGAATCCCACGCCGTTGTCCCGAACAAAGAATACCCGGTTGCCCTCATGGGTGGTCGCGCCGATCTCGATCTTCGCCACCTCGCGGAGCGCGGTGAACTTCACCGCGTTCGCCAGCAGGTTGGTAAGGGCGATCTCCAGCAGCCGGGCGTCACCCATGGCGGTGAGCTCCGGTTCCACGACGAAATCGAAACGCCGGCCCGCTTCGGCTTGTTTCAATCCGGCGGCGATATTTTGGGCGATGCGGGTCAGGCTGACCGGAGCAAGCTGCATGCCCGAGCGGGTGACGCCGGAGAGCTGCAACATATCGTCGATCAGCAAGCCCATGTGTTGCGTCTCGGAACGGACGCGATCCAGGTATTCCCGCGCGCGCCCTTCGAGCTGGCCGGCGTAGTCCTCGGCCAGCGCCAGACTCCAGCCGTCGATCCCGCGCAACGGCGCGCGCAAATCGTGAGAAACCGAATAGGCAAACGCTTCGAGCTCGCGATTCGCGTTCTCGAGCTCCAGCGTCCTCTGGCAAACGCGTTGTTCCAGTTCGGCATTGAGCAGCCGCAGGCTCGCTTCGCTCTCCTCGAGCGCCTGCGCCGAGCGCCTCTGGCCGGTGATGTCCTCGGAAAACAATACAATGCCGCCGATTTGCCCTGCGGCCTGACGCCACGGCTGGATCTCCCAACGGACCCAGTGCTCGGCGCCGTCCAAACGCTCGAACCGCTCCCCGGGGTGATGTTCGGTGGCTCCCGCAAGGCATCGGCGATGAACCTGCCGCCAATGTTCGTCGATCTCGGGAAAGATTTCGTAATGGCTGCGTCCCAAAAGCTGCTGCGTCCCCAGATGGTAATCGTCCCTGAACCGCTGGCTGGCAGCCAGGTATCGCATCTCCCGGTCGAACATGGCAATCGCCACGGGTGCGACATCGGTAAAGCGACGTAGAATCTCTTCGCGCTCGCGCAACGCCTCTTCGGCCTGCTTGCGGCGGGTAATATCCAAAACGATGCCGATGTAGCGGATCGCCCGGCCGGCCGCGTCGCGCAGCGGCTGGGCTCGGGCCAGCAGCCAGCGTTGGGCGCCGTTGCGATCGCAGACCCGAAATTCCACATTCAAGTCGCCGCCCGCTCGCGCCGCTTCCGTCACCGCCTGCTCGGCACGCTTGCGATCGTCCGGATGCAAGATCCGCCGCCATGCTTCGTAGGAGGGCTCGCAACTGTGCGGTTCGAGTCCATATACCTTCCACAACTCCTCCGACCAAACGTCTTGGTTGGTTTGGAGGTTCCATTCCCAGGCGCCGGCATCCGCGGCATCGAGCGCCATGCGGAGGCGCTGTTCGCTCGTTCGCTGCATTTGCTGGGCCCGATCGCGGTCCCGGATATCGCGTTCGATCGTCACTCCGGCGATCGCCAGCAGTACGAGCAGCGAGCCGCTGCCCATCCCCAGCACCCAGCGCGTCCTCAACGCCATGGCTTCCACCGCGGCGGAACGGGCCTCCAGCAGCCGGCGTTCCGCTTCTTCCACGGCGAACAGGTTTGCCCGGAACTCGTTCATGATCCGCTCGCCCCCGCCCCTTCGCACCCGGGCAATGGCGGCGTCTAAACCCGAGCTCCGCCGCACCTCGAAGTTTTCCTGGAGAACGGCGGACCGCGCCTCGCCCAGCCGTTCCAGGACATCCAGGCGCACCTTCTGACTCGGGTTGTCGGCCGTAAGGTGGCGGAGAGAGGCCAGGGCGGACTTCGTCCCCTCCAGAGCCGCCTGAAAGGGTCCGATGTAGCTTTCGTCGCCAGTCAGCAAATATCCGCGCTGCGCCGTTTCGGCATGTTCCAATTGGGAGATCAGGTTGCCGACCGTATTCAGCACTTGATTGGTGTGCGCGACCCAGTAGCGTTGGACCTCTTCCC
Source organism: Bryobacteraceae bacterium (assembly GCA_049511335.1). Lineage (GTDB taxonomy): Bacteria > Acidobacteriota > Terriglobia > Bryobacterales > Bryobacteraceae > JBEKYD01. The sequence continues at coordinate 6,870 of JBEKYD010000237.1, read as the reverse complement.
GCTCGAAGTCCGTATACAATAGGCGGGTCAAAATCGCCAGCAGGACGAACGCGCCTCCCAGCAGAGCGATTCTGTGGAAGAAGGACGCATTCCACCACGAGCGCGGCTCCTCGAACTCTCGAAGCACCACCTCCCGTGGGTGGATGCTCAATAGACTGATCGCCACTCCGGTGGCGGCGAGCAGAAGCATGCTCCCGATATCCCGAAGGTGCGTGATCGCAAACGAGTATTGGGGATCGACGAAGAAGAATTCAGCCGCGAGCACGGCTAGGGCCGTGGCCAGCAAGCCCGGTCCCCGCCCTCCGTAGCGCGCCGCGACGAAAACGCCCGCCAGAAGCACCAGGAACTCCTCTGTTGACCCCAGTACCGGGTCAAGACCGAGACGCACCGTAAGCGCAACCAGCACGGACGCGACCGAAATGCCGTAGCGAATGGTCTTCGAAGAGGTATTCCCTAAAGGCATTGGACCTGTAGATCTTTACAATATGTCCGCCCAGCAACCTACCCTCTACATCCTACTTGCAAGTCTCCAGCCGTAGCCGTAACTCTAGATGTTCCTTTAGATTTTGGTTAATTATTCCGCGGTAAACGGCTTGAGGGGCATAGGACTGAGCGATATGGCCCAGGATGAGCGTACCGGAGCGCAATTTGGCAGCCGGTGCCCCAAAAGAGGGACACCCGCGCTCGACCGTAGTCTGTTCTGGCCACGGCTTTTGTGCATTTTTGTGCGCGTGGACCCTACGCTTCCGCCTCACCCAGGAAATGCAGCACCACGCTGCGGCGGTGCGGAGAGGCGCGGTGCTCGAACAAGTAAATGCCCTGCCAGGTGCCCAAAGCCATGCGGCCGTGCTGGATCGGAATGGAAATCTGCGTCAGCGTGAGGGCGGCACGGATGTGGGACGGCATATCGTCGGCGCCTTCGATGGTGTGGCGGTAGAGATGCGGGTCCTCGGCCACCAGGCGATCGAAGAACGCGTTCAGATCGTCGATCACGTCCGGATCGGCATTCTCCTGAATGGTGAGGGACGCCGAGGTATGCTGCACGAATACGGTGACGAGGCCGGCGCCCACGCCGCGGCCGTCCAGCCAGTCGGCAACCCGGCCGGTAATATCGTACAGGCCCCTGCCGCGCGTGGCCACTTCCAGGCGCCCTTGAAATTGCTGCAAGGCGGCTACTCCACGGTGACGCTTTTAGCCAGATTGCGCGGCTGGTCCACGTCGCATCCGCGCCGCACCGCGATGTGATAGGCCAGCAACTGCAGCGGGACGATTTCGAGCAGCGGGCTGAGCAGCTCGCGGGTAGCCGGAATTTCGATGGCGTGGTCGGCCGATTTGCGGACGTGCTCGTCGCCCGCGGTGACCACAGCAATCACGATGCCTTCGCGCGCTTTCACTTCCTGAATATTGGAGAGCGTCTTTTCATAAAGCAAACAGCTCTCTTCGCTGGCGGGGTCGCGCGTGGCCAGCACCACCACCGGCAGTTTCTCGTCGATCAGCGCGTTGGGCCCGTGTTTCATTTCGCCGGCCGGATAGCCTTCGGCGTGAACGTAGGAAATTTCTTTCAGCTTCAGAGCGCCTTCGAGCGCGATCGGATAGTGAATGCCGCGCCCTAGATACAGGGCGTTGGTGATGTGGTGGAAATCGCGCGCCAGTTGCTCGTAAATGGCATCGTGCGAGAGTACGGTTTCGAGCTTGCCGGGGATGCGGAGCAATTCCTGCACCAGGCAGCGCGAGGCGCTTTCGTCGAGCTGCCGGTTGGCCTGTCCCAGTTGCATGGCCAGAATGAACAGCGCGGTCAACTGGCAGGTGAAGGCCTTGGTGGAAGCCACCCCGATTTCCGGCCCCGCATGAGTATAGATCGCGCCGGCCGCTTCCCGCGTAATCATGGAGCCGACCACGTTGCAGATGGCCAGCGTCTTCGAGCCTCTGTGCTTGGCCTCGCGCTGCGCCGCCAGCGTATCGGCGGTTTCGCCGGATTGCGAAATCACCACCGTAAGCGTGTCCGGCTCCATGATCGGGTCGCGATAGCGGAACTCGCTGCCGTAGTCCACTTCCACCGGAATGCGCGCCAGTTTCTCGATCAGAAACTTGCCGGCCAGCCCCGCGTGCCAACTGGTGCCGCAGGCAATGATGCGCACGTGACGGAAGCGCGCGAATTCGGCCGGCGCGATATCCATTTCGTCCAGAAAGATGCGCCCGGTCTCCTGGCCCACGCGCCCCAGCATGGTGTCCCGAACGGCGCGCGGCTGCTCGTAGATTTCCTTGAGCATGAAGTGTTTGTAGCCGCCTTTTTCCGCCAGAATCGGGTCCCAGAGAACGTGCGCCACTTGCCGGTTCACGGGACGTCCTTCAAAATCGCTCAAACGCACTCCGTCGGGTTGGAGGATCGCCATGTCGCCGTCCGCCAGAAAGAACATGTCGCGGGTATAGCTCAAAATCGCCGGCACGTCGGACGCAATGAAGTATTCGTCGTCGCCGATACCGACCACCACCGGCGGACCGTTCCGCGCCGCCACGATCTTATACGGATCCGAGCGCGAAATCACGGCCAGCGCAAACACCCCCGTCAAATCTTTCACCGCCCCGCGCACCGCCTCTTCGAGGTTGCCCGAAAAGTATTTCTCCACCAGGTGAGCAATCACTTCGGTATCGGTTTCGGTTCTGAATTTGTGGCCCTCGCTTTCGAGCTGGTGCTTGAGCGAGAGATAGTTTTCCACGATGCCGTTGTGCACCACCACCACGTCGCCCTTGCAATCGCGATGCGGATGGGCGTTCTCTTCGGTAGGCCGGCCGTGGGTGGCCCAGCGCGTGTGGCCGATGCCGAACGAGCCATCCACCGGGTTCATGCGGATGGCGTCTTCCAGGTTGCGCAGCTTCCCTTTGGCGCGCCGTATCGCCAGCTCGCCCTGTTCGTCGTATACCGCCAAACCCGCCGAATCGTAGCCGCGGTACTCCAGCCGGCGGAGCCCATCGAGAATGATCGGCACCGCTTTGCGCGCGCCGATGTAGCCTACAATCCCACACATGAATTCATTATAGAGTGCGGAATTTGGGCAAAACCTTTCGGGCGGCTGTTGTCAGTCGAGGATTTCGACCCGGTATTCCTCGATCACCGGATTGGCCAGCACTTCGCGCGCAATGGCGTCCAGATCTTTGACCGCCTGTTCGCGGCTGGCGCCATCGCCTAGAACGATGTCGAAAACTTTGCCCTGCCGCACATCCGCGATGGAATGATAACCCAGGCCTTCGAGGGCGGAGCGCACCGTCTGGCCTTGCGGATCGAGCACCGTCGATTTGAAAGAAACGAACACGCGCGCTTTCATGGAGAACCCCGATTATCGCATGGTGGCACGGACTTCAGTCTGTGAGAGCCCGGACGCCGGTTCGCGTTGTCTTAACCCTGCTTCAAGACCAGGACGCGGCTGCCAAATTTGCCGGATGCCAGCTTGCCAATGCCCGCATCGAAGGTCACCAGCACCCCGTTCCGTTCGGCGGCATGAAGCAGCAGCAGGGCATCGGTCCATTGCTGGTGGCCCTTCAGTTCGGCGGCGAGTGGCTTGAGGATCGCGGGAGGGTCGCGCTCCAGCGGCCAGAACTCGTGCCCAGGATGGGTCGTCGCCTCGGCAACCAGTTCGAGCGCCGTCCGGGCGCTCACCGCGCCGTAGGTTACCGCCGGATTGGTCAGCAGGCGCAGCACTCCGAGTTGTGTCAGCGGGTTGGTCGCCCAGGCCCGGCGCCCGGACTTGGCGAACCAAGCCTGCGCCGCGGCATGCCCGGTATGCCGCGGCCAGACCAAAGCCAGAAGAATATTGACGTCCGCCAGGTAGCGCGTCATTCTTCGTCCAGCAACTCGCGCACCCGTTCGGCGGTGATCGCCGGTATGTCGCCGGAAGCGTCGAGCACCGGCAACCCATTCACCTTGCGGACACCCAGTTGGTACCGGCTGCCGCGGCGAATGAGCTCCGATGCCGCCTTACCCAATGAAATGCCTCGCCGCACCGAGAATTCCTGCACGGCCTCGATGGCATCATCTTCCAACGTCAACGTCGTCCTCATGACCTTTATGATGGCATAAATCAATAATGATGTCAATTACTCAATTTGATGTCATCCAGTAGGATTTGATGCATACCGCGCACGCGCAATAAATTGCCGCTCTCAGAAGGTGGACGCCGGCAACAGGTACGCGTACGCCGTGGTCAGCAAACCGATGGCCGAGGCCAGCAGCAGGCTGCGCCAAAAGTTGAAGCGGAAGAGCTGGGTTTCCTGGGACGTATCCATGCCGGTTGCGGCCGCGGCGACGGCGATGGTCTGCACGCTGATCATCTTTCCCATCACCCCGCCGCTGGAATTCGCCGATGCCATCAGGACGGGGTTCAGAGACAAACGCCTTGCGGTGACCACCTGGAGATTGCCGAACAGCGCATTGGAGCTGGCGTCGGAGCCGGTGAGAAACACGCCCATCCAGCCAAGCAACGGACTGAAGAACGGAAAAAACCGGCCGGTGCCGGCGAAGGCCAGTCCCAAGGTTGCCGTGGCGCCGCAGTAATTCATCAGAAAGGCAAGGCTCAATACGGACACGATGGTGATCAGAGGGAAGGCCATGGTGCGGAGAGTTCTGGCGAACACAGCCGCAAACCGCCGCGGCGACAGGCCGGCCAACATGGCGGCCAGGACGCTGGCCACGAGACAGGCCGTTCCCGGGGAAGCCAGCCACTCGAACTTGTAGACGGCGGCATATCCGGCGGGAGCGGGGACGACCGGCGGCATGCGGCGGACCTGGCCGTCGAGCGCGGGCCAGGCAATCAGCGGGGTAGTGCGGTCGAGTGGCCCTCGCAGCAGGGGCAATCCCCAAAGCAACACGCATGCAGCCAGCAAAATATAGGGCGCCCAGGCCCACCAGATGGTTTTCGCGCTGTCGCGATAGCGCTCGGCGTTGGTCGCGGCGGCATGAGAAGCGTTATCTTTCGGTTGCCACACGCGCAGTAAGAGGACCAGGCAGGCAAGCGCGGCGAGAGACGCCAACACGTCCGTCAACTGCGGGCCGAGGCGCCACGCCACCAGCCATTTCACGGAGGCGAAGCTAACGCCGCAGACTAGAGACGCGGGCAAAGCTCCGCGAACCCCTTTCCGGCCGCCTACCAGCGCGGTCAGGTAGATGGGAATGAACAAGGCAAAGGGCGCGCAGATGCTGGCCACGCAGGTACTCAGGCGCTGGATGGGTAGCCCGGTGGTGGCATTGAGAGTGAAAATGGGCGTGCCGATGGCTCCAAAGGCGACCGGCGCGGTGTTGGCCAGGAGGCAGATGACGGCGGCTTCGAGCGGCGGAAATCCCAGCCCCGCCAGCATCGCCGCCCCCACCGCTACCGGAACACCGGAGCCGGCGGCGCCTTCGATGAAAGCGCCGAAGGCGAAGGCGATCACCAGAACCTGCAGGCGCCGGTCGGTGGTCAAGCCGGTGAGCGAGCGTTTGATGAATTCAAATTGTCCGGTTTCGAGCGTGAGGCGGTAGAGCAAGATGGAATTGAGGGTGATCCAGCCGATGGGAAGCAGTCCGAAGGCGGCTCCGTACATCGACGAGGCCAGGGCCAGCCGCGGGGGCATGCGGTAGAGGAAGAGCGCCACCAGGGCGGCGGCAGCCAGGCTGGCGAGGGCTGCCAACCAGGCCGGCTTGCGCTTCCAGGCCAACAAGTATATGAGCACCAGCATGGGCGTTGCCGCCGCCAGCGCGGACCACGCCAGGCTGTGAGCGAGGGGATAATAGTCCTGCTGCCACGCCATCGATTCTCCTTCTGAATTGAAACGTATCGACCACGCTAGCGAGGACTCAGGAGCTTAGGCTGAGCTGGGCGATGGGCGGGCAGGTGGAATCGCGGATCCGCAGTTCGGCGGGCACCAGCACCAACTCCGGCTGCGGCGGCTCGCTTTCCGGCGCCTGCATTTTCTGGAGCAGCATCTCGAAGGCGGTCTTGCCGATCTGGTCGGCCCTTTGCGCGATCACGGTGAGCCGCGGCGTGTGGTGCATGCTCCAGGCCGAATCGTCGAATCCCACTACGCTCACGTCGCTCGGGCACTTCAGGCCCAGTTGCGCCACCGCCCGCATCAGCCCCAGCATCACGTTGTGGTTGCTCGATACGATGGCGGTGGGCGGCGTTTCCATACCCAGCAGCTCGCTGCCGATCCGATACCCGGTTTCGGTTTGCCCATCGCCCTGGCACAGATAGCATTCCCGGATGGGAAGGTTGGCCCCCTCCATCGCCTGCCGGAATCCCTCCAGCCGGCCGGCGTGCGGCGACAGGCCCAGCCGCCCGGTGAGGAAGGCAATGCGGGTGTGCCCCAGCTCGATCAGGTGACGGGTGGCCTGGCAGGCGGCGGCCACGTTATCGGTGGAGACCGCGCTGTGGGTGAGCCCGCGCGGAATGCGGTCCACGAACACCATGGGAAAGCGGCGCCGCATCAGCCGGTCGTAGGCCGCCGAAGCGTCCGAGCAGGCCATCAGCACGCCATCCACGCGGCGCGAAAACAGGGTATTCAGCAGCAGCCGCTCCTGCTGCGGGTCTTCGGCGGAATCGCACAGAATCACCGAGTAGCCGTGCTGCCGGGCCACGTCTTCGGTGCCGCGGATCAAGTGCGCGAAAAAGCTGTTGGTGATATCGGGAATCACCATGCCGACCACCCCGGTTTTGCCGACCTTCAGGCTGCGGGCCACCTGGTCGGGATAATAATCGAGCGCCTCCATCGCCTGGCGCACGCGCTCGGAGCGCAGTTGGCTGACTTTGGGGCCGCCATTGATCACGGCGGAAACGGTGGCCACCGAAACTCCGGCGAGCCGGGCCACATCGCGCATGGTCACTTTGGTCATAGCGGGTT
>JBEKYD010000236.1:0-12333 GCA_049511335.1 Bryobacteraceae bacterium | reverse complement strand
TGAGAGAAGAAAGCAGTCGCCGCTTCCCCATTTCTGCGCCCGGCGCAGGCCAGAGCGTAACCCCACCACTGGCTCCTTTTCGCCCGCCAAATTGGTACCCTTTTTCGCCGCCACCGACACGCTCAGCCTCTTGAATCTTGTGGTGGATTCCACCTACTGCAGCGCACCCCTGTCCTAACGACAGGTGATCATGACTCCCGACGCCGCGGTAAGAGTGACGGCGCATGACAACCGTAGCCAGCCAGCGACACGTGCGCCGATTTGAAACTGACGAACGAGGTAGAGGTTGGCTGGTAGCGGTGCTCTTGCGAATGTTTTCCTGACAACTTCTTCAGCCGATGGCCAGGTCCCTCAGCGATTCCGGGCCGACCGAGGGCAAGAAGGCGTAACCACGCGAAGTACCTTTGCTGCCGCGCAACAGTTTGATCCCTTGCTTGAAGACGCGATAGTCGAATCCAATCGTACCTATGGCTTTGACCGATGGCTCTAGCGACTCGTCGCCTTAGAGTGGAAATCGGATATTCAGCCGCTCCTGAATACCGTGCTCGCGCGTTGGTAAGCTTTCTACGCTCATGATGGCCTTGCGATGCGTCTTGACCTCGAGATCCCGATCTTCGATGCTGGTGCCGAGTTTACCAGGCCAGTTTTCCGACGGACGTCTCCCGATTACCTCCGACCTCTGGCGCCCGGTGACTCGTGTGTACTCGGCATTTGCGAACAGAAGCTTGCTGTCGGACTCCTTCACCGTCAGAATCCCGGGGAGGTTGTAGATAAACGCTCGCAGCATAGACGCTGGAATCGACTCCTGGACGATCGGGTTCTGAAAAGGCGGTTTCTCGCTCTCGAAATCGAATCCCTCCCAGCCGTCCGGTCTCAGGTCATGCGCCTTAGCCTCGACCTGCTCCAGATCGAAACCAACCACGCCGGTCATTTCGACGCGAAGGTGGCCTCGATCAAAAATCGGGAACCGAATTGCTAGGCGATCTCTCCACACGCCCCCGACCGGAATCTCATCCACACTGAGGATGGGCTTCTGGTATTCGAGCGCCGCGCGATCATGCGCCATCACCCGTATAGCGACTTCTGGATCTGTCTTAAAATAATCCGTGGGAAGCGCCCCGGTCACTTCCTGCCAGCCCACGATCCGGCGGAATTCCGGATTTGCGAAGATGACCCTCCCGTGAACTTCTTTGATAGCGGCGGCTGCCGGCAGATACTCCCAGAATCGCAGAAGGTAATCGAGTTGCTGTTCGTCCATTTCGGAATCCATAATGCCTTTCAAGCAGGTCTCCGATCAGGACTTGCAGCACAGTGTTGGAATTCTGGCTGGTCTCCTCTAGGTAAACCCTGAATTCCCGCATTAGGGCGTGCGGAATACGAAGCGTCGTCTGAATTCTCTCGTTCTTGTTTTGCTGCCGCGTAGTCATTGTCCTTCGTTCCAACGTTTGCTTTCGGCGATCCTTGCGCACCTGTAGCGAAATGGGGCGTTTGGGGGTTTCCGGAGGCTCCGAGCAGCTACAATTTTATCTTCATGCGGTATCCAGTAGCGCCGCGGATCGGGATGATTGTCTCCGGACCGCGCCCGAGGGTCATCTCCAGCAGCGGCTGTTCCGCTTCGACAGAGATAGCTGGCATGCGTTTCTTCTTCACGACTCAGGGAGAGAATTGAATACCTGTGTCTCCGGATCATGAACGAGTTCTAATCAGAACACTGATGAGCGTTCTGACCTATCAGTCAGAACAAAGGAAAACCAGCACTCGCAGCGAATAGAACCGTGCAAATGCTGGCTAAGGGCAAAAGCCCTTCAATTTTTTTCGACCTCGAGGTTAGGCCCAGAAGGGCGGCTGCGCATCGAGTTCCAGGCATTCACTGCTTGGCATACGAGAGCACTTCGATTTCAGTACCAGGGCGCAAATCGCCAAAACGCACAGCTCGGCTCTTGCTCGATATCGAAACGAGTGCCCCTCCAGCTTCGGGAAGCCACATCAGTTCGGTTAGGAATCCGTCCACGAGCAGAGCAGGACATTTATCGATGTCAATCCTCCGAAATACGGGTGGCTGCGATCCGACGACCTGCAACCGCCGTGTATCCTCTCCGTCGACATCGACGTGTACGACGATAAGCCGTTCACCGGGCTGGGCGACCGGGATTAAGTCTGTCATAATCCCTCCTTCTCTTGCCTCATCGACAAGAGCAGACTCGCGACTCCGAAAAAACGCACCTGCTACTGCTGACAAGAGGAGCCGGATAGCCCCAAAATCCACCTAAGTATAACAAAATCAATAACTTGCTGCAAGATTGCGCATGTTAGCATCTTTAGGGTTGCCTTTGGTAAACCCTTCCGTCCTAGACTCTATTAACCCCCCAGAAATACAGCCTGACGACGATTCGGCGCTAAAACGTCGGGCGCGCAGACTGCGTTCCCGTTAGGCCCGTATACCGACCTCACAAATGTGGAGTGCCATGGGAGCAACCCCGACTTGAACGAAGCCTTGCGGCAGACGCTTCGCGTGGACATGGCTAGCATTTGACGTTGTAAGGCGGATGCGGATAAGGTCGGGTCACAAGGCCTGTGGCCAACAGTAGCCAGCGAACAATCTCAACAAGCAACAAGAGCCCCAACGCACCATCTCGTGCTAGAGCAGCGTCGTTCGGGCAGGTTCCTTTGCGGTGGGCCGCAATTTCACGAATAGAGGCAAGACCCCCTTGCTCATAGTAATCTGGCGAGAAGCGGTGTCCGGAGGGCGGACGGCGAGATTGCCGCAACACCGGAGTGGGTTGAACGCAAGCCATTCAGCGGTTTGCCGCAGTGTAACCCCTCTGCGTTATTCTATGTGAGCACGGAGGTCTAAAATGCGCGAAGCTCGCCGGCTCCCGGACCTGGTCCTCGCTCTCCGGGACCGGGATGATGACGCATTCCCAGAGGCGTTATCGCGATATGGTCCGTTGATCCGCTGGCACTTGATTTGGCAGCAGCGCTTATCCGAAGGCGAAGCGGAGGAGATCGCGACTATCGTCATCGAAGATGTCGCAATGAAAAAGATCGACTGCTACAAGGGTGACGGCGACGGATTTGCGGGGTGGCTCCTCAAAATCGCGGTCAACACGGCGCGCTCTCGCCACAGGAAAGAAGGTGGTATCAGGACTGAACCGATCTCGACAACGTTGGCAGCACACGCTCAGGCGACTCAGGAGGACTTAGAAGGGTACGGCGCAAAACGCACGGATGATCACCATATTCACACGCTGTATGAAGCAATTCGCCTACTTCGCCCTGAAGATCAAGCTTTTTTGCAAATGGCTTATGGGGCCGAAAGCAAGACGTGGGAAGAGATTGCTGAGAAATTGGGAATCACCGTTGGGGCCGCAAAGACGCGGGGCTGCCGCATTCGGCAACGGCTCAGGAAGATCGTGACCCAGACTATGGGCCAAGGCGTCAAAGGAGGAGGTGAATAATATGCGCAACGGTGAGACGAATCCGAAGATCACGGGCCTCAATCGAGCGCTGGCTGTCGCGGGCACATCGGCGGAGTTCGAAGAGCGTTGTCGGCAAGCGGCTCTACGAGGGTGGCGGACGCGACGGCTTCGTGCGGAGAAAGAGCGAATGGGGTTCCGGCGAGTGAGCTTTGTAGAGTATCTCAAGACATTGGCGATGGGTTCGGGCATCGATGCTGACCAAGTGCTTCGGGGATTCGGCATCAGCGATCTTGCGACGCCAAAAGAAGGGCGGCTAGCGGGTTGGCTGGCGAGAAGGATTGGCATTCCGAGGTCCGAGTTCTTGGAACAGGTTCGTATTGGACTGTCAAAGCGCTTCGGCGACCCAATGCCCGTTCTGGACCGCGAGACCAATAGCAAGAACCGGGCGGATGCTGCGCTATTGAGCGAGGCGTCGATACCGTGTCTGTCCACAGAGCCGGAGACGGCCGCGATGATTCAATCAGTACTTTCGGCGGCAGAGGAGGAGTATGACCAGGGATGAGGAGGATGCAGCGGCCCGTTCCCCGGTGGAACGCGAGCGCGCGGTCCCGCATCGATTACTGGTGGGGCGGTTGGCCCACGGCTGGCGCTCCACCAGTCCAGACGTGGCACGCGATCTGGTGTCACGCTGGTGCCATCGGCTGTGCTGCACGGCCGAGATCCGAGAGATCGGCGACGGTTGGTTGACGTTCGTTTGCGACCTTGGCTCGATTAAGTTGCTCGGCATGGAGGCCGTGCGTTGCATAATTATCGGCGGCTGTGAGCCAGCGATCAAGGAAAGGCTGGAGGAGTTCTGGAGGGTCAATTCATCGGAGGGGACGCCTGTCGTAGTGGCGGCTTCGGATGAAGGCATCGAGTTGGCAGCTTCGTCGATGCCTAAGGGGCGGGTTCTTCTTATAGGACCTACTGCCGTGATCGACCTCCTCGAAACGGAGAATCCGCAGGAATATCTGAAACGAGAGCTTCGCCAGCAGGTATCGCCCCGCCTACTCGTGCCGTTCAACGTGGAGCGTCCGGCTGAGGGCGGCATGTTCTTTGGCCGAGGAAAGTACTTGGACCGGCTGACGTACGATACCTCCAGCATAGCCCTGGCCGGTCCAGGCCAACTCGGTAAGACGTCGCTGCTGCGGCGCTATCGGCGTCGCCTGGTGGAGACCAAGGATCCGGCAGCGCAAGCTACGTTCTACATTGATCTGTACCGGATCAAGGACCGAGATCCGGATGGTGTAGCGCAGTTTATTGCTGTGTCGATCGACGGTTCGAACCGTGGACGAAATGTGAACTCTGAACGTGTCGAGCAGTTCTTTCAGTACTGGAGAGGCCATTTCCAACGACCTGTGAATCTCCTGCTCGATGAGGTTGACGGCGTGCTAGGGCTGGGGGTCATTGACAATATCGAGATGGCGGCCCGCAAAGGGTTTTGCCGATTGGTGCTGGCAGGTAGGAGCGAGTTGCTGTTCTCGATGCTCGACGATTCTCGCGCGTTCGCGCGGCGGACGACGCTAATGAGGCTGGAACCATTGGAGGATTTGGAAGCGGAAGACCTCTTTCTTCGTCCGTTCGGAGATCTGGGGTTGCAATTCCATGACAAGCACGCGGTCCTTAAACTGATGAAAGACCTGACCGGCAATCTACCACATTTGGTCCAGTTCTACGGAAGGACTGTAGCTAACATCCTGTTGGACGGGGGAAAGACGACGCTGGACACGAGGGCACTGGAAACGGCCCGGGATACATTCGAGACCGCCGGATTTTTCTTGAGCTTCATCAATAACATTGAGGACCAGCGGACACGGCAAGTCGCTCTTAGCATCTTGGGGGTTCCCAGCCAACCGCTAACGGTCGGCCAGATTCGCAGCTTGGTCTGTCACCATGGTTTGAACCTCTCGCCGGCGGAGACGTGGCGGATTTGCAATGACCTGGTTATTCGAAACATCCTTTCGTGGCGCGCCGGGGTGTTTCAGGTTGCTAACGGTTCTTTACTACACCACGCGCGTTGCGGAGGATTGATTCCGGGATTCCGCCGGTTTGCGATCAAGAAAGCAGGCTGAGGATGGCGGTGCCATTTCGTTACATCCACGTTACGCGGCAGTTCATCGCCGAGGAACTGGCAGACCGAGTTCGCCGCGGTGAGAACTCGGTCCTGCTCGGCCATCCATTCAGTGGACGCACCTATATATGCAGGGAGTTGTGCCGGTCTCTTGGACAAGAGATTCGAGGGCGGGTGGTACAGATCGATTTCGCAGCCGCTTGTCGGGTTTGCGACTCCGAAGGTCTTCGAGACCTAATCCGGCTTGCTGTCGAGGTCGTCCAACCTCAAACACTTGCGTCGGAGGGTCTGCTAGGCCCACTGGACAGCCTCGGTGTCGCACAGCCATTCTTGATCGCCAAGAACGTCGACCAGCTGACACACAATCTCGCGCGGCAGTTCCTTCAGGAGATTCGGGTGGCGATCCAGGACCGCCGCCTTGTCGTTGTCTTGACTGGGGAGCACGACCTAGAGCGAATGGTACACGGCCCCAACTCCGAGTTGGACATCGATGGACGCTACGTGATCCAGGGCTTCGCTCTAGACGAATTTTCTCGTCTCCTTCTGCGAGACCGTTACACCAGCACCCTTCGATTGGAGCCAATAGAGGAAACGGCAAAAGATATATGGAGCCTGACAGGCGGTAACACCGACCTGCTACGCACGATCCTGATTGCGCTTGAAGACCACCGGCTCGCCAAAGACACAGGCCATGAGGACCCGGTCGCGACTGAATGGCTCTCCAGTTGGCTCCAAAAACCGGAGACTGTTTCGCAACTGGCATACGAGGTTCTTCGTCATGCCATTCGACTAATTCCCCAAGCTCCAGATACCTGGGGTCATTTCGAGACTTTGATCGCCAATGGCAAGGCGGAACTTAGCGATCCGACCTTCCCACCTGGTCCGCTGACGCTCTCAGGGATCGCCATCCGCGATAAGGTCGGTCTGGAATTCTGCTCGGATCTCATGGCTCGCACCGTTCGGTACTACTTCGACCAACGCCGGCTTGGTGACTTGTACGCTGGTGCTGGGCGGTGGCAGGACGCTATGGCGCACTACAGGAGGATGTCACATGCCGAACGGCAACGACCGACGACAGCTTTTGACAGGAAGGCCACCGAGCGGACTGTTTCCATCCTGGGATCGCAAATGCACTCGGCGGCCCACAGCAGCGCCGAGGAAGTACGGCGTAGTTTCAAGGAAGGCTGTCAGTTTGCGCTGGGTTTTCCAGACGTCTTCTTCTGGCGGCGGCGGGAACGCTGGGAACCAGTGGCGGACGAGGACGCACCCCGTGAGGACTGTGCCTTGGCCACGATCCGGGAACTATTGGTGGAAAGCGATAGCTATTCGACAGGAGAAGTATGGCCAATCCAACCTCGGCAGGGGGCCGTGCTGGGCACCAGGCTCCACGGTATCTGGGCGGACCAACCCCTAGCGGTATTGATCGGCGACTTCAAGAACTGGGAGTTGCTGTCGCGCGAGCGGATTCGAGTGGCAAGAGAACTTCTGGATCAGTTCCGGCAGGCCCACGACTATGCAACAGGCCTTCAACGCGAGCGGATGCTACTGAAGCTGCGGCAGACCGTCGAGGATATCACCAAGGAAATCATCCAAGCTTTGGGCTCCCAGATCCTGGATGTCGATGGAGTTCTAAAGTGCTCAGCGCAGGGCTTGCGGAAGTTGGGATACCGTCGGATGTTTTTCTCATTGGTCGATCCCAAGGAACAGTACATCGTCGGCGCATGGGACGAGTGCGCGGATGAAGGTTTCAAACTCACTAGCCACAGCCGGTGGCTCTTGGATGATGCCCATCTGGATATACAACCGTACGTCGTTCGGACCAAGAAACCTGTCATTGTTGCCGACGCCGCCACGCATCCTCTCACGAATAAAAGAGTTGTGGAACCGGCGGGACTTCGGGCGTTCGCCCTGATCCCCCTGATAGGTGCCGCCGACAGGGTTATCGGTACTCTGCACCTAGAAAGAGATGACCTGTCGCTTCCGTCCGACGAGGAGGTTCAGGAATTATTTCAATTTGGGAAGACGATCACGGCGCTAATACAGCACGGCGAACGCATTCATCTGCTACAGTCATCGACTGACGCCATTCCAGAGCCGCTGTTGATCATCGATCCCCGTCGGCGCGTGCGATACGCGAACGCAACAGCGGTTGGTCTCTTCCCCGAACTGGCACCGGCGGGCTGGCGGCTCACGTGCGATGAAGGGGAGCCCTTCGCGCCGAAGAATCTCGGCGATTCGGTAGAAGAAGCTCTCAACGGAGGGACCTCGATTCGCCACGTTCATAGCATCGGGGCAGACCCCGAATACGACGGTGCGGTAGGGGCTCAGCCAGTTCGGAACTATGGCAGTGAGATCGTTGGGGCCCTCGTCCACATCGAGGACCTCAATTATTTTTATCGCGTGGTTGATGCACTAGGGCGGGCGGCGCAAGCCGTCGACCGACCGTCCGCCATGGAGCGGCTGCTTCAAGCTACACGGACACTAGGCCACCAGTGGGGACGCCTTTATTTGCTCCAGGACGGGCCTCCGCCGGTCCTGGTAAGCCAACAGCAATTTGGATTTGCGGCGGAGTCCGAGGAAGGACGACAGTTCGAGCAAGGAATCTGCATAGATTCCCCGCGATCCCAGTTCGACGAGTCTTGGACCGCGATCGAGTTAGGAGTGCCGGTGGTGTTCTGCTATACCGGTCGGGATGAATGCTTCAAGACTGATTGGGGACTCCCCGTTCGGGGAGTCGCGAGTCCTCATTGCAGCGGGATACTTAGGAAACGGCACGGGGATTACTGGATTGATCTACCCTTGCTGGCGGGCCCGAGAAAGCTGGGCAAGATCAGTCTTCAGTGTCACTCGAATCTGCGTCCAGACCACCTGGATTTTCTGAAGGAGTTTGCAGCGGTGTCATCGCTAATCCTCCATGGGTTTGTCATCCGGGAAGGAGTTGTAGCCCTTCAGGAGCGTGAGGCCGAGCGTGCTTTGGCGCAACTCTCTCACAGCCTTGGGACCAAGATCGCATGGCTGTGGCCGGCGCTGAGGAAGTATCGGCGCTTTGAACGAAACCCTTCAAACCTGCCAATCGCGAACGACGAGTTCGAACGTGACCTTAACGAAACGGATCAGATTCTTCAGCGGAGCAAAGAGATGTTGCGCGGAATCGTTGTTTCCCCGACGAAGTTCGATTTGGTCCAAATGTTGCGGCGGGCCTTGGCTGAGATCCCATTTGCGGCGGCCGACGGGCCGGAGACACTGGAAGTAATCGCCGACCCAGCGCACCTCCAGCACGCGATTACTGAGATCATCTCGAACTCGGTCAAGGCACAACGCAAGACGGCAATGCCGGAGATCTTGGTATCAGTTGAAGCGACCATTGACCACGGAGCCGAGGTGGTTCGGATTGTGATAACAGACCGTGGACCCGGGGTTCCGGCGGAATACAAAGGAGACATCTTCAAGGATTTCTTCTCGTACGATTCGGACAACTGTCCGAGTACGGGCCTCGGGTTAGGAATGGTGCGCCGGGTCATCCGCGCGCATGGAGGGTCGGTGACCGAGAACGGTATTCCCGGAAAGGGAGCCCGATTTGAGATTGAGTTTCCGCGGTTCGTGAGCCGCACCGAGGAGGCGCCAAGGAATGTACCGAGTCTTGATCGCAGAGGACAATGAGCCAACTAGGAGACGGGTCATCGAGGAGATTAGCTCTGACATTTCTGAGATTGAGTTTCTCCAGGCGGCTACCTTTGAGGAAGCGGAGAAGCTGATCCGAGAAGCCCATGCCGATGGGATCGAGATTCGGGTCGCGATTCTCGACAGCCAGATGCCTCGCGCAGGAGCGCTCGTTATCTCTATGGATCTCTGCAATATTGTCTCCGCCAAATTTCCGGACGTCCTGGTCATCCACTGCACGGCGTTCGCCGGCGACCCGACCGTGGAAAAGCACGTCCAGGAACGACACAGCGCACGGCGCGTGCATGAATTCTTCCCCAAAACGGGCAACTGGATCGAAGCGTTGGTTTCCGAACTAGTCCGCGATAAGGTCGAGCGGGAATTGAACAGCTTCTTTTCGGTTGGTAGAGGCGTTGCTCATCCGATGTTCCGCCAACGCGGAGCGACTTTTGACTTGGCGGACCTTACCCAGGATATAGCGCGCTACTGGAGTCGGCTCCCCGAGGAGACCAGGGCGCGCATACTCAACGACTTCGATGTGGACGAGAGCAACCCGACCAGGATCGTTGTTTCGCTCGGAGGGCGAGATGGTGATTAGCTACTGGGAACCAGGAAGGCGGAATTTCGCGCAAATCAGACGGCTTCTCAAGCCATATCCCGTCGGATCACCTCCTCGACTTATTCTGCATTATGCCAATTATCATGCGGTAGGCGAATCCGGGCCGGGGTGTCACGGGATCCGATCTCCTGTCGTTGTCACCACCTACCGGGACTCTCTGCTCTGGATTCTGGATCGTCTGACGACTCCGCCGGTCGGCCTCGCGCTGCCGCCCCTACCCACTCCAGTCTTCATATTTGAGCCTGCGGAATACCGCGGCGCCTCGGACCCCTTCACCGGGCCATATATGGGGCAACTTATGATTGGGTTGCCTTGCCGCACGGGGGCGTCCGAAAGGTCCTTGGAATTGGACGATGCCGCCACTGCGGCAGTTCACGAGATGTGTCACGTTGTCTGCTTCAACCAGCCCGGGATGCGCGGAAACGTGGATCGCGGCTGGCGGTGGATTGCAGAGGGTACTGCTGTATGGGCCGAGACCCTGCTCGGGTCGGACCCCAGCGCGTCGCGCCACAGCAAAGAGTATTTGTTCTATGCGTTGAATTGGTGCGATCGTCCGGAAGTGCCGCTGGATTCGGAGTACGGGATGTACCAGGCCTTTCTGTTCGTCCGGTACCTCGTTAGCCGCTTTGGCGGCGATGCATTCGTCGGGAATCTCTGGCGCGCTGCAAGGGTGGGAGAAGATCCTTGGAACGCGATTCAGAATCTCACCGGACAAACGACAGATGACCTATTTGCCGAGTACTCCGCAGAGGCATATTTGCTGAACGATCCAGCGAGTCCCTGTTATTCGCCTGAGGTGTTCTCCCGGTTTGGACCACGCGCATTGACTAGCAGTGTTATAGCTGTACGGACAGCGGAGACTCCGATACACGGCAGCGTTTGGGGGCTGGGCTGCAGGTACTACAGAGTCGATGTACCAGTCCCTTCGAGTCTGGATATCGAGTGTGCTGGCGACGAGTGGGGCATCGACGTCACTCTAGTTGCCGGCGCTGCTACCGCTAGCTACCAGCGAGTTGCGCAAGTGTCGCACCAACGTAAGCCTGGAACCCTCGCGATCCCGTTGACGCCCATCGCCGACCACATCTGGCTGACGGTGTGTGGAAAGGCCGGTCGGCGAGATACGGACTTTTCGCTGGTTGTCACGGCAAGATAGGAACTCGCAAAGAGAGCCTGCGGCCCATGATGCGCCCTTGCAGGCTCCCCCCGGCTCCGGGCTTCAGGCCGCTCTCGCCAGTTCGCAGGACACGCGAAGAGTCAGTTGTGACCAGTTCACGATCTGCAGAGTTTCAGGGTGACGGGTCCGCCAGCACCCGATTAAGACACCTGAGGCGATCGCCGCCTGTGCCATTTCCCAGATTCCTCCAAAGGCCAGCGGCGCGGCCAAGAATTCGAGTTCTACGAACAGCACGACAAAGATGATCAGCATCTCTCACCTCCGCACAAGACAACGCGGAGAGGTTACGTCCCAAGAATCGCTAGCCTACGTGGAGATTAGCCGCACCATGCAATCCAGCATGGGTTCGCAGGAAATCTGCGAAGCCTGAACCTCTCACTGGGAATTGGGCATGTTGAAACGTGAGGACGGCCACAGCTACAAAATCGACTACAGGCCGGTTTGGGTAGTGTAGACGCCGTGAATGGAAGTCCTTGTCCTTCAGCCCCTTACGCGGAATACGCAGTCCGTCCCACATCCGCCTTGGGCGCAGGTGACCCGCGGTTCAAATCCGCGCGCCCCGGACATTCGTAAGTAACTGATTTATTTACAACGTTTGCTCCCGGCGCGCCTAGCGCACCTGTAGCAAATTGGGGCGTTTTGGGATTCCTGGAGGCCTTGAACAGCTACAATTTCATCTACAGTCGGTTTCAGTCAACATCTGGATTTGGGTCCTTCGTCTCCGAGCCGTACTGTGATTTCTTGGCAGCGGGTGTTTCAACGGGAATCGGGTAAGGTCTTGCTGCCACGCAAACGACCAAAAGCAGCGCGGTGTCCGGCGGTGACGATCACATCTCCGACCGGAAGCCTAGGAGCAGCGAAGGAAAGACTGAGCAAACAGTTGAACAGTTGTGATAATAGAGGGTGGAAGGGAACCGTGCGGTGCGTTGGTCCTAATTTCGATTTCGAGCGCGACATGACGATTCCTGCGACGAAATGGCTCACTAACCAAACGCTGCTCGTGAAACAGGAATATCGGACCCCCTGGGGCATTTGTGACCTCGTTGGCCTGGAACTGGAACAATCCCGTGTAGCGACTCGTCGCGTGCAAGGACAACGTGTACCAATCGGACCGCCGCTGCGCATTGCCCTGTTGCGACAAGTACCGTCCACCGAAACGGGAGAGAGTATCAGTCTGGCGATGCTCAGCAGCGTGTTGGGTAGGCCCCTGCATGATGTTGCTAGAGACGCTGTCGGTGGCGGCGAAAAAGGGTACCAATTTGGCGGGCGAAAAGGAGCCAGTGGTGGGGTTACGCTCTGGCCTGCGCCGGGCGCAGAAATGGGGAAGCGGCGACTGCTTTCTTCTCTCAAG
>JBEKYD010000235.1:0-12336 GCA_049511335.1 Bryobacteraceae bacterium | reverse complement strand
ACGGCTTCGGCTGGAACAGCAACACGTCGGGCCTGACGTTCCAAATCGCATCCTTGCAGTCGGAATAGCGAAGGCTGTACCCGTTCCAGATCGCGTTTACGGTGCTGGGAATCGCGGTCATATCGTCGGGCAGGTGCTCGGTAGAGATCGCCATTCTCGGATGGTACCTGCGTATGGTTTCCGCCGCGCCGCGCAGGGCGTCTTTTTCCGCCCCCTCGATGTCCATTTTGACGAAGTCCACACGCGGGAGCCGCAACTCCGCCGCCAGAATATCGATAGTCGTCAGCGGCACTTTCACCTTGTGCGGCTGGTCTCGCCCGAATACGAAGCTGTCGCCGGTGGTGTTGCCGTCGCCGCCTTCCGCCAGTTCGAGCGTGTCAGGGTGGCTCCAGACGCCCTTCGCCACCACCGTCACCCGCCCCGCGGCGATTTCCGGTTCGAAGTTGCGCCGCAGGCATTCTACCGTCTTGGGAGCGGGCTCGATCGCTACTACCATG
The DNA here is from genome assembly GCA_049511335.1 of Bryobacteraceae bacterium. Lineage (GTDB taxonomy): Bacteria > Acidobacteriota > Terriglobia > Bryobacterales > Bryobacteraceae > JBEKYD01. Next base: position 11,839 of record JBEKYD010000235.1, on the reverse strand, counting down.
CCCGCGCCGCGATCGAGTGCGGTGCGCGTGAAGACGCCCACGTTTGCGCCGCAATCGAGCACCACGTCTCCGGGCCTCACCGAGACCGCGTCGTGGTCGTAAATTTCCATCCTCTCTTCCCCGAGAGTGACCTTGAGGAACCGGTCGTGAGGCTCGGTCCAATAGCGCCCCATCGGCGTCTCCACAAGCTCGAAACCCTGCGGGTCGGTTTGGATCACTTTGCTGGCGGCGCCGATCTCCTCCCCCGCCCGCGCCATATTCACCAGCAAGGCATGGCTGTTGACGGCATCCCGGAAAGAGCACCAGCGGCAGCGGCCCGCGGCCCAGATGATGGCCAATCGCGGTTGCGGCCACACGGCCGATACGGAAACCACAATCGCGACCGCAAACAGAAATGTCTTCAGGATCTTATGAACGGTGCGCACTTCTTCCCCCGCGCGCCCAGCACGCCAATCACCATGCTAGGTTGATCTCTCCGCGCAGAAAATAGTCCCGATGGTGATCCTCTTGCAGTTGCCGAAAGAGGGTAATGTCGCTTCGTCCGCTGCAGCAGGCGCGGAGTGGGGGCCACCGGATGGACACGGACGCGCACCTAGCCCTTCGAAGGCAGTTCCGTCATCCTCGAGACCGAGCCGCGACCGTGAGAAGCCGTGAAAAACAACAATTCGAGCCACCGATGAACGCCGATGAACGCAGATAAATCCTTGATTATCTTTATCCGTGTTTATCCGTGTTCATCGGTGGCCATATTTCTTCACAGTTTCTCAGGGAGCGGTTGCTGAACTCCGTCGATTACGCTCCGGTCCGGTTCCCGCTCCGCCGGGTTAGGGAGCGGTTGTCGGGGATGGATTTCCCCAGATCGGTTAAACACCCGTCGTCCCCCCTGTTGCAGCCATCGAGGGCGCCCGCCGTGCTATCCTGAAAGTGCTTTTGATTCGTCCCGCAATAGTCTGGCCGAACTCCAATTCGCCCGTCTCTCGCCTGAACAGTCAAATTCGAAGAAGGAAGTGAAACGTGAAGAACATTTTCGTGGGCAATTTGGATTTTGCCGCTACCGAAGGATCCATCCGTCAGCTCTTTGAGCCCTACGGCAGCGTGGAACGTGTGAACCTGGTTACGGACCGCGATACCGGCCGTTCCCGGGGTTTTGCATTTGTCGAAATGACCGACGCCGGCGAGGCGGATCGCGCCATCACCGCGCTAAACGGCGCGGACATGAACGGGCGGGCTTTGAACGTGAATGAAGCCAGGCCGAAAACCGAAGGTGGCGGACGGCCATTCCGCGGCGGCGGTGGCGGGCAGCGCAACAGCGGCGGCGGCGGTTACCGCCAGCGTCGCGAGCCGCGCTGGTAAGCCCCACGCCTGCTAAACTGGAATTAGTGATCGGCCCCGCGTAACGGGCCGGATTCCGTTTGAGGAGGCGGAATACCATACCTACTCGATCGCGTACCTCATCCCAAAAACGGCAAAAAGAATTGGCGCGCATGGAAAAGCAGCGCGATAAGGCGGCCAAGCGCTTGCAGCGCAAGCTCCAGCGCCAGTCGGGCGTCCCGCTTCCCGACGATGGCACGGCCGGCGAGGAAACCGACGCCGGCGAGTTGGTGGAAGCTGCCGAAGAACATCCCGGAACCGCCGAGTGACGGGCCGTTTTGGCCAACCCGCGTAACCCCAGTTTCCCTCGGTCGGACAAGAAGATTCTGTCTTTCCGGGGATCTATTCGGTTCTTCCGTCTGTTCTTAGCCCTGGCTGGCGCGTTCGCTCGCGCCTTAGCGCAGTCGTTTCTCTATCTGTCGCCGGCTGCCGCTACCTTGGTTGCCGGCGTCGCTTCCGCGCAATCGTGGAAACCACAGGTGAGCGGCACTACGTCGTCATTGCGCGGCGTGAGCGCCGTGAATGCGTGGGTGGTCTGGGCCAGCGGCGCCGGCGGCACGTATCTGGTCACAATCGATGGCGGCGAGCATTGGCGTGCCGGCGCCGTGCCCGGCGCGGAAAAGCGCGACTTTCGAGCCGTTCACGCGGTCGATGATCACACTGCCCTGCTGGTGAGCGCCGGCGAAGGCGAAGAGTCTGCTGTCTACAAGACCACCGACGCCGGGCAACATTGGCGGCTGGTCTGGACCAACCCCAACGCAAAGGGCTTCTTCGACGCCATCGCCTTCTGGGACGCCCGGCGCGGGGTGGTGCTGAGCGACCCGGTGGAGGGAATCTTTCGGTTATTCCACTTCTTCCATTCCACCGACGCCGGCGCGCACTGGACGGCCATAGCAACTCCGATTCCGAGCGACGGCCCCGGCGCCGGCATCTTTTCGCTCGCTTTCACCGCCAGCCGCAACGCCATCGCCGTAGGCGGCGATTACAGCAAGCCGGCCGACACAACCCGCAATATCGCCATTTCAGCCGATCGAGGCCGCACCTGGCGCGCCCCGCGGGGTAACCCTCCCGCTGGTTATCGTTCCGCCGTCGCCTACCTGAAAGATGGAAAAGCCTGGGTGGCCACCGGCACTTCCGGCTCCGACATCTCTTTCGACGGCGGCGAAACCTGGCGTCCATTCGACACCGGCGCCTACAACGCCCTGGCCTTCATCGATAGCCAAGCCGGCTGGGCGGTGAGCCCAAAAGGTCGAATCGCCCGGTTTGCCCTAAAGTGAAGTGCCACAAAACCGGAATTCCTCTCGTGGGGCCGGCGCTTTCGCCGACCAGCCTTCCCGGAGGATGGGCCTTCAAGGCCGGAGGCCAGGCCCGCTTTGGTCCAATCTCAACCAGCCTTCCCCAGCACGTCCTCGACCGCCTCGGGATGCTTGGCGATCACCGCCAGCAACACGCGGGTGGGCGCGTCCGGACGCGACCGGCCTTGTTCCCAGTTGCGCAGCGTGCCCGGCGGCAAACCGAACCTCATGGCGAATTGTGCCTGGCTGAGCCCCATTTGGGCCCGGACTTCCCGCACGTCGACGTCGGGCACATGAACCATGGACACACGAACCTTATCATTCTCTCCCCTGGTCCACGCGACCGCCTGCTTCAATCCTTCGATAATGCTCTCGCCAACGGTCTGGCGCTTCGGCGCGCCCGCGACCGTTCCCGGGCGCTTCGACGTTTTCGTCCTCGCCATTTCAGCCCACCTATGCCTTTCTCGGATACCCCTCGACCAGGGCGGGCACGAGCCGCTTCATCTCGATCCGCTCCGCCCTTGTGAGACTTTCCTTCCGGTTCTTCGCGTACGCTGAGAGCAGGAATAGCGGCACGTTTTCGCGATGGTAGTAATAGATCGACGGTCATCGGGGCGTCCGCCATGCAGTCCCACTATACGCGATCTGCGCAGTGCGATCAAGGAGTGGGGCCAGCATTCTCATTCGCGCGCCGCCGACCCCTGGAGGCCATCCCCCAAGCTCCCCCCTGTTATGATTGAAAGGAAACCTGCCTGATGATCGTTGAGTCCCGGACCGTAACCTTCGATTCGATTACGCTCGATTCGGGCGCCACGCTTGCGCCCTTAGACGTGGCTTACGAAAGCTACGGCAAGCTGAACGCCGATAAGTCCAACGCCATCCTCATCGTGCACGCTTTTTCCGGCGACGCCCACGCCGCCGGCATCAGCCCGGAAACCGGCCAGCCCGGGTGGTGGGACAACATGATCGGCCCGGGCAAGGCCTTCGATACCAACCTGTATTTTGTCATCTGCAGCAACGTGCTGGGCGGGTGCCGCGGCACTACCGGACCTGGGTCCGTCAACCCCGCCACCGGCTGCCCTTACGCCATGACGTTCCCGGTGATCACCATCTCCGACATGGTGCGGCTGCAGAAGATGCTCATCGACCATCTGGAAATCCCGCGGCTGCTGACCGTGACCGGCGGCTCGATGGGAGGCATGCAGGCGCTCGAATGGGCGGTTGCGTATCCCGGCCGCGTGGTGTCCGCCATCCCCATCGCCTCCACCACCCGCCACAGCGCGCAACAGATCGCCTTCAATGAAGTGGGCCGGCAGGCCATCATGGCCGACCCGGATTGGAACGGCGGCGACTACTATGGCAAACAACCCCCGGCCCGCGGCTTGGCCGTGGCGCGCATGGTCGGCCACATCACTTACATGAGCGACGATTCCATGCGCGAAAAATTCGGCCGCCGCCTGCGCGCCAAAGACTCCTTCAGCTTCGGCTTCGACGTCGATTTTGAAGTGGAAAGCTACCTCCGCTACCGCGGCAACCAATTCGTCGGCCGTTTCGACGCCAACTCCTATCTCTACATCACCAAGGCCATGGATTACTTCGACCTCACCAACGGCCACGGCTCCCTGGCGCAGGCGCTCTCCGGCGCCGGGGCGCGCTTTCTGGTGATCAGCTTCAGCTCCGATTGGCTGTATCCCAGCTACCAATCGCAAGAAATCGTACGGGCGCTCCGCTCGCGCAATTGCGACGTGGCCTACGTCGAGCTGGAATCCAACTACGGGCACGACGCGTTTCTGGTGGACGTGGCCAGCCAGACCGACCTGGTGCGCGGATTTCTGGCCAGCACGCTCGAGAAAGTAAGATGACCGTGTCGGCAAAGCCGCCTTCCAAGGCCGCCTTCGTGCGCGATCTCCTCGGACGCAGCGACTACGCCATCATCGGCGAGATCGTGCCCGACGGCGCCAAGGTGCTCGACCTCGGCTGCGGCGAAGGCGAATTGCTGGAATGGCTGGCCACCAACAAGGGTGTGGACGCGCGCGGCGTCGAAATCTCGGCCGACAAGGTGGGGCGCGCCATCGCCCGCGGAGTCTCGGTCTTCCAGGGCGATATCGATGCGGGCCTGGCGGATTACCCGGATGCCGCTTTCGACTACGTGATTCTGTCGCAGACCTTGCAGGAAACCATGCACCCGCGCCAGGTGCTGCACGAAATGGCGCGGGTGGGGCGCCGCGTGATCGTGGCCTTCCCCAACTTCGGCCACTGGCGCGTGCGCTGGTCCATGCTCACCAGCGGCCGCGCCCCCCGCACTCCTCTGTTTCCCTATGCCTGGTACGAATCGCCCAACATTCACTTCCTCACCGTACAGGATTTCGAGGAATTAGCCGATCTGGAGACCTTGGAGGTGGAGCGGCGCTATTTTCTCTCCGGCCATCGCACGGTGAAGTGGATTCCCAACCTCGCCGCCGAAGTGGCCGTGTTTCTGCTTCGCGCGCCCAAAGGCTGAGGGAGGGCAGGCCCTCCGTAGGGCCAGAGGCCCTGAGCCCGCCTGGACTGTGGGCCGTGTTTTTGGCGCCTATGCTCCGTGGGGCAGACCATCGTCTTCCGTGGTCTGCCCTACACCCCGCGCTCAACCACGTCTGCCCGTCCCAGTATTTCGCCGACACCGCTTCAAAATCGGCGTGACGGTCGCGTCCGCCAGCTCTTCGGCCGATCGGATCCAACGATAGGGTGGCAGACCACAAAAGACGATGGTCTGCCCCACGCTGAGCCGCCGCGCCATCCAATATAATGAAGTGTTTCAAACCAACCACTACTTTTCGTGATTCAGAGGAGTACTCATGCCTGCAAAGCGTATCGGCATTCTTACTGGCGGCGGCGACGTTCCCGGCCTGAATTCGGTCATCAAATCGGTGGTATACCGGTCGGCCGCGATCGGATACGAAGTCATCGGAATCCGCCGCGGATGGGAGGGCCTGACGCACGTCAATCTGCAGGATCCGTCCAGCCGCGCGCGCTATATTCTGCCGCTCAACACCGACAACACGCGCACCATCGACCGCACGGGCGGCACGTATCTGCACAGTTCCCGCACCAACCCGTCCAAAATGCAAAAACTGCCCCCGGTCCTGGAAGGGCAGACTTTCGACGTCAAGGAGAGCACCAAGAAAGGTGTCACCACCAAAGTTTTCGACGTGACCAAGGCGGTGCTCGCCAATGTCGGGGTCCTGGGTCTGGACTACCTGATCGCCATCGGCGGCGACGATACGCTGAGTTACGCCGCCGAGCTCGACCGCCGCGGAGTGCAGGTCATGGCCGTTCCCAAGACCATGGATAACGACGTGCGGAACACCGAGTATTGCATCGGCTTTTCCACCGCCATCACCCGCGCCATGGACGCCATCGAACGCCAGCGCACCACCGTCGGCTCGCACGAGCGCATCGGCCTGTTCCGCGTCTTCGGCCGCGACGCCGGCTATACCGCGCTTTACACCGCCTACGTCACCAGCGTGCGCTGCTGCATCCCGGAATATAAGGTGAGCCTGCCGCACCTGATCGACCTGCTGACCACCGACAAGCGCAACAATCCCAGCAACTACGCGCTCTGCATTTTGTCCGAGGGCGCCGAATGGGAAGGCTACACGGTGAAGGAATACGGCGAGGCCGACGCTTTCGGGCACCGCAAGAAAATGAGCGTGGCGGAAGACTTGAGCAACGAGATCAAGGCCAAGACCGGCGATGAAACCATCGTCAGCGATTTGACCTACGACCTGCGTTCCGGCAGCGCCGATTTCGTGGACCGCATGGTGGCTTCGACTTTCGCCGGTATGGCGATGGACGCCATTGAAGAGGGCAAACACGGCCTCATGACCGCCATCACGGAAGGGCGCTACGCGCTCGTCTCCATTCCCGACCCCAAGCTCGGGCCGCGCCGCGTGGAGGTGTCCACCATGTACAACGCCGATCGCTACCGCCCGACCTACGACCACAAGCTGGGCCTGCCCATCTTCCTGACGAGAAGCTAGCGGGTGAGCGGTCAGCGATCAGCTTTCAGCCTTCAGCAATCAGCAGTCGGCCATGAGCGAGCGGTCCGTCTTAGCTGAAAGCTGAAAGCTGATCGCTCGAAACCCATGGACTGGAGCCGCCTATTTCGCCGCAAGGAACATGCGCGCTCCGCGCTCACCGGCGAGTTGCGGGCGCGCATTCGCGCTTCCTTCGACGAAGCATCCGCCGACGAGGAGCATTTCCCCTCCACCATCGATCCGCGCATCTACCACGTCAAACTGATCCACCGCCACCTGTCGCCGATGGCCGGCAAGCGGGTCCTGGACGTGGGCTGCGGCAAGGGCCGATTCGCGCGCGTGCTGCACGCCGAGGAGCCGGCCGCCGAGTTCTGGGGCCTGGATCTGTCCGAGGAAATGCTTCGTTATGTGCCGGCCGGGATCCACACCCGCGCCGGTTCCATGACGGAGTTGCCGTTCGAGGACGCTTTTTTCGATGCGGCCTACGCCACCGAATCGCTCGAACACGCGGTGGAAATCGAACGGGCCGTGGCCGAAATCTGCCGCGTGGTGAAGCCCGGCGGACGGATTGCGATCATCGACAAAAACGCCGAACATTGGGGGCGTCTCCGGACGCCGGAATGGGAGCGTTGGTTTCGCCCCAAAGAGCTCGAACGCCTGCTGCGGCGCGATTGCCGCCAGGTTTCGAGCCGCCCCATCTCGTATTGGGAAGACGTCGCTCCCGACGGCCTATTCATCGCCTGGCTGGCGGTCAAGTAGACCGCACCTCTCAAGTTTCCCGCCATAACAGCCGATAAGCTGGACGTGCGAAGCCTCGTCACCCGGAGTGTGACTACCGCCGCCCGCTTGCAGGCGGTGGCCGCCCCCCCGTGGACCCAGTCAGATCGGCGCTCTCTCATCGGAAGGCTGATATGGGCTCCCTGAAGCGTTTTCGTCTGACCCGCCTCGCGCTCGCTCTGGCGCTAACCGCCGGTTTGCGCGCCCAGCCGATGGGCGGATACGATGTGAAAGCCGCATTTCTGTATACCTTCGCCAGGTTTGTGGAGTGGCCGGCGGAGGCCGGGATCGGACCCATTTCCATCGGCGTGATCGGCCGCGACCCGTTCGGCGGACGGCTGGAGGATACGGTGCGGGGCAAATGGGTCAACGGACGCGAGTTTTCGGTCGTGCACCTGCGGAGCGACGAGGGGGCGCGCCGCTGCCAAATCGTCTTTATCGGTGCTTCGGAACGGGGGAGAATTCCGGAAGTCTTGCAGTCCATGCGCTATTCCCCCGTCCTGACGGTCGGCGATTCGCCGGGGTTCTGCGCCCAAGGCGGTGTGATCGGGATGAAGGTCGTGGGCGGCCGCATGCGGTTCGACATCAACCTGGATGCGGCGGAACGGGCGCAGTTGAAGATCAGCTCCAAACTGCTGGCCGTGGCGTGCACCATGCGAGAGGGCCAAAGGTGAAATTCTCTCTCCACCGTCACGTGGCGCGTTTGTCGCTCAAACGCAAACTTCGCGCCATCGCCATGACCACGGTGACCGCTGCCTTGTTGCTGGCCGGCGGACTCCAGTTGACTCGCGACATCATAGCCAAGCACGACTCGGCGCGCAGCGAAATCGACCTGGCTGCCAATATTCTGGCCCAGAACTCCACCGCCGCGTTCAGCTTCAACGATGCCGCTGCGGCCGAAGATCTGTTACGCAGCCTGGTCGCCAAGCCGGACGTGGTGGCGGCGGCGCTTTACACCCGCGGCGGCGCGATTTTGGCTCGTTACGTCCGCTCCGGCCAGGACGTCGAATTCGCTTTCCCGCGGCCGGCGGGGGACGGCACCGCGTTCGAAGGCGGCCGGTTGATCACCTTTCGCACCGTAGTCCTCGATGAGCAACCCATCGGCCAAGTGTGGCTGGAGTCGGATCTACGCACCATGAACCGCCAAATTGCGCAATCGGTCCTCATTGACGCTCTGGTCCTGGTGGCGGCTGGGGCGCTGGCATTCCTGCTGACCGTCCGATTGCAAAAACTGATTTCGGCGCCTATCCTGCATCTCGCCCAAACCGCCAAGGCGGTCACCTTCCTGCGCAACTACGCGATCCGCGCCAAAAGGGACTCCGATGACGAGCTTGGCCTGCTGATTGAAGATTTCAACGCCATGCTTGACGAAATCGAGCGGCGCGACCGGGAGTTGCAGCGCCACCGCGAAAGCCTGGAAGAGCAGGTGGCCGATCGGACGGCGGAGCTGCGGGCCGCCAACCGCAGCCTGGAAGAGGCCCGCGACCGGGCCGAGGAAGCCAGTCGTGCCAAGGGCCAATTTCTGGCCAACATGAGCCACGAAATCCGCACGCCCATGAACGGCATCATCGGTATGGCGGAGCTGGCCTTGGAGTTGACAACCGATCCGGAGCTGCGCAACGACCTTCTCACCATACGGAGCTCGGGCGAATCGCTGCTGGCGGTAGTAAACCAGATTCTGGACTTCTCCAAAATGGAAGCCGGCAGGATGGAATTGGAGTTTCTGCCTTTTCATCCGCGCGAGGTGGTGGCCGAGGTGGCCCGTCTGCTGGAGTCCGGAGGGCGCAAGAAAGGGCTCCGGATTGCTTGGGAGGTCGCGAGCGAGGTCCCGGCCACGGTGTTGGGCGACGCTCTGCGGCTGCGGCAGGTTCTGCTCAATTTGGGCGGCAATGCCGTAAAATTCACCGATCGGGGGTCCGTTTCCATTGCGGTGTCCGCGCGCCCGCCGGATCAATCCGTCGCTCCCGGCGAGCCGCTGGACATCCTGGATTTCTCGGTTCGGGACACGGGAATTGGAATTCCAGCGGACAAACTCAAGGCCATTTTCGATCCGTTTTCCCAGGCGGACAGCTCGATGAGCCGGCGGTTCGGTGGCACCGGCTTGGGTTTGACGATTTCCGCCAGGCTGGTGCGCATGATGGGCGGCGAAATCGGAGTGGAAAGCACCCTCGGCGCAGGCAGTTGCTTTTCGTTCCGTGTCCGGATGGGCCATGTAACCGCTCCTCCAGTGGAGAGCCGGAGCGAACCCGCCGTCCCATTGTCATCTACCGGGCCCGGCCTCCACGTGCTGTTGGCCGAAGATCATCCAGTCAACCGCCAGCTCGTGGTTAAGATGCTGGAAAAACACGGACACACGGTCACCACCGCGGAAAACGGGCTGCGCGCGGCAGAGCTGTTTGGCCTCCAGACGTTCGATATCGTCCTGATGGATATCCAAATGCCCGTCATGAATGGTTTCGAAGCTACCGCCGCCATCCGCAAAGCCGAAGGGGGACGCAGCCGCGTGCCGATCGTGGCACTCACCGCCCATAGCGCGGACCGCGACCGGTCCCGCTGCCTGGCCGCGGATATGGACGATTACCTATCGAAGCCCATCCGCCCGCGCGATTTGTTGGCCGCGCTCGATCGGAATATGGCGCGGGCCAAGTCCCTGGCCTCGCAAAGCGCAATCGAATAGCCCATAGCATAATCCATGGCATATTCCATGGGTCGCCTTCGCCGCGACGCTACAATAGGCTTCTATGCCCTTTCAAGAAGTGGTCGAAGCGGAAGGCCACCTCATCGATTCCCATATCATGGAGAATATCTTCGACAAGGTCGTGGCGAATGGCGGCCGGTTCGAAGTGGAGCAGTTCCGCATCGGGCGGACCAATAGCGAGCCCTCCTATCTCCGCCTGAAGGTCTCGGTGGAAGAGGAAGTGGCGCTCGATCGGCTGCTCGAAGCCCTGCTGGAACTGGGCTGCGCTCCGGCGGAAGCCACCGATGCCGTGCTGCGCGAGGTGGAGAGGGATCGCTGCGCGCCCGAAGATTTTTATTCGAGCACCAATCACCACACCTTCGTCCGCAACGGACATAAATGGATCGAAGTGGCCAATCAGCGCATGGACGCCATGATCGTGGTGCGCGATGGCGAGGCCTGGTGCCGGCGGCTGCGCGATCTGCGCCGCGGCGACCGCATCGTAGTCGGGCTGCGCGGCATTCGCGTCGTGCCGGAGTCGAAGGAGCGCGACCGCCTGGCGTTCGCGTTTATGTCCAACGGCATTTCCTCCGAGCGCCAGGTGGAGACGGCCGTGCGGCAGACCGCTTCCCTGATGCGCCAGACCGTGGAGCAGAGGCTAAAGGTCGTGGTGGTGGCCGGCCCCGTGGTGGTGCACACCGGTGGAGTGAGAGGATTGAGTTCGCTGATCCGCGGCCACTGGGTTCACGCGCTGCTGAGCGGCAACGCCCTGGGCGTGCACGATATCGAAGCCGCGCTGTTCGGCACCTCGCTGGGCATACGGCTTTCCGATGGACGCCAGGAAGAGCACGGGCACCGCAACCACATGCGCGCCATCAACGCCGCTTACCGCGCCGGCTCGGTGGGCGAGGCCGTGCGCTCCGGCTGCTTACGCTCTGGCATCCTCTACGAATGCGTCCAGGCCGGCGTGCCGTTCGTGCTGGCCGGAAGCCTGCGCGACGATGGGCCCCTGCCCGATACCATAACCGACATGAACGCCGCCCAAGATGCTTACGCCGCCGAGCTGAAGGGCGCCGGGCTGGTGCTCTGTCTGGGCTCCATGCTCCATTCCATCGCCACCGGCAACATGCTCCCGAGCTGGGTGCGGATCGTGTGCGTGGATATCAATCCCGCCGTGGCGACCAAGGTCAGCGACCGCGGCACCGGCCAGGCGGTGGGCGTCGTCACCGACGTCGGCCTCTTCCTGGAGCTTTTGTCGAGGGCGCTATCATGAAACGGGCTTACACCGATGCACATGCGGCCGGCGGCGTGGCTGCGCCGCTGCCCGAAATCGAAACCTGGTCGAACCAGTTTCGCGAGCCCTATGAAATCGAGATCGCGATGCCGGAGTTCACTTCCGTTTGCCCCAAAACCGGCCTGCCGGATTTCGGCAAGATCGTGCTGCGCTACGTGCCGGACCGGCTCTGCATCGAGCTGAAGTCGTATAAGATGTACCTGCTGGCTTACCGCAACCTGGGCATTTTTCAGGAAAACGTGGTGAACCGGGTGCTTCGTGACGTGGTCCGGGCGGCGCGGCCGGTTTTTGCCACCGTGGTGGGCGATTTCAGCCCGCGCGGCGGATTGGGCGCCACCGTGACCGCCACCTGGAGCCGCAAACGTGGAAAGCGCTGAGCTGGTCTCGATGTTGCGGGCGGTGCGCGACC
>JBEKYD010000234.1:0-12352 GCA_049511335.1 Bryobacteraceae bacterium | reverse complement strand
GGTTCCAACAAATCCACTAGGAAGCGTTCCAAACGTTCATGGCACTTTCTGATTTGGATCTCGGTCATGCCAGAGACTACCATGCCTCGAAACGGATGTCAATACTTAACGTTGTAATACTAGTGTACCGTCCGCGTCTTCCGGTTCATGTAATCCATGAGTAGATACTGCCCCAAATTGTACGGCGTGGTGAAGTATGCCTTGCCGCGGCAGATTTCGGTGATCTTCTGCACGAAGTTCACCAAGCCATAGTCGCTGGCCAGCATGAACGTATTGATCAGGATGCCTTGCTTCTTGCAGCGGTTCACTTCTTCCAGGGTGCGGCTGATGACCAGCGGATCGAGGCCGAACGCGTTCTTGTACAGGCGCCCATCTTCGAGCGTCAGGCAACTGGGCTTACCGTCGGTGATCATGACGATCTGGCGCATATCCTTGCGTTGCCGGTTGAGCAGCTTCTGCGCCAGGATCAGGCCGTCGCGAGTGTTGGTGTAATACGGGCCCACCTGGACGCGCGCCAGTTGGCTGATGGCCAGCTCCTCGGCCGTATCGTGAAATAGCACGCATTGCAGGCTGTCGCCGGGGTATTGCGTGCGGATGAGATGCGCCAGCGCGAGGGCGACTTTCTTGGCCGGGGTGAAACGGTCCTCGCCGTACAGAATCATGCTGTGGCTGCAATCGAGCATGAGCACGGTGGCGCACGAGCTCTGGTACTCGCACTGGTTCACCTGCAGGTCGCGGTATTCCAGGTTGAGCGGCACGCGCGCGCCCTCGCGCCGAATCGCCGAAAACAGCGTGGCGCTAACGTCGAGATTCAGCACGTCGCCGAACTCGTAGGGGCGGGCGCAGCCGGAGGTTTCGATGCCGGTCGCGAGGTCCCGCGTATCGTGGCGCCCGAAGCTCGATTTGCCGAGCGAGCCGAGCAGGTCTTTCAGAGTCTTGAATCCCAGAAAGTCGAGGGACTTATCGGTGAGCTCGAACTTGACCTGGCTCTCTTGCCCCTGCCCCGGACCTCCGCCCGTCGATGGCTCGGGCTGCTCCTCCATGCTTATCTGCCCCTCGTCGACCATTTTCTGAACCAGGTTGTCGAGCAGTTGCTCCACCTGCTCGGGAGTCATGGACGCCAGCCGCTCCATCATCTGTTCCAGCCGGCTATCGTCGAACAGGCGGCCTTCCTGCAAGGCTTGGCGCAACGCTTCCTTCAACTCTTCGAGGGTGTTTTGGTTCCATTCGTGGAACTGCGAATACTGGGTGTTGAAACCGCTTTGCAGCAGGAAATCGGCCAGCGCCTTTAGGAGGTCTTCGGCGCCGATATCGAGATCTTCGCCCGTGTAGCGGGAATAGCAAACCGATTTCATGGCGGCCTCCTTAGTTGTACTGCTTGCGGAAATTGGGCCGCTCGCCCTTAGGTTGGTCTTCGCGCGGCTCGCGGCGGCGCTCTTCGGCGGCGAATCCGCGCTCTTCGTTGCGGCTGATGCGCCGGTGGGCGTGCAGGCCTTCGAGGATAAACTCGGCCGCGGAAACCCGCAGCGCATCCGGTTCGTTCGAGCCCAGCCCCAGCGCCTTGACTTTTTCCATCAGTCCCTGAATGCCGCCCAACTGGCGCGCCGCCGTGGCGGAATCGGCCAGCTCATCGATCTTCAGCGTGCCGCCCAGGTCGAACCACTGAATGATCTGCGCCACGTTGACGCCTTCCAGGTACTGGTCGTAAATCTTGCCCACCGCGACGCGGATGAGCTCGCGCGCCACCGCATCGCCGCCCTTCAGCTCGCCTTCGTATTCCAGCTCGAGCTTGCCGGTAATGGCCGGCAGGGCGGCGTAAAAATCCAGGATGCGCGGCACTGCCAGCGTCTCCTCGATGCGCAAGGCACGACTCTCCGCGTTCGAGACCACGTTTTCGAGCGCCGAAATCGGGAGGCGCTGGGAAACGCCCGAGCGTTTATCGACCCGCTTATCCTCGCGCGCCAGGAACGCGAGTTGTTCCACCACTTCGCAAATGAACGGGGGCATGCGGACTTCCACCGGAGAGCCGCGCTTGATCCAAGCTTCCTGGGCAGTGATGGCGATTCCCTGCTCCAGAGTGGCCGGATAATGCGTGCGGATTTCGCTGCCAATGCGGTCCTTGAGCGGGGTGATGATCTTGCCGCGCGCGGTGTAGTCTTCCGGGTTGGCCGTAAAAACCAGCATCACGTCGAGCGGCAGGCGCACCGGATAGCCTTTGATCTGCACGTCGCCCTCTTGCATGATGTTGAACAGGCCTACCTGGATTTTGCCGGCCAGGTCGGGCAGCTCGTTGATGGCGAATATGCCGCGGTTGGCGCGCGGCAGCAGGCCGAAGTGCACGGTGAGCTCGTCGGAAATATCCTGCCCCCGGCGGGCGGCCTTGATGGGGTCGATATCGCCGATCATGTCGGCAATGGTGACGTCGGGCGTGGCCAGCTTTTCCACGTAGCGATGGTCGCGGGTGAGCCAGGCGATGGGTGTGGCGTCGCCGGCTTCTGCAATCAGCTCGCGGCACCGGCGGCAGATCGGCCGGTACGGATTGTCGTGGATCTCGCAGCCTTCCACGTACGGCGCGGCCTCGTCGAGCAGCAGCGTGAGCAGGCGGATGAGGCGCGTCTTGGCCTGGCCGCGAAGGCCGAGAAGAATGAAATTGTGGCGCGACAGCAAGGCGTTGGCGATCTGCGGCGCCACCGTATCGTCGTACCCCAGCACGCCGGGAAACAGCGGCTGGCGGCATTTCAGCTTGTGGATCAGGTTTTCGCGAAGCTCGTCCTTGACGGTGCGGCGGGCGAGTTTGGCTTCTGAATATGGACTCTGGCGCAGTTCCCCGAGGGTGCGGGGCGGTTCCTGTTGGATGCGTGGCAAGCGATCCCCCCTCTAGCCCGCAATTCTCGCACACTTTCCGCCTCGGCGTGCGGCCGCGGCTGGCGCCACGGGGACCGGTGCGTCTCATCCGGTACACTGGAAGAAAGTGGAGAAGACACAAGAGACCGTCGAAAAGCCCGGCTGGTGGAGCCGGTACCGTAATATTTCGCGAGAAGTGCATCGCGGCTTCATCGCCGAATGGACCGTTACGGTGGTCCTGCTGCTGTTTGCCACGGCGAGCCTGGTGCAGGCCTTCGTGATTCCCAGCGCGTCCATGGAATCCTCGCTGCTGGTGGGCGATCACGTTCTGGTGGACAAGCTGTGTTTTGCGCCGGCCGGCAGCCTTTCGAAACGCATCCTGCCGTACCGCCCGGTGCGGCGCGGCGACGTCATCGTGTTCCGCTACCCGGTGGATATCCGGCAAGACTACGTGAAGCGCGCCATCGGCTTGCCCGGGGACCATATTCGCGTGGTCAACAAACAATTGATGCTCAACGGGCATTTCCCCCAAGAGCCCTACGTGCAGCACGTCACCGGCTACATCGATTCCTATCGCGACAATTTTCCTTCCCCGCCCAATACCATCGTGGCCCCGCGGGCGCAGGAGATGCTGGAACACGACGTGGTGAACGGCGAAGTGGTGGTCCCGCCAGGCTGTGTTTTCGCCATGGGCGACAACCTCGACGATTCGCTCGACAGCCGCTACTGGGGTTTCGTCCCGCGCGAAAACATCGAGGGAACGCCGCTGATCATTTACTGGTCGTACGAAGCCTCGACCGCCGATCTGACCAACGGCAATATCGGACTCGACCATATCTTCGACGTCATCACCCACTTCTTCACCAAGACCCGCTGGGGAAGGACGTTCAAATTGATTCGCGGGTATCCGCTGCAATAAGGGGGAGATCACTCTGCTGGCCAGGCAGGACTATGAGGATCGATATGGCAAAACCAGCCACAGAACGTAGCGGAAAAATTGCGCCCAGCTCGGGAAATGTATTCGCCGACCTCGGCTTTGCGGACGCCGACGAACGGCAGACGAAGGTCCGTCTGGCTGTAGCAATCAACGACGTCCTTCGCCGGCGCGGGCTATCGCAGGGCAAGGCAGGCGAACTGTTGGGCATCAACCAGCCCAAAGTCTCGGCTCTGTCAAAATATCGACTGCAGGGATTCTCGGTGGAGCGCTTAATGCGGTTTCTCACCTCGCTCAACCAGGACGTTGAGATTATCATCCGCAACAGGCCGCGGGCCCGCCGCCCGGGCCGAGTCTTCGTCACCGCCGCCTGAATAGGTTCCGCCTCATTCCGGATTGAACTCGAACACGTCCGTATGGGTCCGCACCACCAGCTTGCCGCCAGGGAGTTGGCGTCTGAAGAAGGACCGGCCGTCAGTGGAAGGGCTGGTATAACTATATCGGGGCGTGCCGATGCGGGCTGGAATTCTTCATTGGCCCGGATCTCACCGGAATCGCCGAGCCGGACGGAGCGTGGCCGTTCGATGTCTCGCCGCCGCCCACCATGGCCGTCAACCGCTCCACGATGTGCTTCAAGGTCCCCGACTGCGCGTTCAGCTCCTCGGCCGCCGAAGCGCTCTCCTCGGCGCTAGCCGCCGTCCTCTGCGTGACCTGCTCCATCTGGGCGATCGCTTTGCCGATCTGCTCGATGCCGCGCCCTTGCTCCTGGCTGCCCAGGTTCACTCCGTCCACCAGCGTCTTCACCCTGGCCGACTCCTCGGTAATCGTCCGGATTGCCGCGGCGACCTGATCCACCTTCATCTTGCCGTCATTGGACTTGGCGATCGACTCCTCGATCAACGCGGCCGTATCCTTGGCCGCCTGGGCGCAGCGCTGCGCCAGGTTGCGGACCTCGTCGGCCACGACTGCGAAACCCATGCCGGCCTCGCCGGCGCGAGCCGCTTCGACCGCCGCGTTCAGCGCCAGGATGTTGGTCTGGAAGGCGATCTCGTCGATTACCCTGATGATCTTGGAGATCTTGCCGCTTTGCGTGTTGATCTCGCCCATTGCCACCACCGTTTGCTCCAGCGCCTGGTTGGTCTCGACGAACTTCTGCTGCGACTGGGTCACCAGGTCGGCCGAGCTGCGGGAGTTCTCGGCGTTCTTGCGGGCCATGGCGTTGATTTCTTCGCTCGAAGCGGAAGTCTCTTCGAGTGAGGCAGCCTGCTCGGACGAGCCTTGCGCCAGCGACTGGCTGGAGGACGAGACCTGTGAAGCCGCGCTGGCCACCTGCTCGGCGCCCTCGGAAAGTTCCGTCACCGCCTGCCGCAGCGTCTTGTTCATGCCTCGAATCACGATGAGTGCTGAGGCGGCCCCGCCCAGGGAACATAAAGCCAGCGCGATGGCGAGAACCCAGACCGCCTTGCCGTAGGTTTGCTGCGATTCGGCAGCGTCCTTTTCGCCATTGGTCTGATTGAGCTGCATTTCGGCTTCGAGAAGATCCTTCACCGCATTAAACGACGCCTGAACTTCGGCGTCGTACTTGTCGCGGGCCTGCTCGGCCTTGCCGGCCCGGCTCAGCGCCAGCACGCCGGGCAAAGCATCCATGTACTGTTGCAAAGCGGGCTTGAGCCTGTCGTAGAGAGCGCGATCCTCCGCGGTCGTGATGGTTGGTTCGTATGCTTGCATCGCCCGTTCCGCCTGGCCCTTGTTCTCCTCGATGCTCCGCTCGATCTCCGCCCGCTTAGACGGATCCGACTCGGACATGTGGCGCCAAACGTCGCCCCGCACGGTCAGTGTTGCCGCCCGCGCGCCGGCCATCGTGGCCATTCCCGGCAGCGGATCGGTGATGATTAGCTGCGTTGCCCGGTTCAGACCTACCAGATCGTAGACGGAGACGACGCCCACCAGCACCATCGCCACAATGAGACCGCCGCCAAGAAGCGCGAATTTTTCCCCAACTGTCATTTGCTGTTGCACGTTCGTATTCCCTTTTCTCAACTCTTTACTTCTTGCATCGGATCGTTCAATCCGTGCGGCGCTGCCTGTTCCTTTTCTAAAACTGTCTATTCCATCCTGCTCCTTCCAAAAGCTTCATCTCTGGCCGCGCCGTTCGCGCAGCGGGATTCCTCGTGCAGCGGCTATCAGGCCGCCGTGTCGCGATTGGCCTGTCGCTATGGTGGTTATCGGCGGGAGCGGGGCATGACTTTAATGTGTTTAAGGGATATGCGGATAAGCTCAAACACAGCCTGCCCATTCCCCGGCGCCACTTCTGGCTCCTATCTCTCCGGGCCGATGACGGCTACCATGCCGAAGCCGGCGCCATCGCTCAACCCAAGCGGATGCGACAGCCCGTTCCCTACGTCGACGAACACTCTTATCCTTATCGGCCAGAACACACAAAACTTGAGGCTGCTCTCGGCGCAGACAGCTCTGCCCACTGGGGCATGCAGACCGGCCGCAAGACCATTGGGTGCGCGATGACTGGGGATCAGGCCGGATCAGAGGGTATTCTGAAACAATCCCGTGAAAGCCGAGCTGGCGGCAAGCCCTGACGACCATTTGCGGTCAGCGCGGCAAGAAGAGCCGGGATGACTCTCGGCTCAGCAGGCTTGACGGCCCGCGCCACGGTTCATTCCGGATTGAACTCGAACACGTCCGTGTTCGTCCGCACCACCAGCTTGCCGCCGGTGAGCGGTTTGCCATCGTTGGCGAAGAACACCGCGCCATCGGTGGATTCGGTGGGCGCCAGTTTGGTCTGCACCAGGGCAAGAGCGCTGGCCGCGGCCGCGGCTTTGAGCTTGCTCCCGCTAAACGCCAGCGCGGCCTGGCGGCGCGATTCGTAACCATTGGTCGATCGCAGGTGCGGATTGCCGTAGATCGACGTCTCGTACTGGGTCACCAGCTTCACCACATCGCCGCCATTGCCCTTCTGCATCAGCATCTCGATCACGGTGCGGGCGGGGACTGCGCGCAGGGTGCCGAGGTCGTCGCCGCGTTCATAGGAGAAATCTTCCGGGCGAATGACGTATGGGCCCTTCGAGCCGTTCGAAACCGCGACCTGAAGAATGGCGTATTCGTGCAGATGATTACCCAGGTGGGCATACATTACGGTGACGCCGGACTTGGTCAGCGTCTGATATTTTAGGCCGTTGGATTGAAACTCGATCACCTGCGCCCGGCCGGCTGCGCCCGCCAGCCCGAGACACACCGCCACCACCGACCCCAGAAACCGCGGCATGAGACCATATTACGATAGCGACAGCCGAATCATGACGAAATTCGTGTGCAACGTGTGCGGCGCCCGCAACCGGCTCCCTGGCGGTCCGATGGATCGCGAAGCGCCCACTTGCGCGGCCTGCAAATCCAACGTGCGCATGCGCGGCCTGCTGCAGGCGCTATCACGCGAGCTTTTCGGCCTGAACCTGGCGCTGCCCGATTTTCCGCGCGTGCGCAGCCTGCGCGGCTTGGGCTGCAGCGATGCCGCGCCCTACGCGGACCGGCTGCGCGACAAGTTCGATTACCGCAACACATTCTACGACCGCGAACCGCGCCTGGACCTGACGAGGATTCCCCCCACCGAATGCGACCTTTACGACTTCGTGCTGGCGAGCGAAGTCTTCGAGCACGTGCCGCCGCTCATCGAAACGGTTTTTGCCCAGGTGTTTCGATTGCTGAAGCCGAATGGCGTGCTGGTGCTGACCGTGCCGTACTCGCTCGACCCCGCGACGGTGGAGCATTTCCCGCGGCTGAACCAATTCGGTCTGGCACACGTGGGCGGCCGGACGGTGCTGGTAAACCGCACCGCGGCGGGCGAGTTGGAAGCCACCGCCGACCTGGTGTTTCACGTCGGTTGCACCGGGCCGGCCGCCGAAATGCGCCTGTTTTCCGAAAGCGGTCTGCGCGCCTCGCTCCACGCCGCGGGCTTCCCGGACGTGCGATTCTATACCGACGATTATCGGGCGTTCGGAATCGTACGCGCCGAAAACTGGTCGCTCCCGGTGGTGGCCCGCCGCGGGCCGTTGGCGCTGAACGCGGACGCGGCCCGCGAGATCGTGGAACAATGGCGCGATGCCCACTACGAGCTCAAGCGGCTGGGCCACACGCTGTGGCATCGCGTGGGGCGCAAGCTGTTTCGGACGGGGCGCAGGCTCGGCGTGCTGGGGGAACCACCGCCGCCCGAAAAACTGCCACAATAAGGCATGGTGTCGTCCCTTCCGGCGTCCGTCCGGTGGTTTGCGGCAGCCCTGGCGGTCGCGGCGGTTTTGACCGCCCAGTCCCAGAGACCGGCGGACCTCGGTATGGGAAAGCTTCTGGTGTCGCCGCGCAAATCCCCCGATCCTTCTTTTGCCCAGTCTGTGATTCTGCTGCTGCACTACGACAAAGAATCGGCCCTCGGCCTGATGATCAACCGCCGCACCACGGTGCCCATTGGGCGCGTGCTGCGCGACTTCAACGGCCTGGGGCAGCGCTCGGACGTGATGTATCTGGGCGGCCCGGTGGAGCGGGACAGCGCCATGGCCCTGGTGCGGGCCGGCGCCAAACCGGATGGCGCCACCGCGGTGGCGGGCAGGATCTATCTCGTGATCGAACGCCAAGCGTTACAAAAGGCGCTCAGCGCGGGGAGGAACTCTTCGGATTTGCGCATCTATGCCGGATACTGCGGCTGGGGTCCGGGACAGCTCGACAACGAAACGCGCCTGGGCGGCTGGTTCATCTTCAATCGCGGCGCCGAGCTGGCGTTCGACGGCAATCCGGACACGATCTGGCCAAAGCTCATTGCCGAGGCGGAAGCCGATATCGCCATGCTGCGCTAGCGGGTCAGCCAAACTGGCTCAAACCCAGTCCAACGCGCCTTTCTTGAAAGCCCAAATGTACCCCACCACCAGAATGGCGAGGAACACCGCGACCTCGGCCACACCGAACCACTTCAAGTTGCTATACCAGACCGCCCACGGAAACAGGAAGATGGTTTCCACGTCGAAAATGACGAACAGGATGGCAATGATATAGAAACGCACGGTGTAGCGCCCGCGCGAATCGGAAGCGGCCTTGATGCCGCACTCGTAAGCTTCCAGTTTGGTCACAAACGGGGTCGCGGGACGAACCAGCTTGGCCGCCAGAATGGCCACGACCGGAAACGAGGTAGCCAATACCAGGAAAATCAGGATCGGAATATAGCCGCCCGGCATGAGCACACTGTAACATGTGTGCGGGAGAATAGGATGGCGCAATGGCCCGTCCGCCAACCCAAATGACTCAAGACCCTCGAACTATCTATAGCGACTTGCTGGCGCGGCGCAAGGCGGAAATCGCCCAGCGCGATGCGGGTTTGGCCCGGCTGGGCTACGCCAGGCTGGCGCTGGCCGTGGCAGCGGCGATCATCGTGTGGCAGGCGCTTTCGAGCGGCCTCGTTTCCATCCTCTGGGTGCTGGTTCCCATCGCCGCGTTCGTGGCTCTGCTGGTGGCGCACGACCGGCTTTCGCGAGCGCTCGAAAATCGCCGGCGCGCCGAGCGCTACTTTACGCGAGGGCTGGCGCGCCTCGATGGCCAATGGGCCGGCACGGGCGAAACCGGCACCGGGTACCTGGACGCGGCCCATCCCTACGCCCACGATCTGGACCTGTTCGGCAAAGGCTCGCTGTTCGAGCTCCTCTCGACCGCGCGCACTCACATCGGCGAAGACACGCTGGCGCGCTGGCTGCTGGCGCCCGCCGATCCGGCCACCGTGGCGCGGCGCCAACAGGCTGTGGAGGAGCTGCGGCCGCGCCTGGATTTGCGCGAGCAATTGGCAGTCTTGGCCGAGGAAGGCCGCACCGGGGTGAAGCCTGAAGCGCTGGCCGAATGGGGAGAACGGCCGGCGCAGCTTTCGAGCCGCGCGTATCGGGTGGCGCTCTGGGTCTTTACCATTCTGGGGATTCCCGGCGGGATCGCCGCCGCCGCCGCGTTTCTGCATATGGTCGGCCTGCTCCCGATGCGCCAACCCTGGGCGACTCTAAGCGAAGACGTAGCTCTCTTCGTGCTGGTCGTAAACGGCGCCTTCTTCTTTCGCAACCGGCACGCAGCGGGCGCGGTGGTGGCCGCGGTGGAAGAGGCGGCGCACGAGCTGAGCTTGTTGGCCGCGGTGTTGCGGCTGCTCGAAGCCTCGCGGTTCACCTCGCCCTGGCTTGCCGAGCTGCGCGCGTCGCTCGATTCGGAGGGCGCCCCGCCGTCGGTCCGTCTGGCGAAACTGGCCCGTCTGATGGAACTGCTGGATTCGCGCGAAAACTGGTTCATCCGCATGGCCCAGATTTTCGTGCTCTGGACTCCCCATCTGGCGCTGCGCGTGGAAGACTGGCGCCGACACTCGGGACCGGCCGTACGGCGATGGCTGGCGGCCATCGGAGAGATAGAAGCGCTGAGCTCGTTCGCGAGCCACGCCTTCGAACATCCCGCCGATCCGTTCGCGGAGTTTGTGGAAGACGGTCCGCTGCTGGAGGCGGAAGCCATCGGCCATCCGCTGCTCGACGAGGGGCGGGTGGTGCGCAACGATGTTTCGCTCGGCGGCCCGTTGCGGCTGCTGGTGGTGAGCGGGTCCAACATGTCGGGCAAGAGCACGTTGCTGCGCACGCTCGGGGTGAACGCCGTGTTGGCCCAGGCGGGCGCGCCGGTAAGAGCGCGGCGGCTGCGGCTCTCGGCGCTGGCGGTGGGCGCGTCGATCTCGATTTCCGATTCGCTGCAGGGCGGCGTTTCCCGGTTCTACGCCGAGATTCTGCGCCTGCGCCAGATTCTGGACCTGACCGGCGGCGAGCCGGCGGCGCTATTCCTGATCGACGAGCTCTTAAATGGCACCAACTCGCATGACCGGCAGATCGGCGCCGCGGCACTGGTGCGCGAACTGGTGGCGCGCGGCGCCATCGGCCTGGTGACCACCCACGACCTGGCGCTGGCGGAAATTGCCGACCAGTTGCGCGAGTCCGCGGCCAACGTTCATTTCGAGGATTCCATCGCCGACGGACGAATCCACTTCGATTACGTGATGCGGCCGGGGGTGGTGCGGAAAAGCAATGCGATCGAGCTGATGCGCTCGGTGGGGCTCAAGATTTGACGGCAGACGAAGTCCGGCAGATGGCGCGGGAATGCGGGTTCGAACTGGCGGGCGTGGCCGCGGCATTGCCGGTGACCGAGCTCGCCTGGTATCGCGACTGGGTAGGGCGTGGCATGGCCGGCGAAATGCGGTATCTTACGGACCGCCGCGCGGCCATTCGCGACGATCCCCGCAACCTGTTGCCGGAGGCGCGGTCGATAGTCTGCGTGGGCAAGCTGTATCACACGCCGCAGCCGCTTTCGACGGCTCTTGATGACGCCGAACGCGGCTGGATCTCGCGCTACGCCTGGGGCGACGATTACCACCATTCGATGCGGGCCGGATTGGAGCGGCTGCGCGAGCGGGTGGAAGCTAAGGCGGGCGTGACGATACGCAGCAAGATCTGCGTGGACACCGCGCCGCTGCTGGAGCGCTCCTACGCGCGCCTGGCGGGGTTGGGCTGGATCGGCAAGAACACCTGCCTGATTCATCAAGGCGCGGGGTCGTGGTTCTTTCTGGGCGAGTTGCTGGTATCGCTCGCGATCGCACCGGATGCGCCGCCGCCCGACCGCTGCGGGACCTGCCGGCGCTGCATCGACGCCTGCCCCACGGCGGCCATCGTGCCTCGGGAGGGCCACTGGGAGATCGATTCGCGGCTGTGTATTTCGTATCTGACCATCGAACTGGGCGGCGCGATCCCCGAAGAGCGCCGCGCGGGCATCGGCCGCCAGGTATTCGGCTGCGATATCTGCCAGGATGTTTGCCCCTGGAACCGCAAGGCGCCGGTGACCGAAGATGCGGCCTTTGCCGCCCGGACTTTCGCCCCGCCGCTGGAAAAACTCGCGGCCATCGGCGAGGCCGAATTCCGCCAGATGTTCCGCGAAACGCCGGTAACCCGCGCCCGCTATCGCGGCTTCCTGCGCAACGTAGCCGTCGCCATGGGAAACGCGCGCCGCGAGCGGTTCCGCTCGCCGCTCGAAAAACTGGCCCAGCACGAAGACCCGCTCGTGGCCGAACACGCCCTCTGGGGGCTCGGTCAGTTGGAGTGACCGCGAACGGAAGTTTTGCGCATTTTGTGCATGGAAATCCGGAATGCTCCGTCTGTCCCGCGTTTCTAGGGCTCGGCGGTTCAGGACGCCTGCAAGGAAGATACTGTTTGAGGCGAAAGTGGCTCATGAAAAGAGGCGGGAAGCGGTGCAGGCCAAAGGGCTACTCGCGGCTGTTGTGCATTTTTGTGCAAATTTTCAGGTTTTTCGACGGCTTGGCCCTAAGCTGCCGGTTTATCCTCTTCGGCTTGGGGCTCTTTGTCGAGTCCGGCGATTTGCCGAGCGAGGTCCAGGGGCAGTTCTGACATGACGACCGGCTTGGCCGGCTGAAAGCGCGGCGGGGCGATGGCGGTTTGGAAGATGAGGGTGGCGGCTTTGAGACGCACCGAGGGGGAAGCTTTGGGATCGTCGAGCAGGTCGCTG
>JBEKYD010000233.1:0-12370 GCA_049511335.1 Bryobacteraceae bacterium | reverse complement strand
TTCTTCGCCTCCGAGAGTCGCCACTGCTCCAGGATCTGGCCAACGGCATCCTGCGCAAGGTTAACCGACTGAAGCCGATTTAGGTTTGAAATCGCATTCTTCACGCCGGATTCAGGTATTACAATCCAAGCGGGCAGTCACTGGTGGTGCAGGATGGCGAGGAGGGCGTTTATGTTTCCGCCGAATCGAGCTCACTTCCACGTTTGCACGCGGGCCAACTCGTGGAGATCGATGGTTTCAGCGGCCCTGGAGACTTCGCGCCGGTGATCACCGGTCCGCGCATCCGCGTAGTCGGGGAACAGGCCATTCCGGAGCCCCTGCATCTGAGCGCCCAGCAGCTTTACTCCGGAACGGCCGACAGCACATGGGTGGAGGCCCACGGCGTTGTCTATTCCGTGGGTAGCGCCAACGGGCGGGCGATGGTGGGTGTCCGATCGGGGCTCTACCGGTTCGAGCTCAGTGTGGCGGGCACCAAAGAACTGCCAAAATCGTTGCTGTACTCGCGCGTTCGGGTGCGCGGCGTTGTTGCCCCGCGGTTCAACTTCAAGCGGCAACTGTTGGGAGTGCAATTGCGGGTACCCGACCGGACGTTCCTCGAGGTGGAGTCCGCTCCCGCCGAACCCGCAACCCGCCGTATCGAACAGTTACTCCAATTCGTACAAGGAGGGGACGCCGACGCGCCGGCGCGAGTCCGCGGCACGGTCATTCTAACCCACCCCGGCGGCCCGACATATATCAGCGATGCGAGCGGGGGGCTGGAGGTCCGCAACCATTCCGAGGCGCACCTCGCGATCGGAGATTCGGTGGTAGCGACAGGTTTCGCCGAGGCCGGTCCCTTCAATCCGGTGCTCAAGGACGCCGAACTGCGCAAGGTGGGGCACGCCAACCCGGCTGAGGCGCCGGTCCTGACCGTGGACGACGTGCTGGAAGAAGGCCGGGATTCCGAGCTGGTGAAGATCGATGCGTTTCTGGTGGATCGCATCTTCAGCCGAACCGATGAGAGGCTGGTGCTTCAAGCGGGCAGTACCGTCTTCAATGCCTGGCTGGAGCGAGGGGGTTTAGCGGCGCTTGACAAGGGCTGCCTGGTGCGCGTGGCCGGCGTGGCCGCGATCGAGGCCCCGGGACTTGGGCAAACGGCGCCGAGAGGGTTCGCGCTGTTGCTGCGGTCGCCGGCCGATGTAGTGGTCATTGGGGAGGCGCCGTGGTGGACGGCGGAGCGGACCTTCCGGCTGGTTGCCGTGCTCGTCGTGGTGGCTTTCGTAGCGCTTGCCTGGATTGTGATCTTGCGCCGGCGGGTCCGATTACAAACCGAAGATTTGCGCCACGCCAAGGAAGCGGCCGAGAAAGCCAACCGCGCAAAAAGCGAGTTTCTGGCCAATATGAGCCACGAGATCCGAACGCCCATGAACGGCATCCTGGGAATGAGCCAGTTAGCTCTCGAGACCGACCTGACACCGGAGCAGCGCGAGTATGTGTCGATGGCCAGCGCTTCGGCGGAGTCGCTGCTCGCGCTGATCAACGAGATTCTGGATTTTTCCAAAATCGAGGCTGGCAAGCTGGAGATCGAGGCCACGCCGTTTTCCCTGGACGATGCGATCGCGAAAATGATCCGGCCGCTGGCACTGCAGGCCGCGCAAAAGGGGCTGAAACTGAATTGCGATCTGGCGCGGGAGTTGCCGCCGCGGGCGATCGGCGATCCGGTCCGCCTCCGCCAGGTGATCGTGAATCTTCTGGGGAACGCAATCAAGTTCACACGTCAAGGAGAGGTTTCGCTGCGCGCCGGCATCGAATCGCAGGCCGGCGAAGACATCGTGCTCCATTTCGCCGTACGCGATTCCGGCATCGGTATCTCGCCAGACAAGCAGCAAGGGATCTTCGACGCTTTCACCCAGGCGGATGGATCGATCGCGAGGGAATTTGGCGGCACGGGGCTGGGTCTGTCGATTGCAGCGCGTCTGGTTGCGAAAATGGGGGGGCGCATTTGGGTCGAGAGCGAGCTCGGCAAGGGCAGCACCTTCCACTTCACAGTCAGATGTAAAATCGACACTTCGCCGTCCGAACCATCCACGGATCGCACCGGCCGGTTCTCCCATTTCTCCCCGTGTTCGGCTGCAAAACGTCTTTCCATTTTGGTCGCCGAGGATAACCCCGTGAACCAACGGGTAGTTGCTCGCATGCTGGAAAAACGAGGGCACTCCGTGGTAGTGGCGAACAACGGAAAGGAGGCCCTCGAGGCCTTCGGGCGGCAGCCGTTCGATGCTGTGCTGATGGATGTCCAGATGCCTGAGATGGATGGGTTTCAGACAACCGCCAAAATTCGCGCCAAGGAACAGGAGCTCGGCTGGCGCCACACCCGCATCGTTGCGCTCACCGCTCACGCCATGAAAGGCGATTGCGAAAAATGCCTGGCCGCCGGCATGGACGATTACGTAGCCAAGCCTGTTCAGGTCGCCGATCTGGAACAGGCGCTGGCGCCAGTTGTGAATGCGCACGCCTGATCCGATCCTTCGGCCGAAGGGGACGGCGTCGATGTCACACGCCTACACCTCGACGTTGCGGAGCCGGGCAGCAGCCCTCGGCGCAGGCCGCGGGTTCGGGGGCGGCCATTCGCTCGCGGACCAATTCGCCGATCATGCGCAACAGCGCGGGAGCGAGGCCCGCCGTTCCGGCTCGCGTCAGCCGCAATCGCAGTTCCCCGCATAGGTTCGCGGCTTCCACGTCCAGATCGTAGAGCACCTCCATGTGATCGGAAAGAAAGCCGGTCGGCGCCACCAGCACATCTTCCACGCCTTCGGCGGCCAATCTGCGCAGGTGCGTCAGAATGTCGGGCTCGAGCCAGGGCTGCGAAGGCGGCCCGCTGCGGCTCTGCCACGCCACGTCCCAGGCCGCGATACCCAGCCGCTTGGAGACGGCGCGGGCCGTGGCGCGAATCTGCCACTCGTATTCCGATACCGCCGCCATCGCCACCGGAATGCTGTGCGCCGTGTAGACCACGCGCAGGGCCGGACGGCGCGCTTCCTCAATCCGCTCCATAGCTTCCTGCACGCGTTCGGCATTCGCCTCCACGAACAGCGGATGCGCGCAGAATGGCGGTATCTTGTCCACCAGCGGAGCGCCCTCGCCCACCTCGCGCCGCGCGGCTTCGATGTTTTCCAGGTATTGCCGGCAGCCGGAATAGCCGGCATAGGCGGATGTGGCCAGCGCCAAAGCGCGCCGCACCCCATCCCGAGCCATTTCCCGCATGGTATCCGCTAAGAGCGGGTGCCAGTTGCGGTTGCCCCAATACACCGGCAGCGGCAGACTCGCGCGCATCGCCGCCAGCAATTCGCGGCAATAGTCGTTGATGGGGCTGCGGCCGCCGCAATGATAATAATGCTCCGCCACTTCGAGCATCCGCTCGCGCGGCACGTTCCGCCCGCGCAGCACGTTTTCGAGGAACGGCAGCACGTCTTCCCGCTTTTCCGGTCCACCGAAGGAAAGCAATAAAATGGCGTCGTATTGCATGGCTGAGGCTCTTTAACACTGTATCGCGGCCGGCGGCCGTCCCCATCACCGCGGGTACGAGCCGGCGATCCGCTTCACCCATCCATGCAGCCGGTGGAACCACGGCGTACGGGGAAGGAACATGAACGGGCACTCCCCCGGCACCACTTCGATTCCATTCGCCGCGCAGAACCCGATGGCGTTGGCACTGACTGCTCCGGCTCCCCCGGCGCGATACATCCAGACGCGGCGGATCCCCGCCTCCGCGCAGTCGCGGACTACCTGCTCCGTGACGCCCGGAGCCGTCAGCAGCAGCGCCCCATCCGGCGGCGGATCGATGTCCTGCACGCGCGCGAAACACTTCTCGCCGTCGATCTCCGAAACCCCAGGATGAACCGGGATCGCATTGTACCCGCGCGCGCGAAACTCCCGAAACAGCGTTCGTGAGAACTCCGCCGGCCGGTTCGAAACTCCCACAAAGGCGATCCTCTTTTGCGCCAGAAACTCCTCAATTCGCTCCATTGCGGTCATTTGAATCGGACTCTCCTGTCCGATACTAGCACCGGCTGAAACCGCCGTGGCGCGCTAACTTAACGTGGCGTGCGCCACGTTGGCTACGCGTGTCACGAGCTCAGTCCCAGCTCCACCGCTGCCCCTGCGAGTTTCTTGTCGAGGGTCCAAAACCCGCAGCGCGACAGCAGCGCCGAGGCTAGCAGATGCATGTCAACCCAGCCCAGTCCCCGTCCCCAAAGCCGCCGATCCTCGATCAGTTGAAGGACTTCTTTGTGAGACGCCAGTTCGGCGGGTGGCAGCGTCTGGAGGTTGGAGAGGATCGCGGCCCGGCCTTTTAAGTTGCCGCATGCCAGCTCACCCGAGATAAAGGGATGCATGAGGACCAGCCCGTCCGACAGGTGGGCCGCCAGGGCCGGTTCTCCTCGCCGGAAGTGCTGAATCCAGACGGAAGTATCGGCAAGCACCATCAGGCGTGCCGCCGCCGCGGAATGCTGGCCATTTCGGGATGGCTGCCTCCCAGCGAGGCCAGGCGTTTACCGGCTTCGCGCGCAATCAGCGCCTCCAGGCCTGCCCGCACCAGCGCGGTCTTTTCGCGGATACCGGTGAGTTCACGAGCGCGCTCGATGAGGTCGGGATCGATGATTAGCGTAGTTCGCATATGTATTAGTATGCACTATTGATGCATATACGTCAAGTGCGATGGAACTCGGATCGGCATGGTGGGCATACCGGGAACTCCCCGAAGGACGCGCGACGCGCCTCTTTACCGGGGCCGCAAAAGGGACTCCGATAGCCCACCCCTCCCCCGCTCGTTCGGAACTCCGCACTGCGGTCGGGTGTCTATTCTCATATGCTGTTCACCGGCCTTGCCTTGGTCTCGATGTACGTCGGATTCGCGACCGCACAAGCGACAACCTCAGCGCTTGGCCAACAGCCCACTTTTGCAATGAGCATCCGTCTGAAGGAGAGCACGGCAAGGGCCGGCTCTGAGATTATCGTCGACATCGATCTGACGAACAAGTCCAGTAAGGAAATTCGATTCTACCTACCAGCGAACGGTCCTTTTCTATACACGTTCAAGGTTTTCGACCGAAATGGAAAACCGGCTCCACTCACCCCGATAGGGCAAGCTATTGCGAGCGGCACGGGCGTTTATAAGGGGAAGAAAGGAGAGACGCGCCTCATATTTGGTGGCAGCACCTTTTCGGCTGTAGTAGCCCCTGGCGGAACTCTGCACGAGGTCGTCGTCCTTTCGGACTATGTTGACCTGAGCCAGCCGAACCAATACACGATCCGCTTGGAGCGCACCGACCCGTATACCAAGCTTGTCGTGGCCTCCAACGCCACAACTTTGACGGTTACCAAGCAGGAGTAGACCTCACAGTGGAGAGGAGACAGGCGTTGGGGCAGGTAGACGGCCGGATCGAAGAGTTTCTCCAATCGCCGCGCGGCGGCCAGCCCCACCTTCGCCACCAACTCCCGCCCTCGGGAACTTTTCCTTCCGCCTGGCGTCCAAAGAGCATGCTGGATTCGCCGGCCGTGCTCGAGGTGCGCAACCTGGTGAAGCGGTACAGCGCTTTCTGCGCCGTACGGGATGTCAGCTTCGCCATCCACTCGGGCGAGATCCTGGGCGTGCTCGGACCCAATGGCGCGGGCAAGAGCACGATTGTGAAAATGGTCACCGGCCTGGTCGAGCCGACCACCGGTTCCGTGCTCTTCCGCGGCCGGCCAGTGGCGAACGATCCCATCGCCTACAAGCGTGCGCTGGGGTACGTGCCCGAGCAGCCGGATCTCTACGGGTTTCTGAGCGGCTGGGAATATCTGGAGCTGGCGGCGACGCTGCGCGGCATCGAGCCAGCGCGCTTCCGCCACAAGGCCGCCACCATGCTGCGCGGGCTCAGCCTCTACGAGCACCGCGACCTGCCCATCGGCGGCTACTCCAAAGGCATGCGGCAGCGCATCGTGCTGATCGCCGCCCTGCTCGACGACCCGGCGCTGCTGGTGCTGGACGAACCTTTTTCGGGCCTCGATACCGCCAGCGCGCTGGTGCTCCGCCGCGTCATCGCACGTCTGGCCGCGGCCGGAAAAGCGGTGTTCTTCTCGTCGCCCGTATTAGAACAGGCGGACCAGCTCTGCTCGCGTCTGGTGCTGCTGAAGGGCGGGGCGGTGGCGGCTTCGGGTCCGATGGAAGAAATGCGCGCCCGTTTCGCCGGCCTGGGCCTCGAAAGCGGATTCTTGCAGCTTACCGAGCCGGTGGATGCCGATGGAATCGCGGGAGAGATTGTGGATGCAGTGGCGGCGTGAATGCCGTGGGGCAGACCATCGTTTCTTGTGGTCTGCCAGCCGGGCTCTTTTCGATGCTCCTTTACCGCAGGGTGCCGGCGGCGGGATCGGCCAAAGCCGAAGACCCACGGATTTGCTCGAGGGCCGCGTGTACGGCAGACCACAAAGAACGATGGTCTGCCCCACGCAAAGCCGCTCCTGGTGTAGCTGAGGACTGACCGCCGATGACCGAACGCTTCAAACTCCGCGCCTTCCGTCGCCTGGTCGGGCATTTTCTCCATCGCCTGCTGCGCGGCAGCCAGGAGGAAGGGTCCGACTTCGAGCTCGGCGCCGGCGCGCTGCTCGGCCTGCTGGCAGCGCCTAGCGCTTTCATGACGTTCTTCATGCTGGAGGAATATTCCACCTTCCTCAATTGGATGCGCGGACAGTTGCACCGCGATCTGCTGGTGGCCTCGGCGCCCGACAAGTACTTGTTTCTGGCGCTGGCCATGGGCGTCACCGGCATCGTTACGGTGCTGAAGTGGGACCGCATTCTGCCGGATACGCAGGACTACTTGAACCTGGCGCCGCTGCCGGTGCGGGCGCGGACGGTCCTGCTGGCCAACACCGTCGCCATTGCCTTCGCGGTTGTAGTCTTTGTGGTGGACGTAAACGCCATTCCCACGCTGCTGTTCCCTTTGTTTGTCACCGCCGGCGCCGAAGCCCCGTTGGGCGTCTATCTCTCGTTCGCCGCCACCCACGCCGCGGTCACCGCGCTGGCCAGCGTGTTCACTTTCTGCGCCGTGTTTTCGGTGCTGGGGATTCTCTCCGCGCTGCTGCCGCGCCGGGTTTTTCGCGCCGCCGCGGCCGGGTTGAGCGCAGCACTGCTGGTGGCGTTCCTGGCGCTGCTGTTCAGCGCGCCGGCCGGGAGACCGCTGCTGAGAGACGTTGCCGCGCATCCGTCGTCGCCATCCGCCTGGCTGCCATCGGTGTGGTTTGTGGCCCTATACCAGCAGTGGCAGCATCGCGGCACGCCGGTCTTCCGGGTGCTGGCCAACCGCGCACTGGTTGCGACGGCCGCGGCTTTCCTGCTGATGGCGCTGAGCTATGCCGCCAGTTACCGGCGCCGCTTTGCCGCCGTGCTGGAAGGCGCGCCGCGCCAGTCGAAACGGCGCCTCGCGGCAGCGCTGCTGTGGGCTCTGGACCGCTTCGCGCCGCGTAAGGCAGGCTTCGGCCGCGCCTGCCACCGATTCGCGGTCCGGGCTCTGGTGCGCAGCGAGCCGCATCGGCTGGCCATCGCCGTGGCCTTGGGATTAGGCTGCTGGCTGGCAGTCGAGGAAGCCGCCGCCGGCCATTGGCTCGAGGCGCCGCTGGTTTCCGCCTACCTCTTGATTCTGGGACTGCGCGTGGCCTTCGAGATTCCCGCCCTTCTGCCCGCCAACTGGCTCTTCCGCGCCGTAGTGGAAGCTGCCAGCGCCGAGACCGGTCCGGTGGCGCGGCGTGTCATGCTGGCGTTTGTCTCGCTATGCGTATTGCTGCCGTGGTTTGTGGTGGGCGTTTGGCGCACCGGGCCGGCGGAGGCGCTGGCCGCGACCGCCTACGTGGCCGCGCTATCGGTGTGCCTCATCGAATTCCTGCTCGAGGGCTATCGCAAAATGCCGCTGGCCTGCCCCATGCCCGGCTTCCGCGATAATCTCCCCATGCTCTGCCTGCTGCACTTGCTGGGATTTGAACTTTTCACTCGGGCCGGCGCCGCGCTGGGAACGTGGATGCTGGCCGCACCGGTGCGCCTGTTGTTGCTGCCCGCCGCCATGCTGGCAGCCTGGCAGTGGAACCTTCGCCGCCGCAAAGACGCGCGCGAAGCCGGCGAGCTCGAAGAGGGACTGACTTTCGAGAGCCTGCCGCCTCCCGCGGTGGAGCGCCTCAATCTAAGCGGCTCAGGGTAAGGATTCGGTTTCGCAATTACGGTCACGTGTTCGGCAACCGCTCGGTTGCCCTGGAATACGTTACTGAATTTCCGGAACTGGGTGCTAAGGAGCCATCTGGTAGCACGGGCTTCAGCGGGCGCGCTTCAGCTTGACTTTGGCGCGTCCCGTCCATACCATAAACTCTTCGAAACGCTCTCTCATTAGCGGCTAAGCCCATGCCCTTACCGATCTGCTTGTTCCTCGAAAGCACGCCTGGACGCCTGCTTTCCCTCTCGCCGGTGGATCTCGCCATTGTCGCCCTGTACTTCCTGGCGGTGATCGGCATCGGATTCTACCTCAAACGGTTCGCGAAAACCGGCGAAGATTTCTTCCTCGCCGGGCGCGAGATGACCGCCTGGGTGGCCGGCCTCAGCTTTGTGGCCGCCAACCTGGGAGCGCTCGAGTTGATGGGCTGGGCGGCTTCGGCGTATCAATACGGCATTCTGGCCGCGCACTGGTATTGGATCGGCGCCATCCCGGCCATGATCTTCCTGGCCATTGTGATGATCCCGTTCTATTACATCTCCAAAACCCACTCCGTGCCGGGATACCTCAAGCTGCGCTACGGCGAACCGGCGCGCGCGCTTTCGGCCATCTGTTTCGGCTGCATGACGGTGCTGATGAGCGGCATCGACATGTACGCCATGGCAATCGTGCTGAAAGTGGTGCTCGGCTGGGACATCTACTTCAGCATCTGGGTCTCGTCCATTACCGTGGCACTGTACGTAGGGCTGGGCGGATTGCTTTCGGCCATTTTCAATGAGGTGCTGCAGTTCGTGTTGATCTGGCTGGGCGCGCTGCTGGTTTCGATCATCGGGCTGATCGAGGCGGGCGGCTGGAGCGGCATGGTGGCGCGCATCCACACCAATTTCCCGGCGCAGGACTACACGCATCTGTGGCGCACGCTGGGGTCGTACCACGACAATCCCATGGGAATCACCTGGGTCGGCATCGTCTTCGGCTTGGGCGCGGTGCTTTCGATGGGTTACTGGACCACCGATTTTCTGGTGGTGCAGCGCGTGATCTCGGCCAAGGATTTGCGTTCGGCGAAGACGGCCCCCGTGATCGGTGCGGCGTTCAAGATGTGCGTGCCGTTCATCGTGATTCTGCCGGGCTTGTTGGGGCTGGCGGTGCTGGATAGTCCGGGCCATCATTTCCTGGTAGGCGAAGACGCCGTAGCCGCGGCCCTGCAACATGGCCAGGTCTTGCACAGTTATAACGAAGTGCTGCCCATCATGCTGGCGCGCTATTGCGGGCCGGGGTTGCTGGGCCTGGGCATCACCGCGCTGATTGCCGGTTTCATGTCGGGCATGGCCGGCAACGTAAGCGCGTTCGCCACGGTGTGGACTTACGATATTTATCGCGCCATGTTCCGCAAGCAGGCCACCGACGCCCATTACGTGAAAGTGGGCCGATTGTTGACCGTGCTCGGTGTGTTGGTGTCGGTTGGCACCGCGTACCTGGTAATGCACTTCCACAGCATCATGGACTACGTGCAGGCGTTGTTCAGCTTCTTCATTGCACCGCTGTTCGGAACCGTGCTGCTGGGGATGTTGTGGAAGCGGACCACCGGGGCCGGCGGCTTCTGGGGCCTGCTGGCGGGGACGGTTTCGTCCATTAGTATGTGGGTCTGGGTCAATAAAATCGACCCGTCCGCGCTCCGGTACATCGCCATGTCGTCGGAAGCGAAGCCCATGGCCGAGAACATGTTTCGGGCTTTGTGGTCGGGCGTGATTTGCGTGTCGGTGACGGTGATTGTGAGCCTGTTGACGCGGCCGAGGCCCGAGTCGGAGCTCGCCGGGCTGGTTTACGGCTGCACCGATGTGCCTTCCGAAGGTGACCTGCCGATCTATCGGCGGCCCATTTTCTGGGCCGGCGTGGTGGCGGCGGTATTGGTCGTATTGCAAGTCATATTCTGGTAGCGAGGGACTATTCATATGAGCAATGGCAAGGGTCGTTCGATGACGTTCGGCGTGATCGTGGGCAATCGCGGATTCTTTCCCGATCATCTGGCTAAGAGCGGGCACGCGGAAATGACCGCGGCTCTCAAGAAGGCCGGTCACGGCGTGGTGATCCCCAGCGCCGAGGACACCAAGTACGGCGCGGTAGAAACGCGCGCCGAATGCGCCAAGTGCGCCGATCTGTTCAAGCGCCACCGCGAAGAGATCGATGGCATCATCGTCACGCTGCCGAATTTCGGCGAGGAGCGCGCCATCGCCGACACGCTGCGCCTGGCCGGGTTGAACGTTCCGGTGTTGATTCAAGCCACGCCGGACACGCCCGGCAAAATGCTGATCGCCGACCGGCGCGACAGCTTCTGCGGCAAGATGAGCGCCTGCAATAATCTGCGCCAGTACGGCATCAAGTATTCGTTGACTACGCTGCATACCGAGGCGCCCGATTCGGCCGAATTCCAAAAGGACCTGGAGTGGTTCGCGGCCGTATGCCGTATCGTCCGCGGCTTGAAGGGCTTGCGCGTGGGCGCCATCGGCGCCCGGCCGGCGGCGTTCAATACCGTGCGTTACAGCGAGAAACTGCTGGAGGCAAGCGGCATTTCGGTGGAAACCTTCGACCTATCCGAAGTGATGGGCCGGATCAACCACATGAAAGACAGCGATTCGGCGGCGGTGGAAAAACTGGCGGCCATTCGCAAGTATGTCCCCACCGACAGCGTTCCCGAACCCGCGCTGATGAAGATGGCCAAGCTCGGCGCGGTGATCGACGGCTGGATGGCGCAGACCCAGGTTTCCATCAGCGCCATTCAATGCTGGACGTCGCTCGAGGAATTCTTCGGTGTGGTGCCCTGCACGGTGATGAGCATGATGAGCGACAGCCTGCTCTCGAGCGCGTGCGAGGTGGATATCTGCGGCGTCATCGCCATGCACGCGCTGCAGCTTGCGTCCGGGACCCCGAGCGCGCTGCTCGATTGGAACAACAACTACGGCGACGACCCCGATAAAGCGGTCTGCTTCCATTGCAGCAACCTGCCCAAGCATTTCTTCAAGAACGTCAAAATGGATTTCCAGGAAATCATCGCCGGCACGGTCGGCCGCGAGAATACCTATGGCACCTGCGTCGGCACGGTGAAACCGGGAGCGATGAGCTTCGCGCGATTCTCCACCGACGATACGGCGGGCAAGATCCGCGGTTATGTGGGCGAAGGCGAATTCACCGACGATCCATTGCAGACTTTCGGCGGCGCCGGCGTGGTGCGCATTCCGCACATGCAGAAGCTGCTGCACTTCATCTGCGCGAACGGCTTCGAGCACCACGTGGCGGCGAACTTTTCGCAGGTATCGTCGGCGGTGCGCGAGGCATCGTCGAACTACCTGGGCTGGGACGTAGTAGCGCACGAGTAGCCGATGAACTGGCAGCAGTGACGGAGCAGTTGTGAGGTCATATGCGCGACCTGCTGAAAGAACTGCCGGAGGTTATCAACCGGAGTTTTGATGTTCTGGACTTGATCGTGGTTCGGCTAACCCTGTTGGGATTGGCAGCCATTGGCGCGTATACAGTTCTCTGCAAGCACTAAATTCGACATGCGGCGGGCAAGATCCGCGGCTACGTGGGCGAAGGCGAATTCACCGACGATCCATTGCAGACTTTCGGCGGGGCCGGCGTAGTACGGATTTCGCACATGCAAAAGCTCCTGCACTTCATTTGCGCCAACGGCTTCGAGCATCACGTAGCGGCGAACTTCTCGCAAGTATCGTCGGCCGTGCGCGAAGCATCGTCGAACTACCTGGGCTGGGATGTAGTGGCGCACGAGTAGCGGGAAACTGATTTCGCCGTGGGGCAGACCATCGTTTTTTTGTGGTCTGCCAATCAGGCTGTTTTGACGCTCTGAAGTCATCGAATGCTCGGGGTATGGCAGACCACAAACGACGATGGTCTGCCCCACAGTTTCCACCGGCTCACGCCCCGATGCGTTGTGGGGCAGGATGGTGTCCTGCCGCCGATTGTGAATCGGCGTTTCGCGGGCCGCTGGGAAACTGCCGAAAGCGGGTTGCCAACCCGCTGCAGGTTACCAACCTGCCCCACAGCCTCAGGCCATCCGTAACTGTAATTTGCAAGCCTCGGGGAATCGGGGACAGTAACCCCTGCGCCGGGTTTCCGTGCCTGCCTTCTCCTCGCGCCGCCAAGAA
>JBEKYD010000232.1:0-12397 GCA_049511335.1 Bryobacteraceae bacterium | reverse complement strand
GGTTTCCAGAAGGGAAGGCATCTCGACTTCACACGACCCCTTGGTCATCTTGTTGAGCAGTGCGATGGCCTCGTCCATGGCGCGCGCCACGTCGTCCTGCAAGCCATCGTAGAACTGAGGCGGAATGCCCAACCGGAATTGCGATACGGGCGCGCCGATCGCTTGGGAATAATCCGGCACCGGATAGTCGATGCTCTGGACGTCGAGGCGGTCATAGCCGGCAATCGCCTGGAGCACCAGCGCCGTATCTTCCACCGTGCGCGCAATCGGGCCGCAATGATCGAGAGACCAGGTAAGCGGCACGATGCCGCGAATACTGACGCGGCCGTAGGTGGCCTTGAGGCCGGTGACGCCGCACATGGCGGAAGGAGTGCGGATGGATCCACCGGTATCGGTGCCCAGGGCGGCATAGCAGTTGTCCATGGCGACCGCGGCGGCGGACCCGCCGGACGATCCGCCGGCAATCAGCTCCAGGTTCCAGGGATTGCGCACCGGTCCGAAGTAGCTGACGGCCGAGGTCGCTCCGGTGGCGAAAATGTGCATATTGCACTTGCCCACGATCACCGCTCCGGCGGCTTTGAGGCGCCGCGCAACCTCGGCGTCTTCGGCGGGAACATTGCCCGCCAGCGTCCGGCTGCCGGCGGTCGTGCGCACTCCGGCAGTGTCGATATTGTCCTTCAACCCAATGGGAATGCCATGCAACGGGCCGCGGAAATGGCCGGCGGCCTGCTCGTTCTCGAGCAGCCGCGCCTGGGCCAGCGCCTGCTCGCGCATGACGGTGATCCAGGCGTCGATTTTCGGGTTCGAAATTTCGATGCGATCGAGACAGGCTTGGGCGAGCTCGACGGGAGAAACCTTGCGCGCGTGGATGCGGCCGGAAGCTTGCTTGAGAGTAAGGGAAGCAAGGTCGGGGTTCTGCATGCTAGCCTCCGGTTTGCTCCGACGCGGCTTTGGATAAAGCGGGCACTTTGGTGTCGGGCTCGAGCGGCGGCCGCCGGTTGTGCCAGTCCGTCGCCTGCCGATAGGCGTGCGCCAGGGCGAGCACCTCGGTCTCGCCGAAGCGCGGCCCAGCGATCTCGAGACCGATGGGCAAGCCGTTTTTCGAAAAGCCGCAGGGCACCGTAATGGCGGGCAAACCGTAAGCGTTGAACGGGCGGGTGTTCCATTCCAGATCGAGCGACGCGCGCGACTCCGCCCCGGCATAGCCTCTGCCGCCGCCCTCGCCACGGCCGCCACCGCCGCCGGCGCCCACGCCCGCACGTCCGCTTCCGGCCCCAGCGCCGGCAGCCGCAACCAACTCCTCTTCGATCATAGGCGGCAAATGGCGGGCGGCCGGCGCAATCACCAGGTCCACTTGTTGTTTCCGGAATACCTCGTCGTCCACGGTGCGGCGCACCAGCTCGAGCCCGCGCCAGCCGCGAATGTAGTCCACGGCTCTGGCGGTATCCGCTCCGGTGGCGGGGAATGCGCGCGCGGTGCTGGGCTCGAAGCCGCCTCCGTTGATGCCATGGAGATTCTCGTGAGCGGCGGCGATTTCGGCGCCCACGCCGGCATGCAGCAATGAAGGAAGGGCGATTTCCTGCGATCCCTTAGTCAGCTTACGCAGCAGCGCGATGGCATCTTCAATAGCCGTGGAGACCTCGTCATCCAGATGGTCGTAGAACTCGACGGGAATGCCCAAGCGGAATTCAGAGACCGGCGCGCCGATGGCGGCGGTGTAATCGGGAACCGGCCGGTCGACGCTGTCGATATCGAGAGGATCGTAGCCCGCGATCTCGCCGAGAACGATGGCCGCATCTTCCACCGTCCGGGCGATAGGGCCGCAATGATCGAGCGACCAAGCCATGGGCACAATGCCGCGCAGGCTCACCCGGCCATAGGTGGGTTTCAACCCGACCACGCCGCAGTACGCCGCCGGAATGCGAATGCCGCCGCTGGTGTCGGTGCCCAGCGCCACGAAGCAGTTCTCGATGGCCACGGCCGCGGCCGAGCCGCCCGATGGGCCGCCCGAAACGCGCTCCAAATTCCAGGGATTGCGAACCGGGCCCCAGTAGCTGACGGCGGAAGTGGCGCCGGCATCGAACTCGTGCATGTTCAATTTGCCGATCACGACGGCGCCGGCGGCCTTGAGCCGGCGAACCACTTCGGCGTCCTCGCTGGGGAAGCGGTGCTCGTACACGGCGCTGGCGGCGGTGGTGCGGGCGCCGGTGACGTCGATCAAATCCTTGATCCCGATCGGAATGCCATGCAGCGGGCCGCGGATGTGCCCGGCCGCCTGTTCGTCCTCGAGGGTCTTGGCCTGCGCCAGGGCCTTGTCGCGCATCACCGTGATCCAGGCGCCGATCTTGGGATTGTAGGTTTGGATGCGGTCGAGACAGGCTTGGGTGAGCTCACGAGGCGACACGGTCTTGGCGCGAATGCGCTCCGACGCCTGCTTGAGTGTGAGCGAGGTCAACCCGGCGGACGTATCGGCCGTGGCCAAACGGACCGCGGCGGCAGACAGACTTACGGCCAGAAATTCACGCCGGGAAGAGGTATGCATGAATTCTTTTACCGCGCTCGCCGCGAACTTGTCAAACGCGAGGTGGCTTCCGCCTGTGAAGGACCGGCCAGGAGGCCTGTCCTACTTCCTATTGACATTCTATATGACTGCCATATAGAATCTCTATATAAGCATGCCGAACACAAACCTTCTGCAAGGCACCCTCGATCTGTTGATCCTGAAAGCGCTGGCGCTTACCGAACTGCACGGTCTGGGCATTTCGCGGCGCATCGCGCAGATCACCAAGGGCACGTTTCAAGTGAAGCCGGGTTCGTTGTTCCCAGCGCTGCACCGCATGGAAGAGGCGGGCTGGCTGTCGGCAAGCTGGGGCGATTCGGAAAACAACCGGCGCGCCAAGTTTTACCGGCTGACGGCGGCGGGCCGGCGGCAATTGCAGGCCGAAACGCGGCAGTGGGAAACCATCGCGCTGGCGATGGCGAGCGCTCTCGAAGCGGGCTAAGACGATGCCACTGCTTTCCCGCCTGGCCAGCCTTCATCGCAACCTTTTCGCGCGGCCGCGCGTGGAGCGGGAGCTCGACGACGAGGTGCGCGCCTATCTGAACGAATTGGCCGGCGAGAAGCGCGCGGCTGGTATCGGCGCGGCCGAAGCCATGCGCGCCGCCCGCATCGAGCTGGGCGGCGTCGAACAAGTCAAAGAAGAAGTCAGACAAGTGAGGACCGGGCAAATGCTCCACGAGTTCTTCGACGACCTTCGCTACGGAACCCGCATGCTGCGCAAGAACGCCACGTTCACGGCGGTGGCCGTATTGGCGCTGGCGCTGGGCATAGGCGTCAATACCGCCATGTTCAGCGTGGCTTACGGCATCCTGTTCCGGCCTCTGCCCTATGCCAATGCCGGCCGCGTGGCGGTGGTCTTCATGCGCTACTTCCCGCGCGATTTTGCGTTCGGCACGATGTGCATGCGCGATTACCTGATGTGGAAGGAAGACAACCGCGCGTTTGAAAGCCCGTCGCTGTTCCGCAGCCTGCGCATGGACATCGCGGGAAAGGAGGGCGTACCGGAGCAGGTGCAAGGCGCCTCGTTGACGGCGGGGTTGATTTCCACGCTGGGAGCGCGTCCGCTGATTGGCCGGATCTTTCGGGAAGGCGAAGACAAGCCGGGGTCGAGCTCGGTCGCCGTGATCGGCGAATCGCTTTGGCGCAGGCGGTTCGCCGCCAGTTCCGCCGTGCTGGGCCAGACCATCCTGGTGAACGGCGCCCCTTCCGCGGTGATCGGCGTGATGCCCGCGGCGTTCCAATTCCCGCGGCGGGATACGGAAGTCTGGAGCAACCTGGTGCTGAATCCGCCCACGCGCTACGGCCCGTGGTTCTACCGCGGCTTGGCGCGGCTGAAGCCCGGCCTGACGCTCGCCCAGGCGCAGGCGGAGACTGACCATATTGGGTTGCGCATGATGCGGGAGAATCCCTCCTACAAGCGCTTGGAGCTGCCGGTGCTCAGTCTGCGCGACGCCCTGCTGGGGCCCACGCTGAAGCCCGCGATTCTGGTGCTGGCCGGCGCGGTGGGGCTGGTGCTGTTGATCGCCGTGGTCAACGTGGCCAATTTGATGCTGGCACGCGCCACGGTGCGCGAGCGTGAGATGGCGCTGCGGCTTTCGCTCGGCGCCGGCCGTGGCCGCCTGGTGCGCCAGTTGCTGACCGAAAGCGTGCTGCTGGCGGTGCTGGGCGGCGCGGCGGGGCTGGCGCTGGCCTGGGGGTCGATTGAACTTGTCCGCGCCTGGAATCCGGGCAACCTCCCGCTGATCGATTCGGTCCGGCTGGACGGGCGCGCGCTGGCTTTCACGCTGCTCGTGTCGATGCTCACCGGCGTTCTGTTTGGCCTCGCGCCCGCTCTCGAAAGCGCGCGCGCGGATTTGAACTCTTCGCTCAAAGAGGGCGGACGCGCCGGCGCCGGCCGGACCCGCGGACGCGCGCGCGCCGTGTTGGTGGTCTCTGAAATCTCGGTCTCTCTGATCCTGCTGGTGGGCGCGGGCCTGCTGCTGCGCAGCTTCGCGAACCTGCAGCGAGTCACCGGCGGATTCTCCACGCCTCCCCGGCACATCCTGACCATGCTGATTTCGCCCGGCAACCGAAAGTACAGCGACCAGGCCGCGGGTCTGGCCTTCTACGACGAAGCGATTCGCCGCGCCCGCCAGACGCCGGGAGTGGAAAGCGCCGCCGTGACCGACGCGCTGCCGCCCGACCGGCAGGGCGACGCCGACACCTTCGCGCTGGAAGGACAGGCTCTGCCGCCCGGAGTGATCAACCCCATCATTTCGGACGTTACCGTGAGTCCGGACCTGTTTCACACTATGGGCATCCCGCTCGTCCGCGGCCGGGGCTTCAGCGAACACGACCGGCAGGGATCGGAGCCAGTAGCGCTCGTCAGCGAAGGATTCGTGCGCCGCTTTCTGCCGGACCGCGAAGCGCTCGGCACGCGCATCAAGCAGAGCGGACCGGGATATGGCGATAACTGGATGCGGATCGTGGGCGTAGTCGGCAACGTGAAGTACCTGGGGTTGGCGGTGGATACGGACCCGGCCTACTATATGCCGTTCGCGCAATCGTACGGGCCGCGGATGTTCCTGGTGGTGCGCGCGCCGGGCGATGCCGCGCCCCTGGCGGAGCGGCTTCGCCGCGACATTCAAGCGATCGATCCCGGCATCACGCTGGCGCAGATCGGAACCATGGAACAGGCGCTGGCGCTCTCCGTGTCGCAGCCGCGCTTCGACACCATGCTGCTGGGGTTATTCGCGGCCATCGCGCTGCTGCTGGCGGCGGTGGGTATCTACGGGCTGATCGCCTACTGGGTGGCGCAACGCACGCAGGAAATCGGCGTGCGCATGGCCTTGGGCGCGGCGCGCGCGGACGTGGTGCGCATGGTGATCGGCCAAGGCGCGCAGCTCGCGGCCATCGGAATCGCCATCGGCCTGGCTGGA
Organism: Bryobacteraceae bacterium; assembly: GCA_049511335.1. GTDB lineage: Bacteria > Acidobacteriota > Terriglobia > Bryobacterales > Bryobacteraceae > JBEKYD01. The sequence goes on along the minus strand of JBEKYD010000232.1, from coordinate 6,919 downwards.
GCCTTCGCCCTGACGCGCCTGTTAAGGACCATGCTGTTCGGCATCGGCGCGACCGATGCGGCCACGTTCGTTGCCGCGGCACTCGGATTGATGCTCATCGTCCTATTGGCCACGTTCCTCCCCGCGCTTCGGGCCACGCGCGTTTCCCCGGTGGTAGCGCTGCGATACGAGTAGCGTGGGGCCCCGTCCATCGTGGCGCACGCACTCTTGCGTGCCGCGTCGAGTCTCCGAACTCCCGATCTCGCCGGCCATTTGCCAGGCAGCGACGAAAATTAGCTGACCCAATACACGGGGAATCGGCGCGGGAAACCTGGTGGGACATCCATGATCGTTTTTTGTCGTCTGTCGAGCGGCTGGCCTGGCGAGAGCCTGACAGACCACCAAAAACGATGGTCTGTCCGGGTCTGTCCCACCTCTCAGTCACCCGAACATGGCTCACCGATCAAAGGTGGGTGCGCCACATTTGCCCGTCCGGGAATGTCAGGTGTTAATGAAACACCGAGAATTGCGGATATGGACTTGCCCCACAAGAGCACGATGAATGCAACCAGGCGGCGCCAATAGCGCGGGCGGCGAGTGCCGTGCGAGGGCGCCTGCGGTCAGAGGACGTGCCGGAGAAACCGGGTTTGCCACACCGCCGAGAAGCGCCGGCAACGCTGCCCGCGAAGCATTTGGCGGAAACGCGAAAAGGGGACGGAGCCGACCACGAGCTTTTCGGCAACTCGGAAAGGTGCAAGTTCAGGCTGACCCGCTTTCGCTCCAGGCTGACCCGCTTTCGCTCGCTTTCGCTGACCCGCTTTCGCTACCCGCTTTCGCTCGGGCGAGAAGGCCCCCAGAAAGCTGTAGTATCGGATATGAGACTCGGATATGCCGTTTGTCGGAAATAGCCGGACGTGGAGATGGTTCCTGGTGTTTGCCGCGTTCATCCTGTGCGCTTGGCTTGTGTATCCTCCGCGCGGCGGGCCGCAGTTGACCATCGCCACGGTCAACAACGCCGACATGATCCTCATGCAAAAGCTGTCTGAGGAATTTGAGCGGCAGCATGGCGTCAAGTTGAACTGGGTGGTGCTGGGTGAGAATATCCTGCGGCAGCGGCTGACCGTGGACATTTCGACCGGGGGCAGCACCTTCGACGTGATCACCATCGGTTCCTACGAGACGCCGATTTGGGCTGAGCGCGGCTGGCTGGTTCCCGTCGATCGGCTCGGCGCGGATTACGACTACGCCGACATCTTCGACGTCGTCCGCCAGGGCGTCTCTTACCGGGGCAAGCTGTATGCGGCGCCGTTTTACGCCGAAAGTGCCTTCACCTATTACCGCAAGGACCTGTTTCGAAATGCCGGTCTCGAAATGCCCGACCAGCCCACCTACGCCCAGATCCGCGAATTCGCCAGCCGCCTCAACGACCCGCAACATCACGTTTACGGCATCTGCCTGCGCGGCGAACCCGGCTGGGGACAGAACATGGCTTACATCAGCACCCTGGTGAACACCTTCGGCGGCAGGTGGATGGACATGCAATGGAAGCCGCAATTGACCACCGAGCCCTGGATGGAGGCCGTGCGCCTTTACGTCGATTTGTTGAGGAACTACGGACCTCCGGGCGCCAGCACCGATGGCCATAACGAAAATCGCGCCCTCTTCGCCAATGGAAACTGCGCCATGTGGATCGATGCGACTTCGGCCGCCGGTTATATTCTCGATCCCAGCCAGAGCCGGGTCGCGGCCACCACGGGTTTCGCCAAAGCTCCCATCGCCAAAGTCGCCAACGGAGTGTGGGCGTGGAGTTGGGCACTGGCAATCCCCGCCTCCACCCAAAAAGTGGAGCTGGCCAGAGAGTTCGTGAAATGGGCCACCAGCCGCCACTATATCGCCCTGGTGGGCGCTCGCTACGGCTGGGTTCTGGCGCCGCCGGGAACGCGCGAATCCACTTACGACAACCCCGCGTACCAAAAAGCCGCGCCGTTTGCCCGCCTGGTTCGCGACGCGATTCTGCGCGCGGACATGACGCATCCGAGCGCGCTGCCCGTGCCCTACGTCGGCATTCAGTACGTGGGCATTCCGGAATTCCAGGCCTTGGGGACGGAAGTTGGGCAGGAGATCAGTGCGGCACTGACAGGCGGCGCCTCGGTAGAGCATGCATTGGCATTGGCTCAGGCGGAAGCGGAGCGCGACATGCGGCAAGGAGGATATCTGAAATGACCGGGACCAAGCCTGCGCGCCAGAAGCGCTCGTTTCGAACCGTGCCGCTGCTGGCTCCCTCGATCTTCGTGCTGTTCCTATGGATGGTGGTGCCGCTGGCGATGACCCTCTGGTTCTCGGCGGAAAATTACAACCTGCTGAGTCCCGGGAAGAACAGTTTCGCCGGCCTTGGGAACTATCGGGATCTGTTGACCAGCCGCGCGCTGTGGATAGCGATGGGCAATACCCTGTTCCTGGTGGGCGCGGTGCTGGTGATCACGCTGGTATTCGGCACGCTTCTTTCCGTGTTGCTCGACAGCGAGTTTCCTGGCCGCGGTATCTGCCGTTTGCTGGTAGTCGCGCCGTTCTTCGTCATGCCCACCGTGAGCGCTCTGATCTGGAAGAACATGTTCATGAACCCGGTCTTCGGCGTGTTCGCGTGGATTACGCGCTCGCTCGGGATCGGCACCATCGACTTTTTCTCCAGCATGCCGCTGTTGGCGATTGTCGTGATCGTGGCCTGGGAATGGACGCCCTTCGCGGTACTGATTCTGCTGCCGGCACTGCAATCGCTCAATCGCGAACAGAAGGAGGCGGCACGGCTGGACGGGGCCGGGCCGATCGCGCTGTTCTACCATATCGAGCTGCCGCACTTACGGCGCCCCATGGCCGTGGTCGCCATGATTGAAGTGATTTTCTTTCTCAGCCTGTTTGCCGAAATCTACGTCACCACTGGCGGCGGACCTGGGTTAGCGTCCACCAACCTGGCGTTCCTGATCTTCCGTGACGCCTTGTTGGGTTGGGACGTGGGAAGGGCGTCGGCCGGGGGAGTCTTCGCGATCATTCTCGCCAACATTGTCGCGTTGTTCCTGATGCGCGTGGTGGGGCGCGGCCTGGAGGATATGCGATGAGACCGAAATGGCAGGCGCGCGCGGCGCTGGCGATGGTTGGTTGGTTGGCGGCGTTGGCAATGTTTTTCCCGATCCTCTGGATGGTGCTGACCAGCTTTAAGACCGAAATTGCCGCGGTCGCGACGCCGCCGGTGGTGTTCTTCAAACCCACGCTCGAGAATTACCGGGCCGTGCTGGAGCGGGCCGATTATTTGGCCTTCGCCCGGAACAGCGTGGCCGTTTCGCTGGGGTCGACCTTGCTTGCTCTGGCCCTGGCCATTCCCGCCGCTTATAGCATGGCTTTCTTCCCTTCGCGGCGCACCAAGGATATCCTGCTGTGGATGTTGTCGACCAAGATGCTGCCGGCCGTTGGGGTGCTTGTGCCCATCTATCTGCTGTGGCGGAGCCTCGGCCTGCTCGATACGATTGCCGGCCTGATTGTGATGGACAGCATCAGCGTTTTGCCGCTGGTGGTGTGGATGCTCTTCTCCTTTTTCAGGGAAGTACCGCCTGAGATTCTGGAGGCGAGCCGCATGGATGGCGCCAGCCAGCGCGAGGAGATGACCCACATCCTGCTGCCGCTTTGCACTCCGGGCATCGCCGCCACCGCGCTGCTCTCCATGATTCTTTGCTGGAACGAGGCATTCTGGAGCTTGAATCTTACCACCGTGAGAGCCGCCACTCTCACCGTCTTCACCGCCTCGTTTTCGAGTCCGGAAGGGCTGTTCTGGGCCAAGCTTTCGGCGGCTTCCACGTTGGCCATCGCACCCATCCTGATTTTTGGCTGGATGAGCCAGCGACAGCTTGTGCGCGGCCTTTCGTTTGGGGCGGTGAAGTAGCAAAGGGGAGTTCGAGAACATGGCAACCGTGGAGTTGAGGAACGTCCGCAAGCGATTCGGCGCGCACGAAGTAATCCATGGCGTCGATCTGCGAATTGAAGACCGTGAATTTGTCGCCTTCGTGGGACCGTCCGGATCGGGTAAGTCGACGCTGCTCCGCATGATTGCGGGGCTCGAAAGCGTTTCCGAAGGCGAGGTGCTGATCGACGGAGCGGCCGTTCAGGACGTCGCCCCGGCGCGGCGCGGCCTGGCCATGGTATTCCAGAGCTACGCTCTCTACCCGCACATGACCGTCGCCGAAAACATGAGCTTTGCTCTTCGCCTGGCCGGAGTCCCGGCCGAAGAGCGGAACCGCAAAGTCCTCGCGGCGGCGCGCACCCTTGGAATGGAGCTGCTGCTCGAGCGCAAACCGCGTGAGCTCTCGGGCGGTCAGTTGCAGCGGGTGGCGCTGGGGCGGGCCATGGTCCGGCAGCCCAAAGCGTTTCTGCTCGACGAACCGTTGTCGAATCTGGATGCATCCTTGCAAGCGCAGATGCGGCTGGAGCTAGTGCGGCTGCATCGCGAGCTGGACACGACCATGATTTACGTCACCCACGACCAGGTGGAAGCCATGACCATGGCGAATCGGATCGTGGTGCTCAATGACGGTCGAGTGGAGCAACTGGGAACTCCGCTCGAGCTGTATCAACACCCGGCCAGTATTTTCGTGGCGGGGTTCATTGGCGCTCCGAGGATGAATTTCCTGGAGGTGGAAGTTACCTCCGAGACCGATGAATGCCTGGCTCTGGCTTACTCCCAAGGCGCGGTATGGAAGGTGAGGGCCCCGCGCGAGCCAATCGACGGCGGCGGCCGAATCAAGCTGGGTATCCGTCCCGAGCACGTCGCATTGGATGAGAACGGCGAATTGCGGGGTGAGATCGACGCGGTGGAACATCTCGGGCCGCGGGCATACCTGCACGCGCGCCTTGCCGACGGTACGCCTCTGGTGGTTCAGACCGGCGGCGACACCGGCGTGCGCGAGGGCGACCGGCTGGCGTTTCGTCTTCGCACCGATGCGGCCCATTTGTTCGACGGCGACGGAAGAGCGCTGAGGAGGCAATAAATAAATGTTGCGCGCCACCATGACCAGTCCCGGCCGCATCGAGTTCTCCGATGTGCCCAAACCAAGCGCGGGAGATGGCGAGGTGCTGGTGCGCATCCGGCGCATCGGCATCTGCGGCTCCGACATCCACGTCTTCCACGGCAAGCACCCCTATACCTCGTATCCGGTGGTGCAGGGGCACGAGTTTTGCGCGGAGGTGGCGAAAACCGGCCGCAACGTGACTGCGGTATCTGCCGGTGACTTGGTGACGGCGACGCCGCAGGTCACTTGCGGCAACTGCCCGCCCTGCCGCGAAGGCAAATACAACATCTGCGACAACCTTAAGGTGATCGGCTTTCAGACCGGGGGTGTCGCGCAGGAATATTTCGTCTTCCCGGAGACCTCCGTCCTGAAGCTGCCGCCGGGGACCAGCCCCGAAGTGGGAGCGCTGGTAGAGCCGGCCGCCGTGGCGATGCATGCCGTAAGCCGCGCCGGAAGCGTTTCCGGCGCGCGCGTGCTAGTGCTGGGCGCCGGTCCGATCGGAAACCTGGTGGCGCAAGTCGCGCAATGCCGCGGCGCGGCCGATGTGCTGCTCACCGATATCAGCGACTATCGGCTCGAAATCGCGCGCCAATGCGGCGTCCGCCACACGGTGAACGCGCGCCTCGCGCCGCCCGGTGCGGAGGCGCGGAAGATCTTCGGACAGGCCGATGTCGTCTTCGAATGCGTGGGTTCCGCGCAGACCGCCGCCCAGGCAGTCGATTGCGTGCGCAAAGGCGGCGTCATCGTGATCGTGGGAGTTTTCGCCGAACCGGTCCCGCTCGATGTCGGCCTGATTCAGGATCGTGAGCTGGAACTGCGCGGCACCCTGATGTACCGGCGAGACGACTATATCGATGCCATCCGTGCGCTATCGGCCGGCGACATTCACAGCCAGCCGCTATTGACCAAGTGCTTCCCGTTCCGCGAGTATCCCCAGGCTTATGACTTTATCGAGGCGAATCGTGAGCGGGTCATGAAGGTGATGATGGATTTGGACGAGCCAGCAGCGAACTGAAGCTAGAGAGACTGTCTCGACCCCTGCCGCCCGCGGCAACAAGCGAAGGCGGGGCCGGCGCACACAAATACCAAAGCAGCGGCAGGCGCCAAACCTCAGTGCCCTGTTGCTGGCCCTCGGGCGTGGATCTTGACCACGTCCGAGCCCAGCGACTTCAGGTTCGGCTTGCCGCACATAGCCATGTCGCGGGCCAGTTCCGTCTGCAGCATTTCCAGCAGGGTTTGCACGCCGCCGGCGCCGTAGGCTGCCAGCGCCCATAGCACCGGCCGGCCGAGCATGACGGCGCTCGCGCCGAGTGCCAGCGCCTTCAGGATATCCGAGCCGCGGCGGAAGCTGCCGTCGATGAGGATAGGCGCTTTGCCGGCAACCGCCTCGGCAATGGCGGGCAGCACTTCCATCGGCGCCGCCATCCCGTTTGCCGCGCGGCCGGAGTAGTTGGAAACCACGATGCCGTCAATGCCCTTGGCGATCGCGGCGGCCGCCTCTTCCGGTGTCATGATACCTTTGAGCACAACCGGGACGCGGAGCCCGTGCCGCAGACGGTCGATGGCGCTCCAGTCCGCGCCGCCCGCGGTGATGCATAGCGCCTTGCACCCGAGAGCGACCGCTTGGTCGATACGGCTCCGTTGCGCCGCCAGGTCCGGCTCGGGGTAGACCTGGTACCACAGCGTGGCCGCCGGCTGGGCGGCGATCTCCTCGATCGGGTAGCTCGAGCGGCTCGAAACCACCACGGCGGTTTTCGCGGAGGAAGCGCCGCGCACCGTGGCCAGTTCGCCCTCCGCGTGAAACCGCTTTTGCTCGGAGGTGGGTCCCACCAGGATAGGCGTGAACATCCGCTGGCCGAAAAGCTCGGCGGTCAGGTCCAACTTCG
>JBEKYD010000231.1:0-12430 GCA_049511335.1 Bryobacteraceae bacterium | reverse complement strand
AAGCGGCTGGCCCGCGCGAGGGCAGCAAGACCGCTCAGGTAGTCGCCATGCTCCAGCGGAAGAACGGTGCCAGCCTTTCCGAGATCATGGACAAGATGGGCTGGCAGAAACATACCGTCCGCGGATTTATGGCCGGCGCCATGAAAAAGGCCGGGTACACCGTCGAATCCTTCAAGTCCGACAAGGGCGAGCGCACCTACCGAATCAACGCCTAACACCGAACCCTCCCTTCTGGCCCGCCCGGCAATTGCCGCGGCGGGCTTCTCTGCTTCTGGCCGCGATTCCTGCCCACCCCGCCCAAGACACGACAACCTTGGCCCACACACCAAGCCGTCGCCCCAGGAGCGAACGTGGGCCAAGCGTGGCGCAACAGTGGCCAACCTCAGCGTCGTTGCAACAGCCGCAACTCCGCTGACCAGTCTGCCAGAGCCAGGCAGAGCCCCTCCAGATCCGGATGCCCGGCCCGGATCTTTGTCTCGATGTCTGCGATCTCCCGCCGGCAACGAGCGACAAGCCGGTGAATAACTGCTGATCCGGTTCTGTCTGCGTCGTCGAATCGTCGAAGAAATAACGTCCGAAGTCTAGCGCCGTGAGAGGGCCGGCGGAGGCGTCGCGGCCTGATTTGAGGATCGTCTCCAGAACCTGCTGGCGTCGTTCGAGCGGCATAGTGGGAAAGGTGCTGAGATCCACCCACTGAGAATCAGACTGTTTCTGGTTGTCGAAGCCCCGGACGTAGAACTTTGAATCGCCGCAACCGACAAGCAAATCTTCATCATGGGTCGGTTGGATGAACGTCTTGGATGTGTCGCCCTTGGAGTGTGCAACGATCCAGCTTTCGAGATCGTCGAAAGGCGAGGACGCCATGGATGAACAGCCTCCTGAGTCGCTACGAATCATCGGGACACGGTGACCTGCTGGTATACTGGTCATGGTATTTTAAACCTCCATTCTCTTAGTCTGTCGGTGTCCCGTCGTCCCCTGTCGCCTGCCCGGTCTGTGCCGGGCTGGGCGAGTCTCTAGCGCCCCCGCGATAGATTCCGCCGTCATGGCCGCCCTTGCAATTGCGGTAAGCCCTTGATCCTCGCCGCAAAGTCAGCGATGCAGTCGAACTCCACCTCCTGCACGGCCACCTGCCTGTTCCATATCTCGAAATCGATCAGCCCCTTGATGGCCGTCTCCCACCCGCCGCCGCAGCTCGGCGGCAGGCAGCGCGTCCAGCTCCACCGTCGCCGCATCGGGACCGAACCGCCGCTAAAAGCCGGCCGCCCGGCTGTCGCTGGGCTTGATCCGTTGGGGTGGCAGGTTGTAGAGCTCGATGTCGGCCTGGTGAATCGCCAGCCGCTCCATGTAGAAGTGCCGGCCGCTCGCCGTCTCCACCCGCTCGTGGATATCCTTCTCGATAACGTGGCCGCTGGGGTCATGGTCGCCCAGGTAGAAGACGGTGACGCGCTTATCCAACGCCGCGAACTCTGCGCCGATCTGTTGCTCCATGCCGGTACTCCCGAACCCAGTACCGCCGAAAGCGTTTTTTGCAGATCTCAATCGTGGAACCCCCACCGGCGAACGGGTCCACAACTACCTGGAACGGCTCGGTATACAGGTAGAGCAGATTATCAAGCCAGCGTACCTCCGAGTTTCCGAAATGACCAGCTCCGGCTGTCTTCTCCTGCTGCTTCCAGACGTTGTAGATCGGAGGGTCGAAATCGGTCAAGTGAGAAGCAGCGGGTTTCAAACTTTCTGGCAACTCTGCCATTTCGTTTAAAGTCCTACTGACCTCCATTTGCGACACGCCTTCTCGTTCTGCGATGTCGTCCTGGGTGTAGCAGGCCAGCCAAAGTTCAAAGATTCGCTTGTCCCGCGCTTCCTTCGAGTCTTTATCGATGCGAGAAAGCCAGTCCCGGACCGTTCGCTCGCTAACGGATAACGTCCTGGCCAGATTCTCAAGACCCTCAAACGCTGGCTGCGGATGCCGGAGTTCATTGAGGAGTACCGTCGAGTTCGCTGGGAAGTCGTGGAGCAGGGCCTACGCCCGCGTCCAGCAGAATACCCCCGCTGCAGCTTCGGTTCTCTTGAAGCTGATGGTGGATTCCGCCACGCCCGCGTCCGGTCGCATACGCGCCGCGTTGGGCACTTTTGGTCTCGCGCGTGAAGCGTTGGATCTGGATATCGAGACACGCGTGGCGGCATTGGAGCGCGCCGCGGAAGAAACAAACCGAGGCGGACGGGGATGAAGGTCCTTGAAAGGCGACTGCGCAGGCTTGAGGACCGGTTCGGACCCGCGGTGGAAACCGAACACGACCGGTGGCTGATGGCGCGGCTTGACGCGGCCGAGCGCCGCCGGAAAGAGAGGGGAGACTATCGGCCACCGGAGCGCGGACACGGGTTTGAACTTCACCGCCAAATGATGAGGGAAGCACTGGGGCGGAGGGCTTGGTGATGTACAACCGTGCCAGACGGATCGCCAAGCTCGAAAAGCAGTTTGGGACCGTAGAGCGCGAGCCACCGCTTCTATTAGTGGTGTCCAGCCTGACCGGAGCGTGGTGTGTCGAAATGCTACTGAAACAAGTCTGGATTGCCGCTCATCGCGGCGGGGGCGTTTGTATCCACGCGCAGGATACGAATTCCTGTTGTGGTGTGGTGCCACCAGACTATGGCAAATGGCTGCCGGTCCTGATCCAAACAGAGTTCCTGGCGGTAGCGCCGCCAGGCAGCTCTGGCCACCGCCCGCTCTGCCGGTCGTTTATCCGGCGGCAGAGGACTTTCATCGTAGCCGAAGACCTGCAAATCACTGCCGACGCCGTTGACAAGTTTGACAGTCATGGTGAAAGGAGCCCGCGCCGGCAACCCCGGACTCTGATCCACAACAGTGACCACTTCGCGGATGGATGCGGTTGCGGACTTGTGGCCACCGATTCTGGTTACTGTAAATCTGACAGTTGCCACCGCCCCGACGAAGCTCTCGATACACCCGGAAGTGCCAATCTCGGCGGAAAGACAATCCCCCTTTTCGGGAGAGGCGGATCGATACACCATCAGCCGCTTCCCCTCGTAAGGCGGCGGAAAACTTACTTCCATCAGGACGGAGTACTTCGCGGTGGAAAGCCTGTAAACCGAGCCAGCCTGCGTTCCCGCCGGCGCGCCCGACTCACCCAGCGTCCAATCCGGTTTCCCAGCACTTACAGCGGAAATCATCAGGAATCCCGAAGCCAAGAGCTTGGCTGCCGCATGTGCCACGGATGTCCCCTCCCCCTTTTCGGTTCTGCTGCACGCGATGCGCGTGGGAAGAAGTCTGGGGCTTCCGGCCCGCTGGCTCAATGCGCCTGGAAGTTAAACCCGTATTAAACGGATATTACGGGGTATCTGGCTGAAACAATGGAGGCTGTGTTACACTGCGAAACGCTTCCGCGTCGTCGGAGCGCCAAGGAGGCAAGTATGGCTGGCGGGCGGACCATTCCGCCGACTCGCATTATCCGGTTCCCGCCTTTCGAACTCGACGTCCGCGCGGGTGAACTGCGAAAGCATGGCACCAAGGTCCGACTGCACGATCAGCCCTTCCGGATCCTTCTCACGCTGCTGAACCATCCGGGCGAAGTGGTGCTGCGCGAGGAAATCCGCAAGGTTCTCTGGCCGAACGACACCGTCGTGGAATTCGATCGCAGCATCAACGTGGCGATCCAGAGGCTGCGCGACGCATTGGGCGATGCGGCGGGCAATCCCCGCTACATCGAGACCCTGGCGCGCCGGGGTTACCGCTTCATCGGCGCCGTGGAGGCGGACGAGGTCCTGCCGGATGAGGCGCCGGCAGCTCCTGCGCCGGCCGCCACGCGGGATCCCAACGATCTCAGCGGCCAAACCTTCTCCCACTTTCGCTTGATCGGGAAGGTGGGCTCCGGCGGCATGGGCGTGGTATACCGCGCCGAAGATCTGAAACTGGGCCGCCAGGTGGCGCTCAAGTTTCTGCCTGTCCCCGCGTCGGAAGCGCCGCAAGAATTGCTTGATCGCTTCCGGCGGGAAGCACGGGCGGCCTCTGCTTTGAATCATCCCAATATCTGCACCATTCACGGAGTCGAGGAATTTGCCGGCCAGCCGGCGATCGTGATGGAACTGGCAGAGGGCGAAACACTGGCGCAGAGACTCGCCAAGGCCCCCCTGGCATGGAAGGAGGCACTGCCGCTGGCTATTCAGATCGCGGGCGCGCTGGATGCGGCGCATCGCAAAGGGATCGTGCATCGCGATCTGAAGCCCGCGAACATCATGCTCACGAAGTCGGGTGTGAAGGTGCTCGACTTCGGCCTGGCAAAGATGGAGCCACCCGGCCCAAAGGGCACCCCAGCAGGAGAGGCAGGCGTCGCGGAAGTCTCGCAACCGGGCATGGTGATGGGCACTTTTCAGTACATGTCGCCAGAGCAGGTCCAGGGGAAGGACGCGGATGCGCGCAGCGACATCTTCTCTTTCGGCCTGGTGCTGTACGAGTTGCTGGCCGGCGAGCGGGCATTCACTGGCGATTCACCGGCGAGCGTGATGGCGGCGATCCTGGACCGGCCGGCGCCCTCTCTCCCATCGGCAGCGCCGCCTGAGTTGGAATGGCTGCTGCATCGCTGCCTGGTGAAAGATCCAGACGATCGCTGGCAGAGCGCGCGCGATTTGAGAGCGGAGATGGAGCGGATCGCGGCTGCGCCCGCCGGGACAACGCTGCAGGCGCGAAGCCGGCGCAGTTATTGGCCGGCCGTGGCCGGGTTCTGCATTCTTCTCGCGGCGGCGTTCGCGTTTCTCTGGCGCTCTCGTCCGGCGCCGCCAACGCGAGCGGTGGAGTTCGAGATCGGTCCGCCCCAAGACGGCGGGTTCGCGAATCCAGACTCCGCCACGGCAATATCGCCGGACGGCCGGTGGATCGTCTTCCGCGCGCAGCCGGCCAACACGCCCGCCACCCTGTGGTTGCGTCCGCTGGATTCACCCGTGGCCCGCTCGCTGGCGGGGACCGAAGGCGGAGATTCTCCGTTCTGGTCGCCGGATAGCAAGTCACTAGCGTTCTTCGCCAATCGGAAGTTGAAGCGGATCGAAATTGCCGGCGGACCTCCGTTGATGCTGTGCGATGCGGTGCGGGCAACCGGTGGTTCATGGAGCCGGGAAGGCGTGCTTCTCTTCACATCGGGCGAACGAAACCTGCTGCGCATCCCGGCTTCGGGAGGGGAGCCGGTGAAGGTGACCGAAACCGACACGGCGCGCAACGAGATCAAGCACATGTGTCCGCAGTTTCTGCCGGACGGAAGGCATTTTCTGTACCTGATCAAGGGCTCGAACCCGAACACAAATGGGATCTATGTCGGCTCGCTGGACCATCCGCGGGAACGCCGGCGCCTGCTGGCGGCGAGTTATAAGGGAATCTATACGGCGCCTGCGGACAGCCACCCCGGGTGGTTGTTATGGCTGCGGCAGCAGACCCTCATGGCGCAGAGTTTCGACCCCCGCGGCCCGCGGCTGATCGGCGAGCCGGTCCCGATCGCGGACAAGGTGATGGTTGACCGGTTCGACGAGGCGGCGTTCTGGGCGTCGGACGCGGGGATCCTGATCTACCACACCGGCACCATTGACTCGGCCTTGGGCTGGGTCACCCGGGAAGGCAAAATACTGGAGAAGGTGGAACCGGGCGGCCGGTACGACGCCCTGGCGCTCTCCCCGGACGGCAAGCGGGTGGCGCTCTGCCGCGCCGACGCCGACAACATCAGCGACATCTGGATCTACGAATTCGGCCGGAACGTCATGACCCGGCTCACCTTTGATTCCGCTCCCGTGGATTCGCCCGTCTGGTCTCCGGATGGCCGGCAACTCGCTTTCGCTTCGAGCCGCAACGGGAGCTTTCAAATCTACCGCAAGAACGTCGACGGGAGTGGCCAGGAGGAACAGCTTACCGAAGGGCCGGGCGAAAACTATCCGGACGACTGGAGCCGGGATGGCAAATACCTGCTCTATCAGCACAAGGTCCCGCAAAAGTCATTTGAGGTCTGGCTGTTGCCTCTGGAGGGCGGCCGCAAGCCGGTCCCGCTGTTGCAGGCGCCGTTCCTGCAGACACTGGCGGTCTTCTCCCCCGACGGAAAGTGGATTGCGTACGAGTCGCAAGAATCGGGCAGCATTGAAGTTTACGCGCGGGCGTTTTCCGTTCCGTCCCCTGTTCTCGGCGCCAAGGTGCAGATCTCGGCCGGCTATGGGGGATGGCCGCGCTGGCGGAGCGACGGGAAGGAGATCTTCTACCACTTTTTCAGGAACCCTTCAGCGTTGATGTCGGCACGCCTTCGGACCGGGAACCGCGAAATCGAAGCGGCGGCCCCCGTGCAGGTGTTCCCATTAGGGGGCTTCGCTTCCGCCACTGCTCGCGCGTGGGACGTGACGGCCGACGGCCAGCGTTTTCTGCTCTCAGGTCTGGTTGGGCCGTACACCCTCAACCGGTTGAACGTAGTGGTGAACTGGCAGGCGCGGGTGAATCGGTAACCCGTAACGCGTCGCTCGGAAGAGACAGGAGTCGTTGCTCCATCGTAGTGGGGGAGGTCGCGTCGCCTGCTTTGGGCGGATGGTTAACGGAAAGTGGTCGGCAACCTATCCGCGCGGCCGGATTCCGAGCAGATCGTCGGCAAACCGGAAGTTGGCCCACCCCTTCGCAGATCACTCCCGGCTTGTAGGCCATCGTTCAGGATTGGCCCGCACGCGGTCCCGCCACTGGCCGTGAAACCGTCTTTCCGGAAACTGCGTTACCCAGCTTCCCAGGGCTCGATGTCCCCAGCGACAACCCGTAACATAGGGTGAGGTCTGAGCCTGGCTGCGCTCAGCACGCTGGCCCTTCTTTGATCGCGCAATCGGAGCTTCTTCCTCAGGTGCTCGCGCTCAAATTCAAGTTGACCCCGGGTGATCGTAATTAGAATCACCCGCCTCCTCATTGCGATCTTTGAAGCGTCGAAGGTGTAGCCTCGCACTCGGGCCTCATCAACAACGGCCCACAGATATGTGCTGATCGCAGCAACAGGATTCTGGCTTTCTTGAAATCGCTTTAGTTGAGGGTGAAACCGGTAGCCAGTCGTCTTCCCGAGAAGCACTTTCTGGGCGAGCAGACCTTCCCGCCAGAGGGCGAGTAGCCCCATACGGTCGAGTAGCGATGGGTGCAAGGACCATAGTCTCATCGTTTGCATGGAGCCTATCACAGTTTTGGTTGTGCAATCATGTCCGGTTCGTCCGGTTCGTCCATCCGGAATGTCCCAAAGTAGCTCCCGCCTGGGCGCCAAGCGCCTACCAACACTGGCCAGACTGGGCTGCCAACGCGATTCGGGAGTGATAAACCGCCATCTCGGAAAGTGGCCCGAGACCGGCCCGAAGCGGCTTCTGGGAGATGAAACTTAGCCCCCTCGCAGGCTAACAAACGCGACTGCGGCTAGCTACCGATATTCACTCTTAACGCTGTCCACGCACCGCGCTTGATGTGGGAGCCATTCTCCGAATACCCATGGATCCGACCGGGCATTCTGAAAGTGAGACGGACAGTCACCTGATTCTGGTAACACGCCCCAACGCACGGCCAGTGCCGAGTGGCAAATCCAGTGTGTGCTTTAAGTAGACCCCGAATCGTTACGGCACGACGTTGAACCCTTCGGGTGGGATCATGATGCGTAGGATCTGCTTCAACTGTTTGTAGTGGGCATCATCGGCGCGGAACCTGATTTGGACCGTCTCCGGCGGTCGGCGCACGATTTCCAGTCGTAACAACTCTCTGCTGAGCTCTGCCCGTCTGATCTTAAAATGCCCGCACAGAGATTCTTGCGAGCTTTCGACGTAAAAGTATCCACCATCGTAATCTTCGAATTGTCGCTGGATCAAAAGGTACGCCTCTTCGCTGTCCTCGTCGGCCCCAAAACAGACCTGGAAGTATTCACCGCCCGAACTGGACACCGAAACGCAAGGAAAGGTGAATTCCGTCATGCACGCCGCCAGTACGGATTGTACGCCCGCGCCGGTCGTTGGGCTACGTCCAGTCGAGACAGCAGGGTCGGGTACCCGACTCGGGCACCTTCAAGAAATGTCCAAGAGAGCTGCAAGGGTGAACTTCTGCTGGCTCTACCAGCTATTGCGGGGAGCATCCCATGGGCTTGTACTACGATGGGACCTTGGGATGCTTGGGCCAATGTACGATAAGCCCTCGTACAGTGGCTCGGCGTGGTGCCCGGTCCCCAGCCCAATGGACGAGATGCCCACTTTTCTCTCACTATCCATTCCTTCCGAGATGGAGTGGCCGACTTATCGAGAGTTAGCCCCGCTGCCAGGGCCGATCAATGCTTTCCAACATCTATTCGGCTGAGAACCACGCGGGGCTCGGGTTCTGACGGTTACTGAAGCTTCGCGTACTCCGCCCTGGCTTCCTTCAGGATCGGTATGCCGGCGTCGGCGTCTTTCCAGAGGGTGAGGAAATCCCGATACGCGGCTCGGGCTTTGGCCGTGTCGCCCTGCAGGGCGTAAGCGCGCGCCAGTCCCAGCCGGGCCAGCGCGCCCCAGGAGAAGGTCGCCACCAGTCCTCGATGGTCGATGAACTTCTGAAATTCCACTGCCGCCCGGTTGCCGTCGTGCAGCATGAGATAGGCCTCTCCGCGCACATAAGCGGGGCTCATGTATGCGGCGAGCATTGGTTGTCCGCCAAGCTCGACCGGGCTCACCACCTTCAATAATTCGATGGCCCGGTCCGGGTCTTTGCTTTGCAGGGCGACTCCCGCCCGGATCGTGGGCAGCCAATACCTCTGGACCAGCGTATCCAGCGGGAAGGTCTTGTCGAGTTCGGCGGCCAGTTTCTCCGCCCCTGCCGTATCGCCTGCCCGCGCCAGGGCCAGCGCCGCGATCACCCATACATCGCGGTCTTTGGCCAGCTTCACCGACGCCTCGGCCTCGGCGCGCGCCTGCTCCCGGTAGCCCGATTCCACCTCGCGCAGCGCCGCCTCTGCCTGATATGCCGCGGCCGCCTCCTTCGCGTTGTGATGCAGCGCTGAATCCATCGCCCGCCCGGTCAGTTCGTGAGCGTTCTTCAGCTTGCCGTACCAACCTTCGGCGTCCGCTTGAATGGCCAGCAACGGTTCTTCCGCGCCCGGCTTTCCCGCGGCGGCTGAAACTGTCCGCGCCATCTGCGCCGCATCGCCCTTCAGAAACGCCAACCAATAGCTGGTGCGGAACTGGCCCTCGTGCTCCAGCTTGCGCTCCCGCATCTGCTTGTCCACCGCCTCGGCTTCGCCCAGCCGGTTAAGAGCCTTGTAAGCGCGGCCGAGTTGGGTATAGTTGACCGCCATACTTGGCTCCAGGCGCAGCGCCTCTCGAGCTTCCTCCAGTGTCTTTTCCCAGTCTCCCAGGCGGCAGAGAACGAGTCCCAGGTTTCTGTAAGGCTCGTCGTCTCTTGGGTAGGTCTGCTGGTACAGCTCGAAAGTCGTCGCCGCCTTCTCCAGTTCTCCCGTCCCAAACAGGTAGTATCTTCCCTCGATGTTGAACCGCTCCCGTTCGCTTACCTTCTCCCGCAGCGCGTAAGCCTTGCGTGCATACTCGGCCGCCCGCCCCCCTTGGACGAGGCCGTTGTAGAGATCCGACATCCAGCCGTAGGCCGATGCGAAACTCGGATCCAGGTCTGTCGCCCGTTGATAGAAGGGCAGCGCGGCTGTGAATCCCTTCGCAAGGTTCAACTTTCGTCCCAGACTGTAGGCCTTCAGCGCCTCCAGGGATCGCGTGGTCGCCTCCTCTAGCGGCGTGTCGTATTTCCGCACCGAGACGAGCGACTCGCCCAGTTTCGTCCGCAAACGGGTTGCCGCCGCGCCCAGAGCTTTGAGAGCCGCTTCCTTGCCCGCCGCCTGCTCCTGCGCATCCGCCAGCGCCTCTCCCGTCTCGCAGTTCACGGCCTTCAGGCCAATCACGTACTGGCTGCCCAGCGGCGCAATCGAACCGGTCAGCATGGCCTTGCTGTTCGTGCGCTGGCAGACCTCGCGGGTGATCTCCGGCGTCAGCCGATCACCCGCTGGGCGTCCCATCAGCTTCAATGTCTCATTCACCGTGGAATCGGAAACGAGGTTGAGAAAGGGTGACTGCTCAAGCTGAACCGAGAGTCCCTGCTTCAGTGTGTCGTCGAAAACGCTGTCGCCCGTGGTGTTGGTGAAATCGGAGAGGACAATGGAGTCCTTGTCCGTCAGCGGCTTGGTTTGATGCTCGCGGTAGTACAAGCCGCCGGCGGCGAGCACGGCAGCCAGCAGGACGGGAATGGTAATCCTCCAGCGCTTCACCAACCACCAGCCGGCCGGCGCTCCGCTTCCCCCAGACGTGAAACCCTCGCGCAGGCCTTCGAGCAGGATTCGCGCGTCGTCGATGTGCTGGAGGCGGCGCTCAGGGTCCTTGCGCAAGCACAGGCGCACCAGTTCATCGAGTCGCTTCGGCACACCCTCCAACGGTTTCGGTTCCGTAGTGGCAGCGGCGGCCAGCGCGGCGATGATGGTCTCGCCCGGAAACGCCCGGCGCCCGCTTAGCAGTTCGTAGAGGATGCAACCGAAGGCGAAGATGTCGCTGCGCGCGTCGGCCGCCTTGCCTTCGATCTGTTCGGGTGCCAGGTAGCCGGGCGTGCCCGCCAGACCGGCGGTCTGAGTGGAGGTCGGCGCGCCCTCCTGCTCCGCCAGTTTCGCCAGGCCGAAATCCAGCACCTTGACGGACCCCTTCTCCGTCACCAGAATGTTGCCCGGCTTCAGGTCGCGATGCACGATGCCCGCCGCGTGCGCCGCCCCCAGGGCATCGGCCATCTGAATGCCGTACTCGATCGCCTGCTTCACCGGGAGCGGACCTTTGAGCGGCCGGCCGTCGACCAACTCCATGGCGAGGTACGGCGAACCTTCGTGCTCGCCGACTTCATAGAGCGTGGCGATGTGGGGGTGATTCAACGCCGCCACCGCCCGCGCCTCGCGCTCCCAATAGCGGCTGAATTGGGCCCTGATGAATTTGAGGGCGACGCTGCGGCCCAGGCGCGTGTCCTTGGCTTTGTAGACCACGCCCATGCCGCCTTCGCCGAGCTTGGCTTCGATTCGGTAGTGCGCCACCGTGTCACCGGGCGCCAGTTCGCCGGCTACCGTGAACAATTTCGCGTCGAGCGCCGCACCGTCCCAGGCGGGCCGGTCCCGGAGCATGCGCTCGACCTCCTGCCGCAAGCCGTCGTCAGTGCCGCACGCCTCCGCCAGGTATCCATCGCGCTCTTCCTGGGGACGTTCCGCGGCCGACTGGCAGAGTTCCTTGATGCGCTGCCAGCGCTGGGGCGTCACGTCGGTTCCTCCCCGGCCAGTTGCGCTCGCAGCCAGGCTTTCGCCGTGGCCCACTCCCGCTCTACCGTGCGCTGCGACATCCCCATGGCCTCGGCCGTCTCCTCCGTCGAAAGCCCGCCGAAATACCGCAATTCGACCACCCGGGCCTGCTGCGGATCGAGGTGGTCCAGCCGCGCCAGCCCCTCATCCACCGCCAGGACCTCCTCCGGTTGCGTCGCGGTGGAGCGCTGGTTACCGATCCCCTCCTCCAGGGTGACCAGAGTGCCGCCTCGCTTGGCGGCGTGGCGTTTCCGCGCGTGATCCACCAGAATCCGGCGCATGAGTTGCCCGGCGATACCCATGAACTGTGCCCGGTTCCGCCAGTTCGCCCGGTCCTGGCCCGCTAGCCGCAGATACGCTTCGTGAAACCGAGGCCGCGAAAGTTCCACTAACGCTGGCCGTCCGCTCCATATTCGGACCCCTAGATCCGTATTCAGGATACACCCACCAGCGCGAATCACCGGCGTTGCCCCGCTCACCGCGAAAGTGGGTGATGTGGTTAGCGCCAGCGGCGAGGGGATTGGCCCGGCGAATGTCGATGAGCTCTACTTGACGAACGCCGGCCAAGACGCTAAGGTAGCTGTGGTTGAGCAGAGCGAAAACCTGATCAAGTTCCGGGTGCCCGCCGGCGTCAAGGCGGGGCGCTGGGCGCTGATGATTCACATGAAGTCGGGAAGCGGGGCCAGACTCTTCGAGCAGCCGGTGAAAGTAACGGTGGAATAGTCGTTCCAGGCTGCGACGCCATCGCCTGTCCCCACAAGGAGTGCCTATGTTTGACACGGGGCGGCCTACCATGAAAGCTAACGGTAAGACAATCGCCGTTGTCCTCGCGATTGTGCTTGCGATTTTACTGGGTGCCACCTGGTACTACACCCATACGTAAGCGAACCTGACTAGCCAAGGGCTGCGCCCTTGATATCCCTTTGGATAGCGCACGTGGGGGTGACGCCGCCCTCGACGCGCTGGAGTGAACCCCAAAACTGAGACACCAAGTTAAGGACCAAATACATTGAATGGAGTGAGGAATGGATTTGGCCCGAACCGTGTACAGTCGCGATCTGAAGATCGCCGCCATGCGCGCCCTG
>JBEKYD010000230.1:0-12439 GCA_049511335.1 Bryobacteraceae bacterium | reverse complement strand
GGGGCTCTGCCCCTGCGACCCCGGGATTTAACGCAGTTGCGCCAGAATGGCATTATGGGGCGGCTGGCGCCGCCCCAGCCATTCCGGCCGCTGAGTCGACGCTCGGGTCGCATCCCTGCGTTACCCTATCCTCCGCTCAGGTCCTTCCAGAGTGGACACCATCAACCTCGCCGTGCAATGATTTCTCATCGAACGGCGATTACCCCCTTAACTTCGTGTCTCACTCCAGGGGTTCACTTCACGACTGGCCAGCCGAGCCCTCACCCGCCCTCCTCTCTCCACCCGAAACCGTGCTGTACGTTCGCGGTCCTTCATCGCCTTGTTTTGTCATGCTTATCCTTTGGCACGTGACTTGCCAATGCTCGCTCGGGGAAACCCAAACGGTCCCCTGCGTGCTATAGGATGGAACGATTATGAAACACAATCTTCCTAAAGAGACCCACATTACCGGGCACCAGACTGAGACCCAAAAATATGGAACAGTGGCAAACCGGCCGTTATCGCTCGATCACAAAGTTCGCTTAGCCAGCGTCGAGGGCCTCAATCAACTTCTTGCCGACACGATGACCTTGCGCGATATGTACAAAAAGCACCATTGGCAGGTCTCGGGCCCCACGTTCTACCAACTCCATCTGCTCTATGACAAGCACTACGGCGAACAGGCCGAGCTTGTCGATGCGCTGGCCGAGCGCATTCAGACCCTGGGCGGAGTTGCCATCGCCATGGCTCACGATGTTGCCGAGACAACGCGCATTGCCCGCCCCGCGGCCGTGAAGACGTTACCATGCAGTTGTTCCGCTTGATGCAGGCGCACGAACTCATCATCGGCGCAACCCGCGAGGCGGCTCGAGGCGCGGCGGCGGGCGGCGACGATGGGACGAATGACTTGCTGGTTAGCGACGTCCTCCGCGTGAACGAGCTTCAAGTCTGGTTTATATCCGAACAGCTCGCGGGTGCAGGGATTGCCGACAAAGAGGAAGAGGCTGCACGTTCAGCCGCTAAAGCTCACGCTTGAGGCCCCTTCGAGTCAATAAATCAAAGGAGAAAACAGATGAAACCGAGCACGAAGGATCAAATCGAAGGCAAAGTTCATGAACTGAAGGGCCGTGTTAAAGAGAAAGCGGGGCAGGTTGCGAATAACCCCGACCTGACGACCGACGGTCAAGACGAGGCACTCGCCGGCAAAGTCCAAAAGAAAGTGGGCCAGGTTGAAAAGGTGTTCGAGTAGGTAAATCGACCGCCCTCTTGGCGGCGCGTAGCGTACCGATTATGCTCCGCCGGGGCTGTGCGAGCTAACGTTGAGAAGAAAGAGACATCCACAATGTTGATCATACTGATCGTGTTGTTGCTGGTTTTAGGTGGTGGCGGGGGGTATTACGGCCACAGCCGGTGGGGTTATGGTGGCGGCGCCGGCATCGGGTTAGGCACGATATTACTGATTTTACTCATAGCCTACTTGCTTGGCCTTTTCCGATAGGACTCCTTAGCGCCTGCCGATGCGCTCGAAAGGCTCTGGTGCGTAGACGTCATGCCAGGTACGCGGTAGCAAACATAACGATCGTTGCAAGCAGCATGACACCGGCGCACGTCCACCCAAGCCAGCGAAGCAGGGCTCCATTGCGGTGCTCGCCCATGACGTCGGCCCTGCTGGTGAGCAGCACCACAAGAATCAGGAGGGGCGGGGCAAGTGCTCCGTTGAGCACCGCCGACCAGAAGAGCATCTTTACGGCGTCCAGCCTTGCGTAATCCAAACCCAGGCCGAGCGCCATGGCGACGGCGATGACCGCATAAAAGCCGTGAGCTAGCAGCGCGCGCGCGCTCCATAGGATCCACCGCGGATAGCGAACTCGAATCACGCCCGCCAGCCCGAGTCCGGTGACCATACCCAGGCGGGCACACAGATTTGGACGGCCGCCATCAACGGGAAAGAGAAAATCGCGGTCCACAGGGGCGTGTAGCCGAAAGCGGCGCCGGTGACCGAATATGTCGAGATGCCTGAGGGATCGTCGTCCGCCGCGCCGGTAATTAATCCGGGGCCAAGATTCGAAAAGAACCTGCGGAAGCGGCCCTGCAAGACGAATGCTCGTCGGGCAGTCCTGACGCCCGGAGAATGGTGCTTCATTGCCCCCGATTCATGTCCCTTGATTCTACAACACCATGGGCCGGTGGACCACGAATCGCTGAGAGGCTGGACCATCACGGAACCGAGCCAGCGCCAGACCGTGCACCCTTTTCTTATGCGATCCTGAGGCGATTGAATATGGGGACTTTGGCAAAGTCAAGAATGAATGCAAAGACCACGGCCGCCAGCAAGATTTCTCCCACAAAGGAAATAGGCAGAGGAGTCATGGCGATTCCGCAAGTCGCCAGCGTGGAGGCGATCGACAGATCGAGGACAGACGATCCGATGAGCGCCAGACTGGGGTGAGAGGACCCCATGCGCTTGCGGTCGCGATTCAGGTAAGTCGTCGCTTGATTGCCAAACACGAGGACCACGAAGGCCAGAGTTCGTAGAGCTTCGATTGCAAGACCCAGGCGGAATTTGCCGATGGCCAGGACGGCCGTGCAAAAGACCAGCTCGGAAACCCCCATGAAGACACCTGCCATCGTCAATTTGCCGATCCGCCAGGCATTGGGCATCGGGGAGGGTCGGACGTTGTCCGTCGCCAAGGACATTCCAAGGAGGTCGCCGGTGAGCATGATGATGACCATCAACATGGGAGTCAGGATGGCCTGTCCGGTAATGACCAAGCCTACGGCCAGAAAGAGCACCTGCACAATTTTCTTGGTAACTGAGTTGAGCGTATAAGTCAGGATGCGCTGGAACGTCACGCGGCCTTCTTTTACCGAAGCGACAATACCACCGAGTCCCGGCTTGGTCAGCACGAGACCGGCCGCTGACTTGGCAACGTCGGTGGCTGTCGACACCGCGATTCCCATCTGCGCCTGGCGTAGAGCCGGCGCGTCGTTGGCGCCGTCGCCGCACATACCAACCGTGTGGCCGCTCTTCTGGAACGCCTTGACGAGGTTGTATTTTCCCTCCGGAAGAATGCCGGCGAAAACCGCAAACTCCTCGGGCCTCACATTTGCGGGAATGGGCCCGGGCGGACAGACTTTTCCGTCCATGCCAACATCGTGGGCGACGATGGCTGCCGTCGCGGGTGCATCGCCGGTCACCATGACCGCTCGCACTCCCAGCGTGTGCAGTTCCGTAATCAACGCGGCCGAATCCGGCCGGGGCGGGTCGCTGAGCGCGACGATCCCGGCAAGTTTCAGCGCCGCTGGCGGACCAACGGCCACGGCCAGAACGCGGAAGCCCTGTGCCTCCAGTTCGCTTGCCGTCTTGGATGCGTCAGGCGCCGATGGCGTCAGTCCGGCAACCGCGGCAAAGGCGCCTTTGACCGCGCGAAGCGTGGCGCCGCCCGGATCGGTGGCAGTCGCCTCCGACATTTTCGTGCCAGGATCGAACGGAACGAACTTGGTCAGCTTCGGCAGATCGGAGGCTGCTTTCTTTGCGGCGGCGGCCCGGATGGCTCCATCTACCGGATCTTGCCCGCCGTCCGAACTTGCCAGGGCGGCCACTCCCAGAACGTGCGATTCGTCAAAGCCGGGCATGGCATGGACTGCGGTTACCGTCAGTGCGTTTTGCGTCAGCGTGCCGGTCTTATCCGCGCACAGCACGTCGATGCTCGCCGCTTCATCCACGGCGGAGAGCCGCGTCGGAAGAACATCCAGCTTTGCCAGAGCCCGTGCGCCGATCGCGGCTGCAAGGGTGAAGGTAGCCGGCAGCGCCACGGGAATCGACCCGAGAACCGCCGTCAGCACCAGGGGGACGATCTCGCCAAGCGGCAGCTTGAGAGTGTAGGCATACGCCACCAGGAGAACGATAATGACGCCATTGAACACGGCGAGATTGCGCACCACGCGCAGAACAGCCTTCTGCTGCGAACTTTCGACGTGCGCGGTGCGAACCAACTCCGCGGTGCGTCCAAACTTTGTGCGCGCTCCGGTGGCCGTGACCTCCGCAACGGCTTCGCCGCGCCGCACCAGCGCTCCCGCATAAGTTTCGAACCCGGCGCCAGCTTCGATCGGAACCGATTCGCCGGTGAGCATGGATTGGTCAAGCAGCACGGATCCCTCAGTCAGGCGCACGTCGGCGGCAACCACGGCGCCAAGCGACAGTTTCACTATGTCCCCAACCACCAATTGGGCAGCGGACACGGTGGTCCAGGCATTATCGCGCTTGACCGACGCATTCAGCGCGAGCCGCGACTTCAGCGCGGCAAGAGTCGCCTGAGCCCGCCCTTCCTGTAAGAATCCGAGAGCCGCGTTGAAGGCAAGGAGAAGCGCGATGATCGCAGCCTCGACATACTTGCCGAGGCCAATCTCTAGCACGATCGCAGCTTCGAGCATCCATGGAACCGGCGCCCAGAACTTGGTCAGCGCCCTGCGTAGCGGATGCAGAGCCGTGTCGGGCATTGCGTTCGGTCCGGACTTCTCCAGCCGGCGGCGGGCTTCCTCACTCGTCAGGCCGGTCGCGATCGGCGCGTCTTTTGTTGGGGACATAGCACAGCCTCACTTCGCCAGCAGCTTGCGGATAGATTTCAGTTCCTGCCGGCGTTTGGCGGTGGTCCGGGGATATGCCATCTTCAACTCATTGAGGGCATCGAGAACAACTTGGGAGACGATCAGCCGGGCATTCTCCTTGTCATCGGCGGGAACGACGTGCCAAGGCGCGTGATGGGTGCTTGTCGCGCTCAGGCAAGCTTCGTATGCCTTCATGTAATCCTTCCAGTATTTCCTCTCATGAATGTCCGCGAGGCTGAATTTCCAGTTCTTGTCCGGCTCATCGATGCGCTCGAGGAATCGCTTTCGCTGTTCTTCCCGCGAAAGGTGGAGGAATATTTTGACGGTCCGGGTTCCATTGCGATAAAGGTGGTTTTCCAGATCCACGATAGAGCGATACCGCTCCTCCCAGATAGTTTTCTCGTCGCGCAACTCTTCCGAGAGCCCCTGGCTGCGGAGAATTTCCGGGTGCACCCGAACGACCAGCACTTCCTCGTAATAGGACCGATTGAATATGCCGATCTGCCCGCGTTCGGGAAGCCGGCGCGTCGTGCGCCAGAGAAAATCATGTTCCAGCTCGTCGGCGCTCGGCTGTTTGAAACTCGAAACCTGGCAGCCTTCCGGATTGACTCCCGACATGACGTGCCGAATGGCGCCATCCTTGCCGGCAGCGTCCATCCCTTGAAAGATCAGCAGCAACGCGTAGCGGTTGGACGCGTAGTGAAGGCGTTGCAACGAGCTCAACTCCTCCACGTGTTTTTCCAGCAGTTCTTGATATTGCTTTTTCGACTTACAAAATGGTTTCACAATCGTCGGCCACTCGCTCAGTTTGACCTTTTCCCCAGGCCGCACCCGGAAATCTTTTGAATCGATTTTCATCTTGATCCCTTCGATGTCAGCGCTTCGAAGCCGGAGACGACGTCGAACAGTTCCTCGTCGATGCCATCCTGACGCAAGCGATGAAATGTCCGGTTGAGGTCTTCCAGCAATTCGTCGATGTTCTTGTCGGCGCGTTGCATGGCCGCCAGGCGGCTCGCGTTTTCGCTCGCGAGGGATTCGGCGCAGGCCCGGAAAAGCGAGACGAAAAGATATCCGTCGATAAACGCCTGCAGAGTCGCGGCGCCGCCGCCCATGACCTCGGGAATATTTCCCGTCGGCCAGCGAAGCCCGGCGAGGTTGCGTCGCCAGCTTTCGTCCAGCGGCAGCAGTCGCTGATTGACGGGTTCATAGACCGCCCCTGACTTAGGACGGTTGTTGAAGAGGTGGAGTTCAGTGACTTCACCGTGGCGTTCCCGCGCCCCGCTCTCCACCAGGATCTGCCCGACGAGCGAGGTGATGGCCTTGACGGAGCTCGGCACGGGATAGATTCCCATCGGTTGCACGCCTGCGTCCGCCAGGCGCTCATGAACGCGCTCACCGACGGCCCAAACCTCGGGTTTGCCAGGCAGAGCCGCCAGCGTCTTGACCGCGTAATCGGCCACCACATCGTTAAACTGGCCCACCAGCCCCTGGTCGGACCCGAACACGACCGCGCCAATGGCGCCGGCAACTGTCTTTTGCTTCCGTTCCGGAGTCAAGGGCGCCGCCCCGCTTTCACGGAAGCATACGCCCAACCCCAACTCCACTGTGCGATAGTAGTCAGCCAATGCGCTCACCGATTGCTCATATTGTTCGATGCTGGAGGCGGCCACGGCCTTCATCGTGCGGACCACGGATTGGAGATCCCCGGCGCCGCCGATCTTTCGGCGCAGACTCGCCGTGGTGTCGCTCATGACTTCTTCCCGGCTTCCGGCTTGGCGTCCGTTTTGACTTCCGGCTTGGGCTCGGGTTCAGGCTTGGGCTGGAAGGGCGCAAGCGATCTGCGCGCGATTTGGATAATCGTCTCACGGTCCTCGTCGCTCAATTTTGCGGCGGTATCCAATCGCTCGCGCACTTCCGCGGGAATGTCCGCCGCCGCCTCGCATAGGCCGTGCTCGGCATCCGTCATCTGGTCAAGCGGCACGCCGTCGAAGAGTTTCGCCGCCAACGCCAGCAGCACGGCGATTTGCGCGGGCACCGACACCGGGGCGAATTCCGGCTGTTTGAGACAAGCGCGAATTCGCCGTCCGTGATCGATCACCTTGCGGGTGTCTTCATCCAGGCGGGCGCCGAACCGGGAAAACGATTCGAGTTCCTCAAACTGCGCGTAGGCGAGCTTGAGGTCGCCCGCCACCGCGCGGTAGGCCGCGCGTTGCGCTTGACCGCCAACGCGCGAAACCGATTTTCCGACATCCACCGCGGGCAGCACGCCCAATTCGAAAAGCGTCGGCGAAAGGTAGATCTGCCCATCCGTGATGGAAATCAAATTGGTCGGGATATAGGCGGAAATGTCCTGCGCTTCGGTTTCGATGACGGGCAGCGCGGTGAGGGAGCCGTCGCCGAGTTCCTGGCGCAAGTGCGTCGCGCGTTCCAGCAGCCGCGAGTGGATATAAAAAATGTCGCCCGGAAACGCTTCGCGGCCGGGCGGACGGCGCAGCAAGAGAGAGAGTTCGCGGTAGGAGCGCGCGTGCTGGGTGAGGTCGTCGTAAACGATCAGCACATTCCGGCCCGCTTCCATGAAAAACTCCGCAATGCTGGTGGCGGCGTAAGGAGCGATGTAGGCGAGACCCGGCGCGTCGTTGCCCTCACTCACCACCAGAACGGTGTAGTCCAGCGCACCCTTCTCCCGCAAGGTGGCCACGGCCTTCGCAATGGCGGACGCGCGCTGGCCGATGGCACAATAAACGCACAGCACATTCTGGTCGCGCTGGTTGAGGATGGTGTTCATCGCAATGGCGGTCTTGCCCGTCTGGCGGTCGCCGAGAATCAACTCGCGCTGGCCGCGCCCAACGGGAATCAGCGCATCGATGACTGTGAGGCCGGTCTGGAGAGGCACGGTGACGGGCGCGCGGTCCATAATGGCCGGGGCGGGGCGTTCGATAGGCAGGCGCTTGCTGGAGGCTACCGGCCCGCGGCCATCGAGCGGCCGCCCGAGCGGGTCGATCACGCGCCCCAGCAATCCATCGCCCACGGCCACGTCCATCACCCGGCCGGTGCGCTGGACTTCATCTCCCGCGTGGAGCTGGGAGTATTCGCCGAGCAGAACCACGCCAATCTCGTCTGCGTCCACGTTGAACGCAATGCCCAGCACATCGCCGGGAAACGTCACCACTTCATCAAAGCCCACGCCAGGCAGGCCGGACACCTTGACGATTCCGGTGGCGACACTGGTGACGGCGCCTACCTCCCGCGGCGTCAGTTTCGGCGTGAATGCTTCTAGCGCCCGACTGATTCCCGCAAACACGCCGTCGAAATCGTTCTGGAGGCTCTCAGGTTCCATGTTCATTGGCTCTTTGTCGCAAGCTCAGGTTTTTCCGGCTTAGGTTCAGGTTTGTCCTTCTCTTTCAGAAGTTCGCCGACGCTCTTTTCCATCGACGCCAGGTAATCCGCGATGCTCCACGCCACCTTTTGCCCATTCGTGGTGAGCTCAATGCCGCCGATCAGGTCTGGCGCGGTCTCGAACCGGACGTGGATTTCAGTCGAAAAGGTTTCGTTGAGCGCATTTTGTATGGCCGCGCATTGCTCCGCGGGCAGGTCAAAGGTGCTGCGCACCATCGCCGGGCCGGAGGCTGTCTTAAGGGCCTCGCCGAGGGCTTCTTTCGCCTTGCCGTCCATCTCGCGCAAGCGCCGGGTGAACACTTCACCGAGGCGTTCTTCCAGGCTCACCGTGGCGAGATCGGTCAGCGCCTTTCGCGCGATGGCAAATACTTCCTGCTGTGTCCGGCGGCTGATGGCCTGGTGTAAACTACGCTCTTCGTTTCTCAACGTTTCCCGCCGTTTTGAACTCAAGGCCTCGGCGGCTTTCCGCGCTTGGTCGAGCAGCCGCTGACGCTCGGCTTGCGCCTCGTCCGTCGCTTTGGCCAAGAGCGCGGCGCGCTCGTGGTCGAACTCCTCGTTCTTGTGCTGGAACTCGTCGCGGTCCTTTTGGGCTTCGGCCTTTTTCGCGTTGGCGTCCGCGAGTTCCGCCGCGATCCGCTTCTCCCGCGTGTCGATGGCATCGAGAACGGGCTTGTAAAGATAGCGCTTCATCAACCACACCAGGATGAGGAAGTTGAGCGCTTGCGCAGAGACGGTGAACCAGTCGATCAGCATAGGTTCACTTTCCCGTCGCTTGGGCGATGACGTGGTTCCAGAACGGGTTGGCGAAGATGATGATCATCGAGACCACGAAGCAATAGATGGCCGTGGACTCGATCATCGCCAGGCCCACGAACAAGGTCCGGGTGATGGTGCCGGAGGCATCGGGCTGCTGCGCCAGCGCGGTGAGCGCCGTCGCCACCGACCTCCCTTCGCCCAGCGCCGGGCCCATACACCCAAAGCTGGTCGTGATGCCGGCGGTGAAGATTGAGGCGATGGCGATCAAGGTCATGTTATCCATAGTGTGTCCTTTGCTTGTTTCCTGTGACTTCAAGTTTGAGGCGCAGGCGCGGGCTTGGGCTTGCGAGTGCGCGTGGCGGCCGCGATGTAAACCGCGGCCAGGATGCTGAAGATGTAGGCTTGCACCATACCGGTGAGCAAGCCGAGCATCGTCATGAAGATCGGAAAGATGAAGGGTGTGATGGTCAGCAGAATAGCGATGATCATCGTCCCGCTCATCATGTTGCCGAACAGGCGGACGGCCAGGGCCAGCGTTCGAGAAAACTCGCCGATGATGTTAAACGGCAGCATGATGACCGTCGGCTGCACGTAGGACTTGAGGTAGCCGCCCATGCCTTGGTCCTTGATGCCGAAAATCGGCACGGCCACAAACACACACAACGCCAGTGCCGCGGTGGTCGAAAGCGAGCTGGTTGGCGGCACGTAGCCGGGGATGACGGTGCAGAGGTTGGCCAGAGCGATGAACACGAAGAGCGTGCCTATAAAGCCGAGATACTTCCGCGGCTGGCGGAGGCCGGTTTCTTCGATTTGTTTCTCGCTAGCGGTGACGACAATTTCCAGAAGGTTCTGCCAGCGGGAATGTTCGAGACCGGTGGAAAGTTTGCGCGTGACGAGTTTGGAACCGGCAGCCAACACCAGCATCAGTGCCCACGTAAACACAATGGTGCCGTTGAGCTTGAGAAGCCCGTGCTGCCAGAAGATCATCTGATCGGGAGTAAGGCGCATGGCCGGCCTCCTGGGTCGGGCGGGTTAAGTTTTTTTGGCGTCGACCGCGTCACCACCAGCCGCGCGATGACAAGACGCGCCGCGACAAATCCGGCGAGAGACGTCGCCAGCCGCTCCCAATGACCGCCGGAGACAAAGTAAAATCCAGCCAGCGCAATGCTCGTTCGCAGCAGCAGGCTGCCGAGGAACCAAAGCGCCGGCTGTTTCGACGCCAGGCCCTTGCGAACCGTCCACCAAAGACCGCCGAAGAAGAGCGCGCCCAGCATCACGCCCGCTCCTGCCGCTAGCACCAGTGTCAGAGTTTCATTCATCTTTGTCCTCCTGATCCTCCCGCATTGCCTTGTCTTGCTGGTTCACCCAATGCCATGCATTTAGGCAGCCGATCGCGAGCCCGCCAACGAGCAGCGCCAGCGTCCAGGAATGCCGGCCCGCATGGTGTTTGTCCAGCCAGATACCGAGTGCCGCGCCGAGCAGTGTCGGAATCGCCACCGACCAGCCGATAAGCCCCATCATGCCTAAGCCAAACCAGACGCCCTGCGTGCGGTTGCGCCGCGCCCTGAGCTTGCGCGACACCTTCGCGCCAATCTCCCGGCTGAACGGGTCTTGGTCTTTCGCGCTCTCGGTTTTGGGTTCTTCACTCATGATGGAACTTCGCCAGGCGGCTGATGAAATCGCTCTTTTCATTCTCGCCATGACCGAGCGGACGCTCTGCTCGCGCTCGTTCAGGTTGAGAAACTCCCGCTTCACCGCTTCCTGTAGTTGGCCCAGATCCGTTCCGCCGATTGCGTTGCGCACGGAGACCAGCACGTCCAGGCCGGTCTTCACCAGCACCCCTTCATCGACGGCCACATAAACCTCGCCTTCCCCTTCGTTTTGGTAGGTCAGAATTCCGGGCGCGAGCGCCGCAACGCAGTCCAGCCGGTGTGGCAGGAGTCCGAACGAGCCCTCGCGGGTTTCCGCCACGATGCGCGAAACGCCGGCCTTCTCGGCGAAAATTTGGAACGGCAGGAGAACCTTAAGATTCATGAGCGCCGGCTGCGGCATGTTCAACCTCCGGTTTCGGTTTCGGCTCGGGCTTCGGCTGCGGTTCGGACCTGGCCTTGGAATCGGCGGTGGGCTGCGGGTCGCCCTTGGCCTCGGTCTTGGAGTCAGGTTTAGCTGCTGGCTTACCGGCTTTCGCCTTTTCCTTCGCTTCGTCAATCGCCCCGATCATATAGAGCGCGCTTTCCGGGTAGTCTTTGAATTCATCGCGCAAGATTCTCTCGCAGCCATCGAGCGAGTCTTTAAGGCTGACGAGTTTTCCCTCGATGCCGCTGAACTGCTCGGTGGCGAAAAACGGCTGGGTGAGGAATCGCTCCAGCCGCCGGGCGCGGGCGACTACTTTACGGTCTTCAGGCGCCAGTTGTTCCAGCCCGAGCATGGCGATGATGTCCTTGAGATCCTCGTATTGCGCCAGTGTCCTCCTGATTTCCTGCGCCAGAAGATAATGCCGGTCGCCGACGATGCCGGGCGTGGCCATTTTGGAGCTGGATTGCAGCAAATCGATGGCCGGGAAAAGTCCTTCGCTCGCCCGTTTGCGCGAAAGCACGATGGACGTCGAGAGATGCGAAAACGTTTGCACCGCCGCCGGATCCGTCAAATCGTCCGCGGGCACATACACCGCCTGAATGGACGTGATGGCGCCGGTATCGGTATTGGCGATGCGCTCTTCCACCCCCGATAGCTCGGTGCCCATGGTGGGCTGGTAGCCCAGACGCGACGGCATTTGGCCCATCAAGCCGGACACCTCCATGCCGGCCTGGATGAAGCGGAAAATATTGTCGATCAGCAGCAGCACGTCGCGATGCTCGTCGTCCCGGAAATACTCGGCCATCGTCAGCGCCGCCATGCCCACGCGGAAACGGCTGCCCGGCGGCTCGTTCATCTGCCCGAACACCATCACCATGTTCGGCAGCACGCCTGCCGCCTTCATGTCACGGTAAAGTTCCTCGCCTTCCCGGCATCGTTCGCCTATCCCGCAAAAAATGCTCACGCCCTTCTGGTGCTCGATCATGTTGTGAATCATTTCGGTGAGCAACACCGTCTTGCCCACGCCCGCCCCGCCGAACAGACCCGCTTTGCCGCCCCGCTCGAGCGGCACCAGCACATCGATGACTTTGATCCCCGTCTCGAAGATCTCGGATTTGGTGGAACGCCGTGCTAATGCCGGCGGGGCTCGATGAACGGTGCGCCATTGGACATCTGCAGGCGCCGGCTGGCGGTCGATGGCGTTTCCGAAAACGTCGAACATTCGCGAGAGAATTCCCTTGCCCACCGGCGCCCTCAACTGCCCGCCCGTGTCTTCCACGGGGTTGCCGCGGGCGAGACCTTCGGTGGGGGTCAGCGCGATTCCACGCACGCAATGCGCGTCCAGTTGAGCTAGAATCTCGATGGCAATTTTCTCGTCCCTGGCGTGAAGCAGCGAGTAGATGGGCGGCAAATGAGTATCGAAATGTACATCCACGACGCTGCCGCGCACCGAGACCACCGCGCCAACATTCGAAGGACTGGTGTTGTTCTCCATGGCTCAGACCTTTCCTTCCGGCGGGTCGGCAACTCCCGCCGGCGGCACGAAATCCGGCATGTCAAGGCGCGCCACGCCAATCCGGCTGTCGGCCATCCCGTAATAGACGTCGAAGCGGTCCGGCGATCC
>JBEKYD010000229.1:0-12503 GCA_049511335.1 Bryobacteraceae bacterium | reverse complement strand
CACAACGGCTGGGAAGACGAGCAACGCTCCTTCGACTCCACCTGCCGCAAGTTCCACAGCTTCCTCATTCAATCCCAGCGCTGAAACCCGCAAGTTACCCACAGATTCCCCGGACGAGCCTAATAACTATCTAACGCAGCACACTCCCGGGGAAGCTGTTTCAGAAGACCGAGACGTCCGATGTCGTGGAGCAAACCGGCCGTGTACGCGGCGTTTTCCGAACAGCCGAAAGTAGCCGACAACTTGGAAGAAATGGCAGCAGTGGCCACGCTATGCTGCCAGCAGCGCTGCACTGGGGCGCTGCCTCCTTGACTCATTGCCCGAACGGCAACGGTGACGGCCAAAGCCTTTATGCGATCCATACCGAGCAATGCGACCGCGTGAGCCAGCGTGCGTATTCTCGATGGGAATCCGAACAGCGACGAATTTGCGAGGAATAAAACTTCCGCCGCCATTGCCGGGTCTGCGCCCGCAATCGAAGTGACGCGCGCGGTGTCGACCGACGGATCTGAGCTGAGCGCGAGTAGACGGCTCGCAACCGGGTAAAAAGGCGGCAGATTGCATAACCGCACCGGTATAACTACCGTGTCACAGCGGGGGTCGTTTTCCGCGAGAAGCGGAAGGTTTCCGATGTGCACATCTGGAATGACGGATAAATTGTCCTGCACTTCGCACCTCATTCGCCGGAAACGGGCGAACCCAGTACCACCATCCTCTGTATCAAGAATATTCGCTAGTACCGCTGGTACTGTTAACGTACTGACCTAACCCCGGTTCAAACCCGAGCGACTCAGGTCTCGATACATTTATCGCGGAGTTGCGATCTTACGACTGGAGACCCTCCCTTGAACGGCCCTCGCACCATGGAAAAGAGTGTGGGCGGGCGAACGGGTGACCAGCGGGGAACTCTTGGAGAGGGAGGACTACAGAGGGTCGGCCTGGGCCGTCGCGTCGTAGTCACTGTTGAAAGATTCTACAGTAATCACAACAAAACTAATACGGTAGAACGGTGCCCAATCAAGGCCGATATAGAAAATGAAAGTGCGCGTTGGCCTTTGTGCCAAATCGCAGCGAGGCAAAGCGTGGAGTTAGCAGAGACCGTAAAACCGAATCACCGGATTCTTATCGTCGATGATAATCCGGCGATACACGCTGACCTTCGCAAGGTTCTGGCTGGTGTTTCGGACCGGCAGGCGGACCTCAAAGATGACGAGGAGCTGCTCTTCGGCACAACCGAAGTCCCAATGGAGCACTTCGAGATAGACTCTGCCTATCAAGGAAAAGAGGGCCTGGAAAAAATCAAGTTGGCGCTCGCCGAAGGCCGTCCCTACGCCTTGGCGTTTGTCGACGTTCGAATGCCTCCTGGCTGGGACGGAGTCGAAGCCATCGCCCAGTTTTTGCGGACCGACCCGGACCTGCAAACGGTCATCTGCACGGCCTATTCGGACTATTCGTGGAGCGACATCCAGCGGCGACTCGGGCGGTCAGACAGCCTTCTAATTTTAAAAAAGCCGTTCGACAATATCGAGGTCATCCAGTTAGCCTACACGATGACCGAGAAATGGCTGCTCAAGCGTCAGGCCAAGGTAAAAATGGGGGACCTGGATCGGATGGTGACCTCCCGCACCGCTGAACTCCAAGCCGCTCGAGTGGCCGCGGAATCGGCATCGGAGGCTAAAAGTCAGTTCCTCGCGAACGTCAGTCACGAAATTCGAACACCAATCAACGGCATCCTTGGCTTTACTCAACTGACCCTGGCTTCCGAGCTGACACCCGAGCAAAAAGAGAACCTCGAGACGGTCGAGAGTTGCACGATCTCGCTCATGAAGACGGTCAACGAGATCTTGGACTTTTCCAAGTTCGAGGCTGGCCGCGTCCAATTAGAGCAGCAGCCTTTCTCTCTGCGCAAATGCACGAAACATGCGGCGAAGACGTTTTTGGGCACGGCGCAGCAGAAGGGCTTAGAGATGGAATGCCAGGTGATTACCGAAGAGGCCGACGCAGTCGTCGGCGATGCGTATCGGCTCCGCCAGGTGATCTTGAACCTCATCGGCAACGCTATCAAATTCACGCAGGAAGGCTCAGTCCGTGTGAATGTTCAGGCCACTTCGGGCCCCGGCCAGACTTCCTTGGTGCACTGCTCAGTCCAAGACACCGGTATTGGGATCCCAAGCGACAAACAGCCGTACATCTTTGAGGCGTTCCGGCAAGCCGATGGGTCCACTTCGCGCAGATACGGAGGCACTGGACTCGGTTTGGCCATTTGCCAGCAGATTATCAACATGATGGGGGGCCGGCTTTGGGTAGAAAGCGAGGAAGGACACGGCAGCACATTCCATTTCACGGTTACCTTGCACAGGGCTGAATCCTCGGCTTTCATCGAGCCGCCACGGACTGTCAGGGAACACGAAGTGCCGCCCCTTTCGGTCCTGATCGCCGAAGACAATAAAGTCAGTCAAAGGTTGATGTCGGCGCTACTCACGCGAAGAGGCCACCGAGTCACAATCGCCGAGAACGGGCTCGAGGTGCTCGCGGCACTCGAACGCCAGACTTTCGATCTGCTCCTGCTGGATATTCAAATGCCCAAAATGGATGGAATGGAAGCAACCGCCCACATTCGGCAGCGAGAGACGCGGACCGGAGACCACATCCCAATTATCGCGCTCACCGCCCATGCAAGCAAGGAAGACCGCGACCGTATTCTTCGAGCGGGGATAGACGGGCATGTAACCAAACCCGTCGACGTAAAGGAATTGTTCACTGCTATCGCTGCCGTTGCGACTCAGCCGGCCGCGACAAGTTGAAAAGGCTCAGCAAAATGACAACTCCCGGAATTGCGACCCAATCACACCGACAAACCCCGACTATCACGCCGCTCCACCCGCATGCAAGAGTTTCCCAGGTGAGCACGTCCAAACTGACTCACTTCAGTTCTTCTCTTTCCGGAGCCTATCGACATCGTCTAAAAAGTGGTAATCGCAGTGCTGCGCTAGTTACTTTAGTTAATACCTGTCTAATATCCCCCGGCGGAGCCGGTAGTCAGTTGGCGATAACAACAGTTAACGAGTACCGCAAATATCAACACATGGGGAGGTACGAAATATTTCGACAAACTGCTTTAGGATATTGCTTTTACGGAGAATTCGACCTAGCCTTTGTACATGGTTGCACCACTCATGAAAGGCAGCGGATCACGGATTCGGAGCGCATCACAGCTTCGATCACTGAGGTGCGACACAGAGACGACAACTTTGCGAAACGAGGCTAATTCAATTCTATGAAACCGTTAAGAGCGATTGCTTTGCTACTTCTTGCGTCGACGCTAGCGTTGGCCACAAGTCCCAAGATATCCAAGGACTTAGCCGCAGTTAATCCATCCTCCACCGTACAGGTGGTCATTCAGTTCAATACCTTTCCGGGCACCTCCGACTTCACCCAACTGGCGAAGTATGGCCAACCCAACAAAACATTTAAGAAGTTACCCGTAGTTGTGATACCTTTGAAACTGGCGATGGTCAAGTTACTTGCCCTGTTGCCGAACATCAAGTACATGTCGCTGGACCGGCCACTGAAAGGTAAGCTCGATCTCACCGCGGCCGCAGTCAACGCCGCCGCGGCGGTCGGTTACAGCCTGGATGGCACAGGCGTAGGTATTGCCATCATCGATAGCGGCATAACCCAGAACCCGGATCTTATGAACTCGACCGGCTTGGCTTCGCGGATCGTTTACAGCCAGGATTTCACCGGCCTCGGGTCCACGAACGACGCCTACGGGCATGGCACGCACGTGGCCGGGATCGCCGCCGGAAACGGTGCGTCCAGCAAGGGCAGTTCGGACACACGCACTTTCCAGGGCATTGCGCCTGGGGCTAATATCATCAACCTCCGGGTGCTGGACAATAACGGCCAGGCAGTGGACAGCACCGTGATCCAGGCCATCGATCAGGCGATTGCGCTGCAGTCACAGTACAACATTCGCGTGATCAACCTGTCGCTCGGGCGGGCGCCGTTCGAGAGCTACACCTTAGACCCGATGTGCCAGGCCGTGGAGGCCGCATGGCAGGCTGGGATTGTCGTAGTGGTAGCCGCTGGCAATGAAGGGCGCACCGATACCGACGGCATCGAGGGGTACGGCACCATTGCAGTTCCGGGAGCGGATCCTTACGTCATCACCGTTGGCGCGATGAATACCGTGGGCACTCCGAGCAGGACCGATGACGTCATGACCAGTTATAGTTCGAAGGGGCCGACGCTTTACGACCAGATCGTAAAACCGGACCTGGTTGCCCCCGGGAATCAAATCACTTCATTGCTGAGCTCCACTTCTGCGACGCTTTACACAACAGACCCGAATACTCCGCTGGCGAACTCTTACTATGTGAATGGCGGCACCGGAACCTCCACGAATTACTACGTGTTGAGCGGCACCAGCATGGCGACGCCGGTGGTGAGCGGCGCAGCCGCACTGTTGATTCAGCAGAATCCTTCGATTACGCCGGATCAAGTGAAGGCACGATTGATGTTGACCGCCTACAAAACGTTCCCCACGTCAAGCACGGCGACCGATGCCTCAACGGGAATCGTCTATACACTCTACTATGACATCTTCACTGTGGGTGCGGGATATCTCGACATCCAAGCCGCCCTCGCAAACACGACTGTGTCAAGCCTGCCGGCGACATCTCCCGCCGTTACGTTCGATTCCGCGACGAATCAGGTCAGTCTGGTGACGGGGTCCAACGTGGTTTGGGGCACCAACGTGGTTTGGGGCACCAACGTGGTTTGGGGCACCAACGTGGTTTGGGGGGACAATGTGGTTTGGGCGGACTCGACCTCCGCCGGCTTCAACGTCGTCTGGGCAGACGGCACCGGTAGTATCGACCCAGCCAACGTGGTTTGGGGCGATAACACCGTTTGGGGTGACACAATCAAGGGCGACAAAAAGTAAGCAGGTTGCGCATATGGAGGCTAACGATATGAACCAATCAACAATCGTCACGGCACCCGTTATGAGCGACCTGAATCTGTGGCTGCTGCTCTCATCCATGCGCAAGGGCGATGGAGGTGAGTATCCGGCCGTTAATTGGACCGAGGAGTCAGTGAGGAATGGCCTGCGGGCCACAGCGGTATGGGGAACCAAAGGCTTGTTGGACCCTGATGTACCGTTTGATTCTCGGGATCCGTGGGAGTATCGCAGGGCATGGCGTCGACCATACCCTGCACCGCCACAAACAGTATCGTCGCGCTCCACGTACGGCTTCATGTGGAGGAATTAGGAAGATCGATATGGCTCAGGATAACGGCATGCCCAGAACTGCTAAGTGTTACGTAGCCCTGGTCTGGGCTGCCGGATTCCTGACAGCAGTAGTTACCTTGGCTCAGGCAGAGTGGCGATCGGAGCACGTGTTTGAGCTTAGCGCCTACGTTCTGATGGGGGTCCTCTCTTCGCGATTAAAGGTGAGGCTGCCGGGAGTGAAGGGAACCTTGTCGGTGAACTTCATCTTCGTTCTGCTGGGAGTAGTGGAGCTGCAGAAGGTTGACGTGCTGATCATCAGCTGTGTGGCTACGCTGGCCCAGTGTTTTCTCGCCGCCCAAGTGCGGCCCAGGCTGGTCCAAGTGGTTTTCAACCTCGGCAACGCAGCCGTATGCGCCATTCTCTGCGACATTGTGTACCACTCCTCACTTCTCCATCGAATGGATAGCAGCCTGCCAGTGCTGCTATTTTGCGCATCCATCACTTACTTCCTGGTCAATACGATGGTGGTCTCGCAAATTATCGCACTGACGGAAAGGAAGAAAACACGTATTGTCTGGCAGGATAACTTTTTCTGGACGGGGCCGCAGTACCTTTTCGGTGCGGCCCTGGTCGGGGTAATTCACGTTTGCAATTCGCATTTCGGCTGGGAATACTCGGTCCTGGCGTTCCCCGGCATCTATTTGCTCGACCGTTCGTATCGCGTGTACCTGCGCCGGCTGCAGGAGGAGAAGCAGCACGTTAAAGACCACGAAGAGGCCTATGCGCAATTGACCGCGGCGCAGCAGCGCCTCATGACCTTGTCCCGGCAGGCGGGAATGGCCGAAGTTGCTACCGGCGTATTGCACAACGTTGGGAACGTGCTGAACAGCGTCAACGTCTCCGCCACCCTCGTCGCCGAGCGGATTCGAGAGTCACCAATCGAAAAACTGGCCCTGCTCGCGCGGATGCTGGAGGACCACTCCGGCCATTTGCCCGATTTCTTCAACACCGACCCGAAGGGGAAGCGCGTGGTGCCTTACCTCGTAAACCTGGCCGCCTGTCTCGCGGAGGAGCGGGAGGTGGCGCTGCGAGAACTGCAACTGCTCACCGGGCACATTGAGCACATCAAGCAAATTGTGGCGACCCAGCAGAGTTACGGAAAGGTCTGCGGCTTGATCGAGAACGTTTCCCTAAAGTCACTGGTGGAGGACGCCATTCGTATCGTCGGGCCAGGACTAGACCGGCGCGGTATTCGGCTCGAACTGGGGCACGAGGAGGTGCCGTCCGTGGCCGTGGACAAACATACCATCTTGCAGATCCTGCTGAATCTGCTACGCAACGCTGAAGAGGCCATCGACGCCCATGGGAAGACCGAGAAGCTGATCCGCGTAAGCATCTGCCGGCAAGGGGAAGACCGGGTGCGCATAGAGGTCCGCGACAATGGTGTTGGTTTGGCGCCGGAAAACCTGACGCGGATCTTTCAGCACGGCTTCACTACAAAAACGGGCGGCCACGGCTTCGGACTGCATTCGGGGGCACTGGCCGCCCAACAACTTGGCGGCACGCTGCGGGCTGAGAGCGATGGACCAGGACTGGGCGCGACCTTCACGCTGGAACTTCCGGTGGCCGCCGCCAGTTTCAGCGCCAGCACGCGACAGCAGCGGGACGGCGCCGACGAAACACATGCTGAGCCAACCGGGCCCAAGAATGCGACGGTTCCGGCACGCAAAATCAGTTTCCGCGAACGATATCTGGGCCGGGGCCGAATTCAGCAGCTCCAGCTGCCCTCGACACCGGGAGCGTGAGCGAATGGACGGCTACATTGTCTCTAGTGCGGCGCCACGCGCTTCGAAGGCGATGCAGACTTATTGCAGATTTCTGATTTCGCGAATCGGCGCGCTGGCCGGCACGGTGTTGCTGGGTGGATTGCTGACCGCCGTTCTGGTTCGGGTTAGCCCAGGTTTCCTGGTGGACGAACGAGAGCTGGACCCGCGGTTGAGCGAAGCCAGCCGCGCTTCCATCGAACAGGAGCACTCGGCCAATCGGGATGTCCTAGCGTTCTATATCCACCGGTTAGGGCGAATGGCGATGCACGCGGACTTGGGAGATAGCCCTTCCCTCAATCGGCCCATCGCGCAACTACTCCGGGAAAGATTTCCGGTAACCCTTCAACTGATGGCTGCCGGTATGGCCGGCGGATGGACTCTGGCATTTCTGCTCGCCTTGCCCTCGGTGATGTATCGCTCGCGGCTGTTCCGCGGGCTAGCGGGATCGTTCCACCAGGTCCTGATGTCCCTGCCCGCTGCCGCCATGGCGGTGCTGGTCTTCGATTGGGGTGGTCCGGTGCGCGCGCTGGTTGCCCTGGTGATCTGCCCGCGGGTTTTCGAGTACATACGGAATCTACTCGAAGAAGCGTATGCACAGCCGCACATTGTGACTGCACGGGCAAAAGGCCTGGGCGATGCGCGGATTCTGCTAAGGCACGTGCTGCCCTCAGTCGCGCCGCAAATGCTGGCCCTAGCCGGCGTGAGCGTCAGTATGGCCTTTGGAGCCGCGATTCCGGTCGAGTCCCTGTGCGATCTGCCGGGCATCGGCCAACTGGCCTGGAA
Source organism: Bryobacteraceae bacterium (assembly GCA_049511335.1). Taxonomy (GTDB): domain Bacteria; phylum Acidobacteriota; class Terriglobia; order Bryobacterales; family Bryobacteraceae; genus JBEKYD01. Next base: position 4,658 of record JBEKYD010000229.1, on the reverse strand, counting down.
AGCGGCCATGGCTCGCGACCTGCCGTTGCTGGTCACGATCACTCTGATGGTGGTGGTGATGACTCAGGCTTGCAATATGGTGTCCGACTGGGTTAGCTTCCGGGAGCGGCAGACATGAAAAGGCCGCAACGGCTGGCCATCATTGTTCTGGCGGCGTTATTCGTTGCCGCGATTCTTTCGGCGGTAGCTCCCGCGAATTCTCACGCCAGGCAGTACCGCGATCTGCCGGGGGCGCGCCCCTCGGCTGCATTTCCGCTGGGCACAGATGAGTTGGGGCGAGATCGGCTGGCGCGACTCCTCTTTGCCACTCGCATCTCGCTGGTGTTGGCTCCCGCGGCGGCACTCGCCGCAACCTTGCTGGCGGTGATGGTGGGCGGCATGGCCGGTTATTTCGGCGGATTCTGGGACAAATGCGCGGTGCGGGCTATCGACCTGATGCTCTCCCTGCCATGGCTGTTCCTGTTGCTCGCCGCGCGCGCCCTGTTGCCCTTGAACGCGCCGCCGATCGCCTCTCTCATCATGACTTATGGATTGCTGGCGGTGCTAGGTTGGGCTGGCCCGGCGCGCGTGATCCGGGCGGGTACGCGGAAACTGCGCGAATCGGATTTCATTCTGCAAGCAAGTGCGGGCGGCTGCGGCAAGCTGCGGATTCTTTGGCGTCACCTGATTCCGAACCTAAAACCGATCCTGCTGGCGCAGCTATGGACCACGATTCCCGTGTTCATCCTGTCGGAAGCGAACCTAGGCTTACTGGGGTTGAGCGCGAGCGAACCCTTCCCTACCTGGGGAAATCTGTTGCGCGACCTCGAAAGTCCATTCTCTCTTCAACCGGAGGGATTCGCGCCACTGGCCGTCGTTATGTTATCGGTGGCCTGCTTCAAACTGGCAACACCGGCTCAGGAGTACCACACATGAAACGCTGCCTGATTGCAATAGCGATGCTCGGATTGGCGGTGGTTTCCCGCGCCGCTCAGGCCCCTAGCGAACTCCGGTTCTGCCTGCATGCCGAGCCGAAGACCTTTGACCCGCTGCTGGTCGAAGACGCAAGCTCCGAAACGATCCGTTATCTCACCGGCGGAGTTCTGATTCGCATCAACCGCAAGACCCAGCAACTGACACCGGAACTGGCCGCCTCCTGGAAAGTCGACCTTCAAGGCCGGCGCATTCGCTTCTCGCTAAGGCCTAACGTGAAGTTCTCGGATAGTACGCCCTTCTCAGCCGATGATGTAGCTTCCACCATGAAGCGACTGATGGATCCGGCAACTCACTCCCCCGCAGCGGACGCCTTCCGGTCCAGCGATGTTCCACCCCAGATCACAATATCCAATCCGCTGACGGTCTCGATCCTCTTTGGCGCGCCAGTTGCGGGCCTGGAGCGGCTATTCGACCAGGTGGCAATCACCCCGGCGAAATCCCAGCAGAAAATCCCGGCCGTGCTGGGCCCGTATCTTGTGGCGGAACATAAGCCTGGCGCAGAGATCCTACTCGTGCGAAATCCCAACTACTGGAAGGTGGATGGCACTGGCATCCGGCTGCCGTATATCGATCGGATCCGACTGGAGATTCAGCAGAACCGGGACATCGAGCTGGTGAAGTTCCGCCGCGGCGAGATAGACCTGATCGACTCTCTGGACCCCGATACCTTCGACGAGTTGTCGCGGCAGGCGCCGCGCTCGGTGGTGGATGCCGGGGCGTCACTGGAATCCGAAATGATATGGTTCAACCAGGTGCCCGCCTCCCCTATTCCGGGGTATAAGCAAAACTGGTTCCAATCCACGGCATTCCGGCGTGCGGTCTCGGAAGCAATCAACCGCCTGGACATCTGCCGAATCGTGTATCGGGGCCACGCGCGTCCAGCCGAAGGGCCGGTATCGCCAGCCAATCGGTTCTGGTTCAACGCGTCGCTGAAACCTCATCCGCACGATGTTGCGTCGGCGCGGCGGAGGCTGGAGTCGGAAGGGTTCCGGCTCCGGGGCGGCCAACTATACGACCGCGAGGGTCACGCCGTGGAATTCTCGGTGATCACCAATGCCGGCAATCGTAACCGGGAACGAATCGCATCGATGCTGCAGCAGGATCTGCAAACCATCGGGATGCGGCTGAATGTGGTCACCCTGGATTTTCCTTCCCTCATCGAGCGAATCACACGGACCTTCAATTACGAGTCCTGCCTGCTAGGACTCACGAACTTCGATCTCGACCCGAGCGCGCAGATGAATGTTTGGCTCAGCTCCGCCGCGAACCACCAGTGGAATCCCAACCAAAAGCAGCCGGCGACCCCCTGGGAGGCGGAGATCGACAAGCTCATGCAGGCACAGGCCGCCGACCCGCGCCCCGAGGCGCGAAAGCGCGCTTTCGACCGAGTACAGCAGATCGTTTGGGACGAGGCGCCGTTCCTGTTTCTAGTGACCAAGAACTCGCTGACTGCGATTTCTCCCGACGTTCAAAACGCAGCGCCCGTGGCTCTGACGCCGCAGGCATTCTGGAATATTGAAATGCTGCGAAAGCCGGTGTTTACGGGAGGGACTCGATAGATGGACCGCTCTCCGCTGATTTCCACGCGGGTTACTGCGAGCTATCCGGGCCGGCCGGCGGTACTCTGCGACGCCACGTTAGATATCGCACCGGGTGAGATTGTCGGCTTGGTCGGGGAAAGCGGATCGGGGAAGAGCACTATGGCGCTGGCGCTGCTGCGGCTGTTGCAGCACCGGGGCGGGTCGGTGCAGGGCGAGATCCAGTTTGGGGGTCGCAACCTGCTGGAGATTTCGGAACGGGAGATGCGGCGCGTACGAGGGCGGGAAATCGGCCTGGTACTGCAGAGCCCAATCGCCAGCTTGAATCCGGCCATGCGAATCGGGGGTCAGCTCCGCGAGGCATGGCGCACCCATCGAGATCGTCATGCCGGACCTTTCGGCCGCACCGAAGCGATGGAACTGCTCGATAGGGTGAGCCTGCCCGCCGATGAAGAGTTTCTACACCGTTACCCGCGCCAGTTGAGTGTAGGCCAAGCGCAGCGGGTACTCCTCGCAATGGCCATTGTTCACAGGCCGCGCCTGCTGCTGGCCGATGAGCCTACCAGCGCCTTGGACGCGGTGACTCAGTCGGAAATCCTCAAACTCTTTTCCCGCCTGAACAGCGAGCTGAACATGAGCGTGCTATTCATTTCCCATGACCTATTGTCGGTGGGCTCTATATGTGAGCGTGTCGCGATCCTATCGGAAGGCCGAGTAATAGAATTCAACTCGACGGAGAACATATTCCGCCATCCGTCACATCCCTACACTCGGGCTCTGATAGCCGCCATTCCGAGACTCCCAGTGAAATTGTCGCCACCGGCCGACAGCGAGGAGTACGAATGGGCAGTGGCTGACTAAGGATACCGTTCCAGAAAGACATCGACCTATAGTGCCGATATGGAAGGTGAACCGAATGATCGGTCCTGCCGCGCTCGCCGCGGACTCCTGACGAGATTTCACGAGTTGAGTATTATATTGCGTAGCAGCAATACCTCACAAGACCGGGGAAGGCGCTCGGGTCTTGACGGCTTTCAAAGATGAGCCCGGATGGCAACATCTACGCCGCCATCAACCACTGGTCCTGCTCCCTGTGGCATTACCGCATCTCCAAGTAACATAAGGGCATGCAGCAATTCATCATGTCTATCAGCAATCCGTTCCACCGTCGGGTAAACAAATCACCGTCCCGTCAAGACCATCACCGGCCGCGAGCCGCAAGCTCCTCGCATGCGACTTGCATGCTTCCTTTTCACTCTCGCGACCGTTTCGGCCGCCGCTCAAGACCGGGCTGTCCGACCAGGCGTTCTACTTAAGGCTTCCCTCGCCGGACACGCACTGATCCTCAACGATGTCTTCCTCAATGGCACCGGACTGTACCGGATGCTCATCGATACCGGCAACTCCTCGAGTATCGTCCGCCCGGAAATCGCGCGTCGCCTGAATCTCAAGGCCGCCTATGCCGTCGAACAGGCATCCGTCGCCGGCGTCCGCCGCGTTCCCGTGGCCATTCTGGACGAGGTCCGCGCTGGTTCAGCCTCCGACCGGTCCGTGGAAGCAATGATCGGTGACGTGTTTCAGGCGGGTGTCGACGGTGTCCTGGGGGAAAGCTGGCTCGTCCGCCACGACTATTTGCTCGACTACCGCAACCGCCGGATCGTGCTCGATGCTCCGGCTGCCGGCTCCGGTGTCCGGGTTCCTCTTCGATCCCCGGACGGCCGTCCGGTAGTCGCCGCCTCAGTCGATGGCCGCGCGCGGGAGCTGGTCTTGGATTCCGGCTCCTCGGCCGTCGTCCTGTACGAAAAGCCTACTCTCGATGGTGCCCTTACGGCTCGGTTGGATGCCAACGGTGGCGCTGCCCCCGCGCAAAATTGCACGGTTCGCTTCTCCCTCGCCGGCGCTCGCGATCGCCTCATGGACGCGGTCCGCATCGACGTGCATGGCCTCGGCCCTGACCTGCTTCCCGCCAGCGCCTTCGCGTCCGTGTTCGTCTCCAATCGAGAGGGGTTCGTCGAGTTTAGTCGCTAGCCTGAATTTTCGCCGTAATTAGTGAGCTAACGTTTTGGGGCACTGTCTACCGGAACCGCAAGGCCAGGGGGCGTCCGTCCCACCAGGGGATTGGCGTGGAGCCCTGAGCGAAGCCGG